>CAZHQA010000215.1:0-9461 GCA_964533955.1 uncultured Reyranella sp. | reverse complement strand
TCGACCAGCTCGACCGTCGCGCCAGCCTCGAGCTTCAGAATCAGATGGTCACCCCGACGAGACACGTTCTGCGCATTGCCGCGGAATCGCTCGGCCTCCTCGCGCCGGTCCCGGGCTTCGTCGGGCCGCTCGATCGTGACTCCTGTGGGTTCGCAGGTCCTCGCTTCCAGCGCCGAAACCTGCGCGGCGGCAGGAGGCGCGAGCAGAAGGGCCAAGCCGAGGAATCGGGACATCACTGCCTCGACGTCAGCATCGCCCCCCGTCTGCTTGGGCGCAAGACGGCAGCGCTACGACGCCACTGCTGCCGTTCTTGGCTGATGGCGGCCGATCACCAGCACCGAGATGGTGCCGATGGCCGCAACGACGGCGATCGGCATCAAGGCCAGCGGGAAGCTGTGGGTTTCCGCCTGGATCCAGCCGATCAGGTAGTTGAAGCCGAACGACGACAGGTTGCCGAGCGCGTTGATCTGGGCCAGGCCCGCCGCCGCCGCGCCCGCCCCGAGCCATTCCGACGAGAGCGCCCAGAACGGCCCCTTGCTGGCGTAGGTACCGGCCGCGATCAGCGTCAGCAGCGGAACCATCGCCCACAGATTGCCGATCGCGAAGAACGTCGCGACCATGGCGAGCGCCATCCACCCGAGCGGCAGCGCGTTGTGCCAGACGCGCTCGCCGGTACGGTCGGAATTGCGGCCCCACAGGATCATCCACACCGCGGCGATGCCGAATGGCACGGCGTTGACCAGACCGGTCTCCCAGTTGGTCAGGCCGAACGACTTGACCAGCTGCGGCATCCACAATGCCAGCGAGGTCGACGCCCCGGAGGCGCCGGCATAGACCAGCGCCATGATCAGCACGTACTTGTTGCCCATCACGCGCCAGACCGACGTGTGCTCGACCCTCGGCTTGCGATTGCGCTCATCGTCGAGCTTCCGCGCCAGCCACTGGCGCTGCTCGGCCGTCAGCCACTTCGCGTGTTCCGGACGGTCGGTCAGCCAGATGTAGGCCGCCAGGCCGAGCAACACGGCCGGAAGAGCTTCGAGAATGAAGATCCACTGCCAGCCGCCCAGCCCGAGCGTGCCGTCCATGTACAGGATGGCGCCCGAAATCGGCGAGCCGATCAGGCCGGCGACCGGGATCGCCACCATGAAGATGCCGACGATGATGGCGCGGTAGTGCGCCGGGTACCAATAGGTGATGTAGAGGATCACGCCGGGGAAGAAGCCCGCCTCGGCCGCGCCCAGCAGGAAGCGCAGGACCAGGAAGGATGTCGGCCCGCCGACCAGCGCGAACGCCATCGAGACGAACCCCCAGCTGATCATGATGCGCGCGATCCAGGTCCGCGCGCCGAAACGCTGCAGCGCCAGGTTGCTCGGCACCTCGAGGATGAAATAGCCGACGAAGAAAATGCCGGCCCCCAGGCCGTAGGTCTTGGGGTCGATGCCGACTGCCTTGTTCATCTGCAACGCGGCAAAGCCCACGTTCACGCGGTCGATGTAGCAGATCAGGTAGGCAAGCAGCAGGAACGGCATGAGGCGCCACGACACGCGGCGCATGGTGGTGGCCTCCAGCTGCTGATCGGCCGTAAGCGTCGGCATCCTTCGTTTCCTCCGATTATTTTGAAGAACGGTAACAGCGAGCTGCGTGAGCGGCCACGCTAGCGACTGCTGGCTCCCTTGCGTTTACGGATGGGCTAGTAAAATGGCGAGGCTGATCGACCACATCGTTGCCTCGGCGAACTCGTGCAGGACGCGCTGCAGCGATACGGTGAGAGCGGCGTCTATTCGCCACGACGAGGCGAAAGAAGGGCCGGGATGTCGTGCAGACTGCCGACCACAAGCGCACAAAGACTCCGAATTTCTTCGGTTGGCTGCAAGAGATCGGGAACCATCACCGCCATCATGCCGGCCGCCGAGGCCGAGCGGATGCCGTTAAGTGAATCCTCGAGAGCCAGGCAGTTGCGTGGATCGACACCCATTCGCTGCGCCGCCTCGAGGAAGGGATCGGGCGCCGGTTTGCTCCGGGCGTAGTCGCCAGCTGCCACGATTTCGTGAAATCGATGGGCGAGATCATGTGCCGCAAGGTGGTGCTTTGCCGTAGCGTGCGATGACGAAGTGGCGATCGCCCGCGGCAACGCGAGCGCATCCAGCAAGTCCAGGAGTTCGTTGACGCCCGGCTTCAGCTCCAGATTGCTCGCCGCGAGCGCCTGAAAGTGCTCCATCCAGACCGGCCGCAGCTCGTCGGCCGGGTACGATTCTCCGTAATAGGCGAGCATGACCTGCCGATTCTCCTGCCACGGCGTGCCGACGAACCGGTGAAAGAGATCGAGGCTCATTTCGCAGCCAAGCTCGTCGGCGGCCGAGAGGATCGCCTTGCCGTATAGTATTTCGGCGTCGAAGAGCAAGCCGTCCATATCGAAAACGACGGCTTGGATGGGACGAGGCAGGCTCATGCGGACCGAACCTTCGGAGCCAACAGCGTTTCCAGGCTGATCGACCGCAGGGTCGCCTCTGCGATTTCGTCGATCTCCAGCAGCACACGCTGCAGCGAACGTCCGATATCGGTCTCCTCGCCAGGCTCCTCGGCCCGTTGGCCGGGCGCGGGCTCGAAAAGGGCGACGATGTCCATCAAGGTCGTACGGCGACGATTGCCGGTAAAGCGATAGCCGCCCGACGCCCCTCTTCCTCCTCGCACCAGGCCGGCCGCGCCCAAGGTACGCAGCACCTTGGCGAGGTGATGGATCGACACGCCGAATTGCTCGGCAAGATCGGCTGCCGACAGTGTTCGCTCGGGATCGCGCGCCAGTTCGAGAACCGCGTAGAGTCCCAGTCGGGTAGCGGTCTGCAGTTTCACGTCAGGCGGGACCGCGGACCCATGCCCTGAGCGGAGGCAGAGGAAAGCTCACGACACGTCCCTGTCGAGCTGCAGCGATGGCCCGGCCACCATGCCCTGGGCGCGAAAGAAGGACAGGATCAGGTGGTCCTTGCGATCAACCAGCGTGCGCACGCGCGTCACGCCCTTCTCGCGGAAGCGCGTGACGAGCGCCTCGAACAGCAGCGTGCCGACGCCGTGCAGGCGCTGCGCCGGATCGATCTGGATGGCAAATACCCAGCCCGCCGCAGGCTGGCCAAATTCCCAGGCTCTGATCTCGCCGGCGATGAAGCCGGCCAACCCGCCGGTGTCTGTCTCGGCCACGAGAAAATGCCGATCCGGCGCCAGCATGTCGCTCCAGTAATCGGGCTTGGCCGTGCCGGTCTCGCGCTCGTCCATGGCGGAAATCGCCGCCAGATCAGAGGCTTGAGCGGGGCGGACAACGGCCGTGACCATGAGAATAAGATGCTCTTGCGTTGGGGAAAGTAAATAGGTATTTCAGTACCGAATTACTTAAATAGGAAACGCCATGGCCGAAGCCGCGCCAGCCGATGTTGTCGGCACCATCGACTTCAGGACGTCGCCCGACCGCTATCGCCACTGGAAGCTCGCCTTCGAGGGGCCGGTCGCTTTCCTCACCATGGACGTCAACGAGGATGCGGGCCTGCGGCCCGGCTACAAGCTCAAGCTCAATTCCTACGATCTCGGCGTCGACATCGAGCTCGCCGATGCCGTCCAGCGCCTGCGCTTCGAGCATCCCGAGATCGGCGCCGTGGTGATCCGCAGCCAGCGCGACCGCGTGTTCTGCTCGGGCGCCAACATCAACATGCTCGGTCTCTCGACCCACGACCACAAGGTCAACTTCTGCAAGTTCACCAACGAGACGCGGCTCGCCATCGAGGACGCCAGCGAGCACTCCGGCCAGCGCTACATCTGCTCGATCAACGGCATCGCCGCGGGCGGCGGCTACGAGCTGGCGCTGGCCTGCGACCAGATCCTGCTGGCCGACGACGGCTCGAGCGCGGTGTCGCTGCCCGAGCTGCCGCTGCTGGCCGTGCTGCCCGGCACCGGCGGCCTGACCCGGCTGGTCGACAAGCGCCTGGTGCGGCGCGACCACGCCGACTTCTTCTGCACCACGGCCGAGGGCGTGCGCGGCAAGCGCGCCCAGCAATGGCGGCTGGTCGACAAGCTGATCCCGCCGAGCAGGCTCGCCGAAGAGACGACGAAGATCGCCCGGGAGATAGCCGCGCAGTCGACACGTCCGAAGGACGCCAGGGGAATTGCCTTGCCACCGGTCGAGCGGACGGTCGACGGCGACACGATCCGCTACCCGCACCTCACCATCGAGATCGACCGCGAGCGCCGCGCCGCGACCTTCCGCGTGAACGGCCCGTCCGCTGCCCCGCCAGCGGATGCAGCTGCAATCCACGCCCAGGGTGCCGCCTTCTGGCCGCTGGCGCTGGCCCGATCGCTCGACGACGCGATGATGCATCTGCGCCTCAACGAAACCGAGATCGGCACCTGGGTGCTGCAGAGCCAGGGCGATGCCGCACTGGTCGAAGCCTACGACGCGCTGCTCGGCGCGGCGTCGTCGGACTGGCTGGCGCGCGAGATCGTGCTCTACTGGAAGCGTACCCTGAAGCGGCTCGACGTCTCCTCGCGCAGCCTGATCGCGCTGGTCGAGCCCGGCTCGTGTTTCGCCGGCACGCTGGTCGAGCTCGTGCTGGCGGCCGACCGCTCCTACATGCTGGACGGCGCCTTCGACGGCTCGAATCTACCCGCGGCGGCCATCAGGCTCACCGGCATGAATTTCGGCCCCTATCCGATGGGCAACGGCCTCACCCGCCTCGCCACGCGATTCCTGTCCGATCCCGGCCATGTCGACGCGTTGAAGAGCGAGATCGGCGGGTCGATCGACGCCGAGACAGCCGAGGCGCTCGGCCTCGTCACCTTCACGCCCGACGACATCGACTGGGAGGACGAGGTTCGCCTCGTCCTCGAGGAACGTGCAGGCTTCTCGCCCGACGGACTGATCGGCATGGAGGCCAACCTGCGCTTCGCCGGCCCCGAGACGATGGAGACCAAGATCTTCGCCCGCCTCTCGGCCTGGCAGAACTGGATCTTCCAGCGCCCCAACGCCACCGGCACGGAGGGCGCGTTGAAACTCTACGGCACCGGCAAGCAAGCCAAGTACGACCGCAAGCGGGCATGAGGAGACGAACATGTCGATCGACTACAGCCAGCGCATTCCCAACAACGTCGACCTGTCGAGCGACCGCCGTCTGCAGCGCGCGCTCGAGAACTGGCAGCCGCGCTTTCTCGACTGGTGGAAGGACATGGGGCCCGACGGCTCGGCCAACTTCGACGTCTACCTGCGCACCGCCATCTCGGCCGAAGCCAATGGCTGGGCCAATTTCGGCTACGTGAAGATGCCGGAGTATCGCTGGGGCATCTTTCTCGCCGGCCGCGATCCCAACCGCGTGATCGCCTACGGCGACAACAAGGGCAAGGCGGCCTGGCAGGAAGTACCGGGCGAGCTGCGCTCGACCTTGCGCCGCCTGATCGTGACGCAAGGCGACACCGAGCCGGCCTCGGTCGAGCAGCAGCGGCTGCTCGGCAAGACCGCGCCCTCGCTCTACGACCTGCGCAACGTCTTCCAGGTCAATTGCGAGGAAGGCCGGCACCTGTGGGCCATGGTCTATCTGCTGCACGCCTATTTCGGGCGCGACGGCCGCGAGGAGGCCGAGATGCTGCTGGAGCGCCATTCCGGCGATCCCGACAAGCCGCGCATCCTGGGCGCCTTCAACGAGAAGACGCCGGACTGGCTGTCCTTCTTCATGTTCACCTACTTCACCGACCGCGACGGCAAGTACCAGCTCGCCTCGCTCGCCGAATCCGGCTTCGATCCGCTGGCGCGCTCCTGCCGCTTCATGCTGATCGAGGAAGCGCATCACATGTTTGTGGGCGAGTCCGGCGTGCAGCGCATCGTGCAGCGCACCTGCGACCTCATGAAGGAGCACAAGACCGACGACGTGCGGGCGCTGGGCGCGATCGACCTCGCGACCATCCAGAAGTACCTCAATTTCCACTTCTCGGTGTCGCTCGACCTGTTCGGCCAGGAGGCGTCGACCAATGCCGCCAATTACTACACGATGGGCGTCAAGGGCCGTTACCTCGAGACCCGCATCGAAGACGATCACGTGCTGACGGGTACCGGCTTCGACCTCGACACCGTCGAGGACGGCCGCATCGTGCGCAAGACGGTGCCGGCCCTGGCGGCGCTCAACGAGCGGCTGCGCAACGACTATGTCGAGGATTGCGCCAAGGGCCTGCTGAAGTGGAACAAGGTGATCGCCGACGCGGGCATCGACTTCGAGCTCAAGCTGCCGCACCGCGCCTTCAACCGCCGCATCGGCGCCTTCGCCGAGCTCTGCGTCTCGCCCGACGGCAGCGTGATGAGCGAGGCGGAGTGGAAGGCCAACGAAAGCAAGTGGCTGCCCACGCCGGAGGACCGCGCCTACGTGACCTCGCTGATGGGCCCGGCCGTCGTCGAGCCCGGCAGGTACGCCAACTGGATCGCCCCGCCGCAGCACGGCATCAACAGGCAGCCGGCCAACTTCGAGTACGTCCGGTTCAATTGATGGCGAGCGGCGGCCCGCCTTCCGTGGCGGAGCGTGACATGCCGACGCGTGACAGGAGGCATGACCCTTGCTTGAGTCGCGGCAGGCAGGATGGGGGGAAGCCATGATTACACGGAGGGCCACGCTGGGATTTGCCGCGGCAGCGATGTGCACGGGACGCGCCTCCGCGCAGGACTGGCCTGCCCGCGCCGTCAAGATCGTCGTCACCTTCCCGCCCGGCGGCGCCTCCGACGCGGCGGCGCGGGTGATCTCCGGCCCCTTGCAGGACAAGCTTGGCCAGACCGTGATTGTCGATAACAAGCCAGGCGGCGGCACCACGATCGGCGCCAATGCCGTGCTGGCGGCCAAGGACGACTTCCACACCCTGATGCTGTCCAACTCCGCACCGATCTCGATCGCGCCCTACCTGTTCGACAAGCCGCCCTACGATCCCCTCAAGGATTTCGTGCACGTGGTCTATGTCGGTTCGGTCGCCAACGCCTTCGTCGTGCGACCGGCGGTGCCGGCCAAGACCATGCCCGAGCTGATCCAGTGGATCAAAAGCCAGGGCAAGGTCGTGCCCTTCGGCTCGGGCGGCCAGGGCTCGATCGGCCATATCATCGGCGAGATGTTCAAGGCCGAGTTGGGGCTCAGCATGGAGCACATCGGCTATCGCGGCGCCGCGCCGATGTTCCAGGACATGATGGCGGGCCAGCTCGACTTCGCGGTGGTGACGCTGACCGAGGTGCTGCCGCTCGCCAAGGACGGCAAGCTGCGCATGATCGCGCTGACCTCGACCCAGAAGGCACCGAGCGCGCCCGACGTGCCGTTGGTCACCGAGCTTGGCTACCCGAAGCTGGTCGCCGAGAATTTCGTCGGCATCTCCGCGCCGGCCGGCTTCCCCGCCGCCGCACAGGCCCGCCTGCACAAGGCGATGAGCGAGGTGCTGGCCGACCCCAGGATCGTCGAACGGCTGGGCGAGCTGGGCTTCGTCACCAAGTCCATGACGCCGGCCGAGTTCACCGCTTTCGTGGCCAACCAGATCCAGACATTCCAGGCGCCGGTGAAAGCCTCGGGCGCCAAGCTGTAGAATAAGACGCTGCGAACCAAGACAGGGTCGTACGGGAGGAACATGCAGGGCATCGACTTCGGCCCGGATCTGAAAGTCCGGTTGCCAGACCGATTCAATGTCGCAGTGCCGTTCATCGACCGGCACGAGGGCGAAGGCCGCAGCGCGAAGGTCGCGATCCGCACGGTACACGGCGAGACCGTCACCTACGGCGAACTGGCCGAGCGGGTGAACCGCGCCGGCAACGCGTTGCTGGCGCTGGGGCTCGAGCCCGGCGACCGGCTGCTGATGGTGGTGAAGGACTGCCCGGCCTTCTTCTATCTGTTCTGGGGAGCGATCAAGGCCGGCATCGTAGCGGTGCCGCCCAACACGCTGCTGCGCGCCGCCGACTACGCCTACATGTTCGAGGATTCGGGCTGCGGTCTCGTCGTCTATTCGAGCGAGTATGCGGGCGAGATCGAGCCCGCGCTGAAACAGGCGCCGGTGAAGGCCATGACCGTCGATGCCTTCCTCGACGCCATGGAGAAGGCCTCCTCCGAGCTCGCGCCACACCTGGCAGCGCCCACTGACGACTGCTTCTGGCTCTACTCCTCGGGGTCGACCGGCCGGCCAAAGGGCGCGGTCCATGCGCATCGCGACATGATCGTCACCAGCGAACTCTACGGCGTGCGCGTGCTGGGCGTGACGGAAAGCGACATCGCCTTCTCCTCGGCCAAGCTCTTCTTCGCCTATGGCCTCGGCAACGCCATGACCTTTCCGCTGTGGACCGGCAGCACGGCCATCCTCGACGACCGCCGGCCGACGCCCGACACGACCTTCGACAACATCGAGAAATTCAGGCCGACGCTCTATTTCGGCGTGCCGACGCTCTATGCCGCGCTGCTGATGGCGCTCGACGCCCGCCCGCGCAGGCTCGACAGCATCCGCGCCTGCGTCTCGGCCGGCGAGCCATTGCCTGCCGACATCTTCCGCCGCTGGAAGGAGAAGACCGGCACGGTGATCCTCGACGGCATCGGCTCGACCGAATGCCTGCACATCTTCATCGGCAACCGGCTGGACGACTACAAGCCCGGCACGTCGGGCAAGCCGGTGCCCGGCTACGAAGTGAAGGTGGTCGACGACAGGCGCCAGCCCGTGAAGAAGGGCGAGAGCGGCGCGCTTTGGATCAAGGCCCAGTCCGCCGCCGGGTATTACTGGAACAAGCCCGACAAGACCGCCGAGACCATGGTCGACGGCTGGCTCAACACCGGCGACACCTATCGCGAGGACGAGGACGGCTACCTGATCTACGAGGGCCGCAGCGACGACATGATGAAGGTGGGCGGCATCTGGTGCTCGCCGGTCGAGATCGAGAGTTGCCTGATCACCCACCCCGCCGTGCTCGAGGCCGCCGTCATCGGCCAGCCCGACTCGGACCAGTTGATCAAGCCCAAGGCGGTGGTGGTGCTGAAGCAGGCCGGCGGCGGCAACGCGGCGCTGAGCGAGGAACTCGCAGCACTCTGCAAGAAGACGCTCGCCCCCTACAAATATCCGCGCTGGATCGAGTACACGACGGAATTGCCCAAGACCGCGACCGGCAAGATCCAGCGCTTCAGGTTGAGGGCTTGAGTGCGGGTCGGCCGTGGCGACCATTCGCCCCTTCGAGCCGGCCGACCTCGAGGCGTGCTACGCGATCTCCCTGGCCACAGGCTTCGAGGGCGGCGACGCATCGCGGCTTTATCGCGACCCGAAAATGATGGGGCATATCTATGTCGCCCCCTATGCCCTGCTTGAACCCGCGCTCGCCCTTGTTGTGGAGGATGGCGATGGCGTGGCGGGCTTTGCCGTCGGCGCGACGGACACGGTGGCCTGGGAGGCACGACTCGAGCGCGAGTGGTGGCCGGCGCTGCGCCAGCGATACATCG
>CAZHQA010000214.1:0-9489 GCA_964533955.1 uncultured Reyranella sp. | reverse complement strand
GTTTTCCGCAAAAAGCGTAAGGGGAGGCCTTGACTCCCCCAGGGTGAACGCCCAATGTAAATGTCGTTAACATTAACATCGTTGACGCGGCCACAGGAGGCCCCATGCACGCGGTGATGGACAGATTGGACGGCCTGCCGAAACCCGCGCTGATCGCGCTGGTGGTGATCGGCTTCATCGTGTTCTGGCCAGTGGGGCTCGCTCTGCTGGTCTATTCAATATGGAGTGGACGGATGTTCTGCGGAAGACATGGCCGTTACGGCCGCTGGTACACACCTGAGGACCGTGAGGCTGCGCGCCAGGAGTGGCGGTCGCGCAGCCAGGAATGGTGCGCCTGGAAGAGCCGCCATTGGGGCCGCCGCCAGTCGTCAGGCAACGTCGCCTTCGACGAGTATCGCGAGGAGACACTGCGCAAGCTCGACGAGGAGCAGCGTGAGTTTCGCGAGTATCTCGACAGGCTGCGCTCGGCGAAGGATCGCTCCGAGTTCGACCAGTTCATGACCGAGCGGCGCAACCGCCCGCCTGCCACCGAGCCGCCGCCTCCGCCGCCCGCCCCCACGGCCGGCTACTGAGCTCCCTCAGCCGACAGGCACGGCTCGATCCCGCCCGCGACGGCCGCCGTCGCGGGCGTTTTCATTCAGCGCACATCACTGCGGCTCGAGCCCCAAGCCCTTGACCAATTCGATCCAGACCGGGCCCTGCTCGGAAAGGATCTTCTCGAAATACGCCTGGTCCTGGGCGGCCGTGTCGATACCGAAAGTGTCGAGGATCTTCTGGATCCTTTCGCTCTTGCCGCCCTCGACCATCATGTCGGAGAGCTTCCTGACGATGTCCCTGGGCAGGCCGATCGGACCGACGAGGCAGATGAAGCCCTGCACCTGGAAGGCGATGTCCTTGACGCCCTGCTCGTAGAACGTCGGAACATCGGGCAACTTCTTCATGCGCTTCATGGTCGGCACGGCGATCGGCCGGCCGCTGCCGGTCTGCAGGACGCTCGAGGCCGCGGCGTAGCTGCCGCTGCCGCCCTGCACCGAGCCCGAAGCGACGTCGATCCACATCGGCGCCTCGCCGCGGTAGTGCACCGCCTCCATCTGGAGCTTGAAATGGCGATTGAGCGCCTCGACCGCGACGTGGCTGTAGGAGCCGGCGCCGTAGGTCCCGAGCGAGGTCTTGTTGCTGCGCGCATAGGCGTCGAGGTCGGCCAGGTTCCTGATCGGCAGCTTTGCGTTGACGATGGTCGGCAGGTGGCCCGCATCCATCCACGAGATCGGCACGAAATCCTTGTCGGGGTCGTAGGGCAGCTTCTTGAACAGTACCTTGTTCATGATCATCGTCGTCGAGATGGTCCACATCAGCGTGTAGCCATCGGCCGGCGCCGACTTGACCTGCTCCGCCGCGATCGCGCCCGAGGCGCCCGCCTTGTTCTCGACCGTCACCGGCTGGCCGGTCTTCTGGGAAATGTATTCGCCGTAGGCGCGAGCGAAGATGTCGGTGAGGCCGCCCGCCGGATATCCGCAGATGATCCGGATCGGCTTGCTCGGCCACTCCTGCGCAATCGCCGGAGCAGGCAGAGTCGCCGCAAGCGCAACGGAACCATAGCGCAGCACGTCGCGCCGCGTCGGACGCACGATCATGAAGCCCCTCCCTGCGCGCGAACCAGCGGTCTTGGCCGCCTTGCACGCACTGAATTGCAGAATGGCTGCAATCTACCCCGGCGTAAAGCGTGACGGCAGCAGCGGGCTTATTGCGGCTCGATGTTCAGGCCCTTGATGACCTCGAGAACCACCGGTCCCTCCTCGTCGAGCACCTTCCTGAAATAGAAACGATCGCGCGCGCCCTCGTCGATGCCGAACTGGTCGTTGATCTTGAGCACGCGTTCGGTCTTGCCGCCCTCGACCATGAGATCGGAAAGCTTCTGCACGATCGCGTCGGGCGTACCGGCGGGTGCCGCGCATCCCACCCAGCCGCGCACCTGGAAGGCCTTGTCGGTCAGGCCCTGCTCGTAAAAGGTCGGCACGTCGGGCATCTTCTTCATGCGCTCGAGCGTCGGCACGGCGATCACCCTGACCGCACCCTGCTGCAGGAAGGGCAACTGCGAGGCATAGCTTCCCGTCGCGGTCTGCACGCTGCCCGAGGCCACGTCCTGCCACATCGCGCCTTCGCCGCGATAGTGCACCGGCTCCAAGTTGAAGCCGTGGTTCTTGTTGAGCGTGGCCGCCACGACATGAGCGAACGAGCCCGCGCCATAGGTCGCGGCCGAGACCTTGCGGTCTTTGCACCAGGCCGCAAACTCCGCGATGTTCTTCACCGGAACGTCCTTGTTGACCGAAGTCGGCAAGTGGCCGGTGTTAAACCAGGCCACGAGCGCAAAATCCCTGTCGGGATCGTACGGCAGCTTCCGGAAGAGGACCTTGTTCTGCACCATGGTCGTCGAATTGGTAAACATCAGCGTGTAGCCGTCGGCCGGCGACTGCTTGACCAACTCGGCGCCGATCGCGCCGGCAGCGCCTGTCTTGTTGTCGACCACGACCGGTTGGCCGAGCTTCGCCGAGATGAACTCGCCATAGGCGCGCGAATAGATGTCGGTCAGACCGCCGGGCGGATAGGTGCAGACGATCTTGATCGTCCTGCTCGGCCAGGCCTGCGCGATCGCCGGCGCCGGCAGCAGCGCCGCCAGCGCGGCGGCAGAGCCGCGCCTCAGGACATCACGTCGACGCGCGACCATTGCGTCTCCCCGATCAGGCGCTCTTGGTGGCGCCCGATTTCAGCATGGCGTCGATCTCGGCACCGGTAAAGCCCGCCTCCTTGAGGATCTCGACGCTGTGTTCGCCGAGTCTGGGCTGCAGGCGGGTGATCTCGGCCTTGGTCTTGGAGAAGCGCGGCGCGATACCCGGCAGGCGCAGCTTGCCTTCGCTCGGATGCTCGACCTCCTGCCAGTAGCCGGTGGCGTTGAGCTGGGGATCGACGAACAGATCGTCGAGCGTATTGACCGGCCCGTGCGGCACGTTGGAATTCTTGAGGAGCTCGACCCACTCGGCATTGGTGCGTTGCGCGCAGAGCCCGGCCAGCGTCGCGTAGTACTGCTCCACGTTCTTCAGACGATTGGCCATGCCCTGGAAGCGCTGGTCCTTGGCGAGATCCTCGCGCCCGACCAGGGTACAGAACTCCTTCCAGTGGCCGTCGGTGTACGGCAGCAGGGCGAAGTAGCCGTCCTTGGAGGGATAGGGCCGCCGTTCCTTGTTGAGCACGCGCTTGTAGCCCGCAGTGTCGAGCGCGGGCCTGAAGGTCTCGCCGAAGAGGTGCTCGACCATGACGAAGGAGACCAGCGTCTCGAACATCGGCACCTCGACCGCCTGGCCATGGCCGGTCTTTTCCCGTGCGTACAGCGCGGCCAGCAGGGCCGAGACCACGCCGTTGGAACTCGTCTTGTCGGCCACGATGGTGGGCAGGAAGCGCGGCTGGCCTGCCACCGCGACCTGCAGCGCGGCCAGCCCGGAGCCCGCCTGGATGATGTCGTCGTATGCGGCCTTCGGGCCGAGCGGCCCGCCTGACCGATAGCCGTAGGTCGCGAGATAGACCAGGCGCGGATTGATCTTCTCGAACTTTTCGTATTCCACGCCCAGTCGCTTGGCGGGCTCGGGCCGGTAGTTGTGCATCAGCACGTCGGCGGTCTCGGCGAGCTTGAAGAGCGCCTTGCGCCCGCTATCCTGCTTGAGGTCGAGCACGATCGAGCGCTTGGAGCGATTGCAGCCAAGGTAGAACGCCGCCATCCCGGGATGACGCGCCGGCCCCAGCTGCCGGGTCGTGTCGCCCTCGGGCGGCTCGATCTTGACGACATCGGCGCCAAGATCGCCGAGCTGCTGCGCGGCCCACGGGCCCAGCACGACCGTCGTGCAGTCAAGAATTCGTACTCCGGCCAGGGGCCCCGCCATTTTGTTTTCCTCCGTACATTCAGCTTGCTGTCATCTTACCCATGGCCGAGGCACCGGCGAAACATGGCGGCAACCGGCTGCGAAATTCCCCGCGAACGCCCCATTCAGTTTCCACCTGTCATGCGTCGGGAGCGTTATCCGACAATCAGCTAAAGGAGGTTGCCATGCGCAACATCTGGATGAGCCGATTGGGTCGTGCCTCGACGGTGCTCGCCATCGCCGGCATCGCAATCGCCGCGACCGCCGCTACCGCCGAGGCGCGAAACGACGGCTACTGGGATCACGGGGGTTATCACCACTATCGCCATCCGTGGTGGCCTCCCGGTTACTACTATGGATACGCGCCGGGGTATCGGTACGGCTACAACTACTACGGTCCCCCGGCCGTCGCCTATTCCGACCCGTACTACGGGCCGTCGTTCAATCTGACCATTCCGCTACGCTGAGCAGGCGGCATCCGGCCGGCTGGCGTTCCTGGCCGGCCGGATCAATCCAATCATGGCCAAAACCGGTCACCTGAATTCGCGAGAATGCCCCAATTGCCTTCGGGATGAATGGCCGGGGACCCTGCGTACCTCTTGATGTCAACGGAGGTATGCTCATGCGCTTCAACAGGCTTTCGATCGGCGCCGCGATGTTCACCGGTGTCGTACTCGCTCTCTCCGCCGGCGCGGCCCAGGCCGACGATCACTATTGGGATCACCGCTACGATCGGTGGCACCATGACCACTACTACGTCCACGAGCGTCCGGTCGTGGTGCACGAGCGTGCGCCCGTCATCGTCGAGCGTGAGCGTCCCGTCTACGTCGCGCCGCCGGTCGTCTACCCGATGGCCCCGCAGGGTCCCTCGGGCCTGAATCTAAATTTCAACATTCCTCTGAACTGAGGCGGCGCTCTGCAGGGCGGCGATGGCGGCAAGTTCCGCCTCGCACGCCTCGCAGACCGGGCGCATCGATCGCGGGCGCGCCTGGGCAAGACTTCGTTCGAACTCGCTGGCCGCCTTCGCGAGATCACCCTGCGCCATGGCCAGCTTGCCCTTGAGTGCCCAGCAATGCGCCAGATTGCCGGCCTCGCCGCCCGCCAGCATGTCGCGCTCGGCATATCGCAGCAGCGCTTCGGCATCCTCGGCCGACCCTGAAGCGAATAGCGCCTCGGCCTGCCATACTGCACCGATGCCGTGCAGGTAGGAGCGCTCCGCGCCTTCGGTCGGGTTCTTGCCCATCAAGAGCTTGAGCGCGCCGGCCAGGTCTCCGGCGAGGAATTTGGCCCGGCCGAGGAACACCTCCATGATCTGCACAACACCGAGCGCGCCGCCCGCCTTGGCGGCACGTAGCAGCCCTTCGAGAAGCGGGATGGCCGTCGTCACGTCGACACGGGCGATCGCCAAGATGCAGCGCGTGAGCTGTGCCGAGGCGATCGAGTAGATGTCGCGTGACTCGGCGGCCGAGACCATCGTCTCAGTGAGCCGCTGGTTGGCCTGCTCGAGCTCGCCCATTTCGCAAAGGGCGCTCACCAGCCAGCCGCCCGCGATCACCGTCGTGATGGCCGCCATGCCGATACGCTCGAAACGCAGATCGCCGGACAACAGGGCGCAGGTCTGGCGCAGCGCATCCGCCGAGCCCGCGTAATCGCCGGTGGAATAGAGGGCCAGACCCATGCGGTGCAGAGCGAGCGCGCGCAGTCGCACATCGCTTGCCTGCTCGGCGATATCGAGGCAGCGGCGGGCCGTCGCGATGGCCTCGCGGTACTCGCCCGCCGTCCAGTGCTGCCCCGATTTGTCCGCCCACACCCAGGCCAGCCTGACCTTGTCGTCCAGCCGGTGCGCCAGCTCCTCGGCACGCGCCAGAATCACCAAGGTCTCTCGGGAATCGACGCCAGTGGCATAGAGCAGCCCGCGAAGCGTGCGCAAATGGTCGATCGCCCGGCCGATCGCTTCGGGCGCGGCCGTGGACCGGTCATACGACTTGAGCGCCATGCGCATGCCGGCGATGGCCTCGGCATAGGACCCGCGCGCCAGAGCCCGCTCCGAGGCCTCGCCCTGGTAGATCGCAGCCTTCTCCCACAGTTCGCCCTCGGCGGCGTGATGGGCCAGCCATTCCGCCTGGTCGCGCGGCCGCTCGGCATGATGACCCTCAATCGCGGCGACGATGCGCCGGTGCGCTTCGACGCGACGCGGGCGAGTCAGCGAATCGTGCGCCACCTCGCGCAGCAGCGCATGCGCAAAGACGTACTCGACGTCGGGGTAGAGACTGGCCTGCACGAGGATCTCCGCGGCCACCGCCTCGAGCAGCGCAGCTTCGGTCGCAGCCGGCGGCTGGCCTGACACAGCGGTCGCCAGCCACAGCGGCACGCGCGCGCCGACCATCGACAGCGTATGCAGCAGGGCCACGCACTCGGGCGAGCGACGGTCGATGCGCGAAGCGATGACGTCGTGCACCGACGGGGGCATGCGAATCGACTCGGGCGCTTCCCAGCAGGCGTAGCGCCGCCGCGCCGTCGTGCCGTCGGCGCCCACGACCAGGGTGGTCAGGGCTCCCTCCTGCGCAAGCGAGCGCACGCATTCCTCGATGAACAGCGGATTGCCGCCGGCCCGCTCGGTCAGCCGGTCGATCAGCCGCTCGGTCTCCGGCCCCTCGACGAACCATTCGGCAAGCGCGCGGCGGACGTCGTCCTCGGCAAGCGGCGCGATGCGCAGGCGGGTGCCGCCGAGCCCCGGCAGCCAGGCATCGTCGTATTCGGGCCGATAGGTCAGCACGACCAGTACCGGCGACTCGGCCGCCAGCGCCGCCATGGCCCGCACCACCTCCTCGCTGTCGCGGTCGATCCAATGCACGTCCTCGAACACCAGCACCAGCGGCGTCTTGGCGGCGACGACGCGGGCCAGCTTCACGCAGGCTTCGCGGGCGACCACGCGCTTCTGTCGCGGGTCCATGGCGAGCCAGTCCGCCGTCGCCGACGACAGCGAAATCAGGGAAGTGAACACCGCGGCATTCGACACCAGCGAAGGGTCGAGCTCGGCCAGCAGCGTGGCGACCAACTCGCGCACCCGCTTGATGTCGTCGCTCTCGGCCACCCGGAAGAGGTCGCGCAACGCCGAGGCAAGCGCATGATAAGGGATGGTGCGGCCGAGCGCGGTCGCGGCGGCGAAGATCGTCTTGTGGGCACCGGCGAGGCTGCCCGCGTCGATCATGGTGTGGACCAGCCGCGACTTGCCTAGCCCGGCCTCGCCCGAGATGCCGATCACGCCGCCGCGCTTCTGGTCGAGGGCCTCCAGCGCCGTCTCCAGGGTCGCGCGCTCGGTCGTGCGGCCGACGAAGGGCGCGCGTTCGCGCGTCGAGGAAGCCTGCCAGCGCGACACGTACATCGAGGCGCCGGTCGCTTCGTAGACCTCGATCGGCGCCGACGCGCCCCTGATCTCCTGCAGCCCAATGGAACGCATCTCGATCAGACCCTGTGCCAGCGCCTGCGTCTCGCCCGTCAGATAGACCGAACCGGCCGGCGCCAGCTGCTCCATGCGCGCGGCGAGATGAACCACCGGCCCTACCACGTCGATCTCCAGGCCGAGGTCCGACGCGATCGTGCGATAGAGCACGTCACCCGAGTTCAGGCCGACGCGCACCATGTCGCCCATGCCGGCCTCACGCAGCTCGCGTTGCATGCCGAGTGCGGCGAAGCAGGCGCGCACTGCATGGTCCTCGTGCGCAACCGGCGCCCCGAACAGGGCGAGGATGCCGTCGCCGAGGCGGCGGCAGACTACGCCTTCGTAGCGATTGACCAGGCGCACCATGATCTGCAGCGCAGGCTCGAGGCGGTGCATCGCCGCCTCCGGATCGAGGCCTTCGATCGCGGCGGTCGAGTCCTTGAGATCGGCGAACAGGACGGTGACGCGCTTGCGCTCGCCGGCGCCGGCGCGGCGATGAACCGGATGCCGGGCCGCTGCCTGCTCGTTGGCCGGCACCGCGGGCGTGACGAGGGCGACCAGCGCCTTGCCGCAATCGGCGCAATACCGATCGCCCGGCGCATTGGCAAAGCTACATGACGCGCATGTCAGTGTCAGTTGCGAGCCACAGGCAGTACAATAGCGGCCACCCGATTTATTGTCGGTTTTGCAGATCGGACAGAGCAATCAGACCCCCGGTGCGCCACGCACCATCCTACCGCCACGCTTGCAGCGGCGTCGATGATCGTTTAACGGCCGTTGCAGGGGAGACGACGTTCGATGGTGGCTGACGCTTTCTTGTGGGTCCTCAATCGGACTCCCAGCCTGCGCCGTACCTTGTGGCGAGTGTTCTTTGACCTGCTGGCCTCGCGGTTTCACAACATCGGTTGGTGGACGCTGATGAACTACGGCTACGCCGAGGCCGGCAGCGCGAACCGCCCGTTCCATTTGCAACCTCAGGACGAAGCCGAGCGCTATCCGATCGCGCTTTACCGCCATGTCGCGACGCTCGCGCCGCTGGTCGGCCGCGACGTGCTCGAGGTCGGCAGCGGCCGCGGCGGCGGGGCGTCGTTCGTCGCCCGCTATCTCAAGCCCCGGCACATGATCGGGCTCGACCTCAGCGGCAAGGCGGTGGCGTTCAGCAACAAACAGCATGCTGTTGCCAATCTACACTTTAAGAGGGGCGACGCCGAACGGCTTCCGTTCGCCGACGAGAGCTTCGATTCGGTGATCAACGTAGAGTCTTCCTTCTGCTACCCCTCGATCGACCGCTTCTTCAGCGAAGTCAGGCGTGTGCTTCGGCCCGGCGGCTATCTGCACTACACCGACCTGCGCCTGGCCGGCGAAGTCGGCGCCTGGAAGGAGGCGATCGATCGCAGTGGCCTCGCTCTTCTGGTCGAGCGCGACATCACGACCAACGTCATCGAGGCCCTGCATCGCGACTGCGCGCGGCGGCGCGCCGGCGGGCGACGCATCGCCGGCCGCCCGTTCGCGGGGATCGCCGACGTGTTCACCGGGGTCGATGGCACCCGTATCCCCTCGATGCTGGCGTCGGGCGCCATGGTCTATCGCAGCTTCCTGCTGCAAAAGCCGGCGGAAGCAGAGCCCGTCACGGCCTACGCGGCGGGCTGACACCCCTGTTGACGGAGAACGGCAAATCGGAGAAATTGCGTCCGACATGCTGCGACTGACGACGCTTCGACTTATTGGCTGATCCGCCGTTCCGGGCTTGCCCGGGGCCCCTGCGGATCGCAAGTCGTTCGTCTCGTTTTCGTCCAACAGTCGCCGCACCGTTTCCATCCATCGCAGTTTTCGTTCCGGGCCATCCGGCCGTGCGCGGCGCGAGGAGTCTTCCAATGTCTGCCCAGAAACCCATGATGCCGACCGCGGCCGAGAAGTACGTACCGTTCAAGCCCATCGACCTCAAGGATCGACGATGGCCCAACGCGGTCATCACCAAGCCGCCGATCTGGTGTGCCGTCGACCTGCGTGACGGCAATCAGGCCTTGATCGAGCCGATGGACTCCGACCGCAAGACGCGCATGTTCAAGCTGCTCTGCCAGATGGGCTTCAAGGAGATCGAGGTCGGCTTCCCGGCCGCGTCGGAGACTGATTTTG
>CAZHQA010000213.1:0-9489 GCA_964533955.1 uncultured Reyranella sp. | reverse complement strand
TGGGTTGCCACATCGTCGTCTCCTCGCGTCCATTCATTGGTCGTCGGGCTTGATACCGCCCGTGCGGATCACCTTACCTCAGACCTCCGAGTCGCGCCTGATGAAGGCGACATAGTCGTCATGCGGCAGCGTCGGATCACTGTAAGGCGACCTTGCGGAACACCTCGACGAAGCGTTCGACGTCCTGCTCGTCGTTGTAGACGTGCGGGCTGATGCGCAGGCGGCCGAGACGCGGCGCGGCATAGACGCCCTCTGCAGCCAGCCGCTTGGGCAAATCCGGTGCCATGCCGCCAGGGAAGGTGGCGCAGAGAATGTGCGGAGCCCGCAGCTTGGCGTCGACCAGCCGCACGCCGAGATTGCCCAGCCCGTCGGCCAGCCTGCCGGTGAGCATCGCCAATCGCTCGACGACCGCCACGCTGCCCCAGCTCGCCATCATCTCCATGCCGATCGACGCCATTTCCATGGAGACGAAGTGATCGCGCTCGCCCATGTCGTAGCGTCGCGCGTCGTCGCGGTACGAGGTGTCGCGGAAATAGATCGTATCCTCCGCCGACACCGCCTTGCGCGCCGCCGCCGTCTGCTCGAGCGGTATGCCATGCTGCCAGCGCCTGGCGACGTACATGAAAGCGCGGCCGTACGGGCCCAGCACCCACTTGTAGGTCGGGAAGATCAGGAAGTCGGGATCGAGCGACTTGACGTCGATCCTGCGCACGCCGGCATCATGCGTGGCGTCGACCAGCAGCGCCGCGCCTTGCTGCTTCAGCGCCGCCGCGATGGCCGGCATGTCGAGCGCGCCGCCATCTGACCAGTGCACCGAGGAGATCGACGCGAGCGCCACGGGCGGGGCACCCTTGCGTTCGATGGTCGCCAGGACGCTAGAGGTCCAATCGCCATCCGCAGGCTGCTTGACGGTGTCGACGGTGAAGCCGCCGGTCTCGGCGCGGTTGACCCATTCGAGCACGGGGGAGGTGTGATCGTTTTCCAGCACGATGACGCGGCTGCCCCGCGCGATCGGCAGCACCTTGCCCGCAGTGGAGACGCCGTAGCCGACCGACGAGATCAGCGCCACGTCGTCTGGCGCCGCACCGATCAGGGCGGCCGCTGCCTTGCGGGCGCGCTCGTACTGGCCGGACTGGAAGCCGTCTTCCAGTTTCCACGGCTGGCCCTTGCGGGTCATCGCGGCGCGGCCAGCCTCCTGCGATGCGAGGGGTAGCGGGCTCCACGCGGCGGCATTGAAGAAGCAGACTTCGCGTGGCATGTCGAACAGTGCACGTTGGCAAGGCAGCATTACTCGTCTCCATCGAACGCTTGGAGCGTAGCATGCCATGCGCGAGAACAAGTTTTTTGGTCGTCATGCATGAGCATGTTTCGTGTCTGATTACCTGGCGTGTAATTGAGGAGGACCGAGCGCAGACCCATCTTCAGGGCGACACCCGGAGGAGGGAAAGATGAGCTTCCAGTCCCGCCATCAGCACTTTCACCAGCCGGAGCAATTCGTCACGCCGGCGACGCCAAGGCTTTCGTTCGGCCAACGCGTCGCGTTCACGTTGGCCCTGTGGCGGCAGCGCACGGAGATGCGCCGTCGCTTGGCGGAGATGGACGCGCGCAGCTTGCGTGAAATTGGCGTCTCGCCGGCTGCGGCCGCCTACGAATCGGGCAAGGCGTTCTGGCAAAAAGTCGGCTGCTTGCGCTGATCCGAATGACCCTACTCGGTTGAAGGGAACTCTTTCGCCTCCTGAGCGTTGAAAAGGCGCGCGGCGCGGCCATTCGGATCGCTGGGCGGCTTGTTCTTCGCAGCCGCTGCGCCAACCGATCAACGGCGTAGAGGGGGCTCCCGGATGACACCGCCGGAACTGGACCGGAAATCGGCGCTGTTCCTCGATTTCGACGGCACGCTCGTCGAGATCGCCGCGACGCCCGAGCAGGTCGTGGTTCCGGCAGGTCTGCCCGATCTTCTGGCGCAACTCTATCGTCAGCTGGGAGGCGCTGTGGCGATCATCAGCGGCCGGCCGCTCGCGCAGACCGACCGCCTGCTTCGCCCGTTCTCCGCCAGCGGCGCGGGCGAGCACGGCGTGTCGTTACGCTACGATGACGGCACGCTCGAGGAGATGCCGGTCGGCATTGCCGTCCCGCAGACCTGGAGGGCCGCGCTCGAAGCGGCGGCAGCTCGGTGGCCCGGTGTGCGCGTCGAGGAAAAGCCGCACGGCGTGGCCGTGCACTATCGCCTGGCGCCCGAGCGCGGCGGCGAGGTGTGGCGCATGGTGCGCGCCCTGGTGCCCCCGGATCACCCGTGGTTCCACCTAATGCCGGCCCGCGAGGCCGTGGAGGTCAGCCTGCGCTCGGCGTCCAAGGGGCATGCCGTCCAGCGCCTGATGGCCCATCATCCTTTTCATGGCCGGCGCCCGATCTTCGTCGGCGACGACATCACCGACGAGGCCGGAATGAGCATGGCGCGCCGCTTCGGCGGCGTCGGCCTGCGCGTCGGCGAAGCCTTCGGTGGCGAGCCCGCTCAAGTGCGGGCATGGCTGACGCAGGGACTGGAGCGACTGGACGGCCACCTTGCGGCCGCGGCAGCTCCGCGACTCTTCCCATGAGCAGCCTCGATCTCGGCGTCATCGGCAACTGCGCGATTGCCAGCCTGATCGATCGAAGTGGCCGGCACGTCTGGCACGGTCTCGGACGCCTCGATGGTGATCCTGTGTTCAACTCCTTGCTGGGTGGCAGCGAGCCCGTGTCGGGCTTCATGGAGGCGGCGGTCGCCGGCGCGAAGGAAAGCCATCAACGCTATCTCTCCAACACCGCCATTCTCGAAACCGTCGTCGAGGGTGCGGGCGGCACCCTGCGCATCGTCGACTTCGCCCCGCGCTTTCGCCGCTTCGGCCGCATGTTCCGTCCGCCCATGCTGGTGCGCCGGCTGGAGCCGGTGGCCGGCCGCCCGCGTGTCACCATCCGGATCCGGCCGACGTTCCACTATGGCGCGCTGAAGCCACAGGTCACCAGCGGCAGCAACCACGTGCGCTTCGTCGGTGAGACTTCGGTATTGCGTCTCACCACCGACGGATCGGTGTCGTCGATCCTGCACGAGAGCGAATTCTCGCTGGTCTCGCCGATCACCTTGATCGTCGGCGCCGACGAAAGCATCACGGAAGGGCCCGACGTCCTGTCGCGCAGCTTCCTCGCCGAGACCGAGAGCTACTGGCAGACCTGGGTGCGCGATCTCAACGTGCCGTTCGACTGGCAGGCCGCCGTGATCCGTGCCGCCATCACCCTGAAGCTCTGCAGCTTCGAGGATACCGGGGCGGTGCTGGCGGCGCTCACGACGTCGATTCCCGAGGCGGCCGATACGCCGCGCACTTGGGACTACCGCTTCTCCTGGCTGCGTGACGCCTTCTTCACCGTGACCGCGCTCAACCGCCTGTCGGCGACCCGCACGATGGAAGGTTTCGTGCGCTTCATCGTCGACGTGGTCGAGTCCGGCGCCTTGCGCGGCGAGCCCGACCTGATCTCGCCGCTGCTCGCGATTGCTCCCGGCACCGACACCAGCGAGCGCATCGTCGACACGCTGCCGGGTTATCGCGGCTTCGGACCGGTGCGCATCGGCAATGCCGCCGTCGTGCAACGCCAGAACGACATCTACGGCTCGATCATCATGACCGCGGCACAGATGTTCTGGGACGAGCGCCTGCCGCGACACGGCGATATGGAGCTCTACCGTCAGCTCTGCCTGGTGGGGAACGAGGCCTATCGCGCGGCGTTAACTCCAGATGCCGGAATCTGGGAATATCGCGAACGCGAGGAAGTGCACACTTTTTCCGCCGCCATGTGCTGGGCGGCACAGCATCGGTTGGGCATGATCGCCAGACGGGTCGGCGCCGATTCCGAGTCCCGGGAATGGCTGGCGCGGGCTGGTGTCCTCCGCCAGGAGATCCTGCAACGCGCGATCACCAAGGAAGGCTGGCTGTCGGGCGTGCTCGACCGCGACATGGTCGATGCCTCGAGCCTTGTTCTGCCCGAGATCGGCCTCCTGCGTTCCCACGATCCGCGCTTCCATGCAACGCTCGATGCCGTCGGGCGCAACCTGATGCGGAACGGCTTTGTGATGCGCTACGTCGAAGCCGACGACTTCGGCAAGCCGACCAACGCCTTTCTGCTTTGCACGTTCTGGTACATCGATGCCCTGGCGAGCGTCGGCCGGCGCGACGAGGCGCTCGAGCTTTTCAACAACCTTCTGGCTCGCCGCAACCATGTCGGCCTGCTGTCCGAGGACATCGATCCGCGCACCGGTGAACTGTGGGGCAACTTCCCGCAAACCTACAGCCAGGTCGGCCTGATCCTGTCGGCCATGCGCCTCTCGCGCAGTTGGGAGGAGGGCCTATGGCACGCCTCGTGATCGTGTCCAACCGCGTGCCCATTCCCAAGGCACGCGGAGCGCAGGCCGGAGGACTCGCCGTCGCGTTGCGCGACATCCTGATGCCGGGAACGATGTGGTTCGGCTGGAGTGGCCGGCTCAGTTCTGCGCCTCAGCCGCACCCTGCCCTGGTCGAGGCGCGCGGGGTAACCTACGCCACGATCGACCTCACTTCCGATGCCTATCGCGGCTTCTATGTCGGCTTCGCCAACGGCGTGCTGTGGCCGCTGCTGCACTTTCGGCTCGGCCTCATGCAGTTCCGGCGCGAGGACTACGCCGGATACCTGTCGGTCAATCGAAGCTTCGCCGAGTCGCTGGCAGGACAGCTGCAGCCGGACGATACGGTGTGGGCGCATGACTATCATTTGATTCCATTCGGCCGCCTGTTGCGCGAGCAGGGTTTCTCGGGTCCGCTCGGCTTCTTTCTGCACGTTCCGTTCGCGCCGCCGTCGATGCTCGAGGCTGTACCGGTCGCCCGTGAGCTGGTGGCCGACCTCTGCGCCTACGACGTGGTGGGTTTCCAGACTGAGGAACACGCCCGCGACTTCCGCGATTGCGCCCAAAGGCTGCTCGGTGCCGTCATTGAGGGTGATCGTGTCCGGCTGAACGGGCGAACCATGCGCGCCTTCGCCGACCCCATCGGCATCGATGCGGCAGCCTTCGCCCAGGAGGCCGAGCGCGCCGCCAGCGACAAGCTGGTGCAGCGGGTCGCCGGCAGCCTGGCCGGTCGCGCGCTCGCCATCGGCGTCGACCGGATGGACTATTCCAAGGGGCTGCCCCACCGTTTTGAGGCCTATGCGCGTCTGCTCGAGAAGCATCCCGAGCATCGCCGGCGGGTGCACTACCTTCAGATCTGTCCCCGTTCCCGCGAGGAGGTCGACGAGTATCGGCGCCTGCGCGGCGAGCTCGACCGGCTGACCGGCCGCGTCAACGGCCGCTTCTCGGAGTTCGACTGGACGCCATTGCGCTATTCGAGCCGCGCCGCGCCGCGCGCGACCTTGGCTGGCCTCTATCGCATTGGTCGCATCGGCCTGGTGACGCCGCTGCGCGACGGCATGAACCTGGTCGCCAAGGAGTTCGTCGCAGCCCAGCCCGACGACGATCCTGGTGTACTCGTGCTGTCGCGCTTCGCAGGCGCCGCCCACGAGCTGAGCGAGGCCCTGGTGGTGAACCCGTTCGATCCCGACGGCATCGCCGATGCCATGCACCTGGCGCTGACCATGCCGCCGGATGAACGCAAGGACCGCCATGCCGCGCTGAGGGAAAAGGTCTTCCGCACCACCGCCCAGCTGTTCGCCCGACGTTTCGTCGAGGCTCTCACGCCGCGCGCGATGGCGCGGGTTGCGGCGTGAGGGCGAAAGCCGGCGGGTAGGTCACCCGTACCCTGTTCCGTGGCGGTGGAATTCCTCGGAACGGTCAGTTCGCCATGATCTGGGTCAATAGCGCCATCAGCACATCGGGGCAGGTTATGTGCGGATTATGGCTGGCGTCGATCTCGTAGTACTTCCACCCCGCCTCGCCCTTGGCGCGATCGCCGAATTGGCGGAAGACGTCGCCCGGCCCGCTTTTCTTGGCGTAGATATAGTGGCGCGGCGGGACCGCGCTCGACGCCAGCTTGATCTTCTCCTCGAAGGTCTTGATCGGCTGCGGGCGGCGCTTCGGCACCGCCCAGGCCGAATCTTCGGGCGAGGTGTCGGGCGGCATCGGATTGAGCGGCAGCTTCCAGCCGTCGCCGTCCTTCGCCGCCCCTGCGCGCATGTTCGCTTCCGCCTTCGGGCCGACGAGGTCGAACAGGCTTTGCCCGTCCTTGGGCGCGAACGCATCGATATAGACCACGCGGGCAATGCGGCGGGCCGCCTTGTCGGCAACGCCGGTCGCCACCATCCCGCCGTAGGAATGGCCCAGCAGCGTCACGTCCTTCAGGTCCTCGACGTCGAGCACCCCCAGCACGTCCTGGATGTGGGTCGTGAGGTCGATGTCGCGATTGGCAAGATGTGCACGTTCGCCCAGACCCGTGTAAGTAGGCGAAAAGAACTCGTGTCCCGCGGCCCGGAACAACGGTCGCATCTTCTTCCAGGCCCAGCCCGCCGACCACGCGCCGTGCGCCAAAACGACTGATGCCATGACGTCTCTCCTGCTGGCGGGCTGCCGAAGTGGGTGCTATTAGGAAGCACTCGCAATGATTTCCCCTCCCACCATAGCACTCGGCGACGCCCGTGTGGGCTTTCGCGGCCGCATCACAGCGCTCGATCTGAGCCGCGCGCCGACGACCGGCCTTGCCCCGGCGGAACTCGAGCGCCGGCTGATCGAGCTCGGCTTCGTCGAGGGCGCGTCGGTCGAACTCCTGCACCAGGGTCTGTTCGGCGGCGACCCGATCGCGGTCCGCGTGGCGGCGGCGACCATCGCGTTGCGTCGGCGCGAGGCGATGGCGGTGGTTGTGACGGACCAGCCGTGAACGTGGCCGTTGAACTCGCTCCGGTCGTCGCCCTGGTCGGCAACCCGAACTGCGGCAAGACGGCGTTGTTCAATGCCCTGACGGGCAGCCGACAGAAGGTCGCGAACTATCCGGGCGTCACCGTCGAGCGCAAGACCGGCCGGCTGACCACGCCCGCGAACCGCACGATCGAGATCGTCGACCTGCCCGGCACCTATTCGCTGCGCGCCCGCTCGCCCGACGAGGAGATCACCCGCGACGCCGTCCTCGGCAAGCTCGTGTCCGAGCGCCTGCCCGACCTCATCGTGTGCGTCGCCGACGCTTCCAATCTGCGCCTGGCGCTCCGGCTCGCGCTCGAGCTGAAGCAGGTTGGCCGTCCGGTGGTCTTGTCACTGAACATGATGGACATCGCCAGGAAGCGCGGCATCCAAATCGACCTCGACGTGCTGGCGCGCGAGCTCGGCATGCCGGTGGTGAGCTCCGTTGCGGTACGTCGCGGCGGCACCGACGCGCTGCTGGCCACGCTCGACAAGCAGCTTGGCGCATTGCCTGCAGCGGGCGCTGCAAGCTGGCGCGCACCCGACGCCGCCGGCCTGCGCAACGCCCAGCGCGAGGCCGACCGCATCCTGCGCGCCGCGGTGCGCGAGCCCGGCCGGCACGACGTCGGCACCTCGCGGGCCGACGCGATCCTGCTGCATCCCGTGGCGGGGCTGGTGATCCTGCTCGCCATCCTGTTCGTGATGTTCCAGGCGGTGTTCGCCTGGGCGCGTCCCCTGATGGACGCGATTTCCGACGGCTTCACCTGGCTCGGCGCGGCAGTTGGCGGCGCTGCGTTCCTGCCCGAGGTGCTGCGCAGCTTCCTCAAGGACGGCGTCATCGCCGGCGTCGGCAGCGTGATCGTCTTCCTGCCGCAGATCGTCATCCTGTTCTTCTTCATTCTGGTGCTGGAAGACCTGGGCTATATGGCGCGTGCCGCCTTCCTGATGGACCGGATCATGGGCGGCGCGGGCCTGCATGGGCGTGCCTTCATCCCGCTGCTTTCGTCCTTCGCCTGCGCCATCCCCGGCATCATGGCCACACGCGTGATCGACGACAGGCGGGACCGGCTGACCACGATTCTCGTGGCACCGCTGATGACTTGCTCGGCGCGCATCCCGGTCTACACGCTGATCATCTCCGCCTTCATCCCAGACCGCGAAGTCTGGGGCTTCGTCGGCCTGCAGGGGCTGGTGATGTTCGGGCTCTATGCCGTCGGCATCTTCGGCGCGCTCGCGGTGTCGTTCGTGGTCAAGCGCATCTTCTGGCGTTCGGCAGTCGGCGAGCCGTTCATGCTCGAGATGCCCGACTACAAGATTCCGCAGGCCAAGAGCCTTGCCATCGGCGTCTGGACGCGCGCCATGGCCTTCCTCAAGCGCGCCGGCACCACGATCCTGTCGATGATGATCCTGATCTGGGTCCTGGCCTCGTTCCCGACAGCGCCCGAGGGCGCAACCGAGCCCGCCATCACCTACAGCGTGGCTGCCATGATCGGCCATGCGCTCGAGCCGATCACCGCCCCCCTTGGCTTCAACTGGCAGATCAACGTCGCACTCATCCCGGGCATGGCGGCGCGCGAGGTGGCCGTGGGCGCACTGGGTACGATCTACGCCATCGACGGCGGCGAAGGGGCGGCCGCCAAGATCGGCCAGCTGCTGGCCGGACAATGGAGCCTGGCGACCGCGCTCGCGCTACTTGCCTGGTACGTGTTCGCGCCGCAATGCGCCTCGACGCTGGCGGTGATCCGTCGCGAGACCGGCGGCTGGCGCTGGATGGCGGTGACGTTCTTCTACATGCTGGCGCTCGCCTATGGCGCGGCGCTGGCGACCTACCAGATCGCCCGTGCGCTCGGCGCCGGATGATCAGTCGCTGACTTTCAGCTCATAGAGCGAGATCGGCCGCGCCGGGTCGAACTCCAGCGAGCGCCATTGGGCAGCGTCGACGGGTTTGCCGTTGGCCCATACCCATTTCACAAGATCGCCTGCTTCGCGGGTGCGGCCGCTCAGCAGCACGTAACGCACGTCGCCGCGGCGGGCGAGCTCGGCAAACGCCTCGACCGACAAAATGGGATCGCGGCCGCCGAAACCGCCGATCGCCATCACGGGCTGGCCGCTTCCGATGATGATCGGCGCCGCCAGCCGGGCGTTCGGCGTCGCCAGCAGGTAGCGCGCCCGACCACGGTGGGCGAGCAGGAACTCGGTGAGCTTGGGGTCCTCGCTGAGCGTCGCCCAGTTGCGCGACAGGATCGGGCCCCGCCCATCGGCGATCCCAAGCCAGCGCGGCAGGCTCGCGGACGGCAACGTGAGGTTGCCCGCGGCGAAAATCGGGCTGAGCGCCCAGGCCAACGGCAGTACGAGCAGCGCACCGCCGCCGACCATCGCTGGCGGCCGTTTGTCCCGCCAGAGGGTTGCGCCCGCGCTCAGGACGGCGACGAGCGGCGCAGTCATCCAGGCCGTTTCCCAACCGAGTGGGCCGGCGGCCAGCACGTAAGCTTGCCACAGCGCCATCGCGACGAGGCCGGCTGCGAGCCAGCGCGAGCCGCGCCGCCACAGCTGGACGGCGCCGATTCCCCCGAGTGCGGCGAAGGGCGGCGCCAGGGTCGAGAGATAGT
>CAZHQA010000212.1:0-9546 GCA_964533955.1 uncultured Reyranella sp. | reverse complement strand
TTCCGGACCGCGCGCGTCCCGCGCGCTCATGAGGCGCGCGGGACGCGCGCGGTCCAGAAGACCATGAGGATGAATCCCAATGGCGAACGAAACGTTTGATTTGATCGTGATCGGCGCCGGTCCGGGCGGCTATGTGGCGGCGATCCGAGCCGCCCAGCTCGGCATGAAGGTGGCAGTGGTCGAGAAGCGCGCGACGTTCGGCGGCACCTGCCTGAACGTGGGCTGCATTCCATCGAAGGCGCTGCTGCAATCCTCGCACCTGTTCGAGCAAGCGGGCCACGATCTCGGGCAGCACGGCATCGTTCTCGGCGCGCCGGCGCTCGATCTCGCCCAGATGATGAAGCGCAAGGGCGAGGTGGTGGAGGCCACCACCAAGGGCGTGGCCTTCCTGTTCCGCAAGAACAAGATCGCGTCGTTCCAGGGCACGGGTCGCATCGACAAGGCCGGTGCGGTGTCGGTGCTGGGCGACGACGGCGCCGTCAAGGACGCGCTCTCGACCCGGAACATCCTGATCGCCTCGGGCTCGGACGTGACGCCGCTGCCCGGCGTCACGGTCGACGAGAAGAAGATCGTCTCCTCGACCGGTGCGCTCGAGCTTGCCGAGGTGCCCAGGCACATGGTGGTCGTCGGCGCGGGTATCATCGGCCTCGAGCTGGGCTCGGTGTGGCGGCGGCTCGGCGCCGACGTCACGGTGATCGAGTTCCTCGACCGCATCACGCCGGGCGTCGACGACGAAATCACCAAGTTCCTGCAGCGCGCGCTTGCCAAGCAGGGCCTGAAGTTCCGGCTCGGCGCCAAGGTCACCAAGGCCGAGACGTCCGGCGCGGGCGTCAGACTCACCGTTGAGCCCGCCAAGGGCGGCGCCGCCGAGACGGTCGAGGCCGACATCGTCCTGGTCTGCATCGGCCGGCGGCCGCACGTCGAAGGGCTCGGCCTCGACAAGGCCGGCGTGAAGCTGACGAGCCACGGCCGCATCGAGGTCGACGGGCATTTCCAGACCTCGGTGCCGGGCATCTACGCCATCGGCGACGTGATCGACGGCCCGATGCTCGCCCACAAGGCGAGCGAGGACGGCATCGCCTGCGTCGAGACCATCGCCGGCCAGAAGGGCCACGTCGACTGGAACCTGGTGCCGTCGGTGATCTACACCCAGCCGGAGGTCGCCTGGGTCGGCAAGACCGAGGAGCAGCTCAAGGCAGCCAACATCGCGTACAAGATCGGCAAGTATCCCTTCACGGCCGATCCGCGCAGTCGTGCCAATGCCGCCACCGAAGGCTTCGTGAAGGTGCTGGCCGACAGGGCCACCGACCAGGTGCTGGGCGTGCACATCATCGGTGCCGAGGCTGGCACCATGATCGCCGAAGCGGCGCTGGCCATGGAGTTCCGTGCGTCCGCCGAGGACATTGGCCGCACCTGCCACGCCCACCCGACCGTCAACGAGGCCATGAAAGAGGCAGCCTTGGCGGCGTGGGAGAAGCCAATCCACCTGTAGCGTTACTGCAAGACAACAGGCGCATGATCCTGTCCCCGACGCCATGGGGATGGAGCAGCCTCGCTGAAGCGGTTCAAGGTGCTGACGCTCATCGGTTGTCTGGGCCTCGCCGCGCTCGGCGGTGTGCTGCCGTTCGTGGGGTGGCTTCTCCTCGTGTTTGCCTTGCACGTGCTGGTCAGCGAATTCGAGACCGGCCGCGTCTGGGTAAAATGCCTGCGCCGCCGATGGCCACGCCTCTCCCGGTGGATCGCCCGGGCGCGCGGGCATCGCTGGGCTCCGAGCCACCTTCACGCGTTCGACGAGTTGACCGATCCCGGCCGCTGACGCTTCAATTGAAGCGGTGGTAGACCGCTTCGGCGATCGGCAGCAGCTCCTCGCGCGTCGCCGGCGCGGTGACGGCGAAGCCAAAGCCGCGATCGATCCAGGCGAAGGTCGAGGCATCGCCGTCGCGCTGGAAGCGGAAGGCGGTCTCGCTGCCCTGCGCGGCACGCACATAGATCGTGAGCCGCTTGCCGGCGGCATCGTCGTACATCAGCTGCGCCGCCGCGCTCGAGTCGCTGCCGGGCAGCAGGCGTCCGCCCATCAGCTTGTAGCCAAAAGGTGCGAGGTCGGGGGCGGCGAGCGGCTTGCCGAGCCGGCGCGACAGCCATTGCAGCAGATGCGCTTCCTGCGCCGAGGCGACCTCGACCGGATGGGCGACCTCGACCACATAGGTGCGGTAGGCCGCTGCAGCGTTCTGTGCCACGCCGGTCGTTGCCGGCGGTGCCACCGTGTCGCGGCCGGCGGCAAGCCAGCCCGCGCCGGCGCCGCCGGCGAAGATCAGCAGGCCGGCCGCGACTGCCGTCAGCCGGCGGACCATGGCGGCGCGCCGCACGGCGCGGATATTGTCGATCCACAGGCGCGGCGGTACCGGTTCGGCAGCCCTGCTCGCGAGTTGGCCGCGCAGGGCGCTGCGGTGGCGCATTTCGAGGGCGACGCGCTCGCGCACCTCGGGGTTCTCCGCCAGATGGGTTTCGACCGGCGCGCGCCGCGCATCCGGCAGGCGGCCATCCACATAGGCCTGCAGGTCGTCCTCGACGACGGGACGATCGTCGCTCGTCATTTCACTCTCCGAATTAGCGCAACCTTGCCCGTCTCGATGACCGAGCGAAGCTTCTGCCGCGCGCGCGATAGCCGGGACATCACCGTGCCGATCGGCAGGCCGAGGATCCGCGCGGCCTCGTTGTAGGAAAAGTCCTCGACGCCGACCAGCAGCAGCAGCGACTTCTGTTCCTCCGGCAGCTGGTCGAGGGCGGCCAGCACGTCGTGCACCTCGAGCGTCGCTTCCTGGCGGGCCGCCACCGGCGCTGCCTCGTCGATGGCGACGGCGGTTCCCTGCCGGCGGTCCCTCCGCCAGCCGCTGACATGCAGGTTGCGCAGGATGGTGAACAGCCAGGCGCGCACGTCGCCGTCGGGCCGGCGCAACAGCCAGCGCGAGAGGGCGCGCTCCAGCGTGTCCTGCACCAGGTCGTCGGCGCGGTCGCGGTCGCGCAGCAGCGCGAACGCGTAGCGGCGCAGCGCCGGGATGTGCGGCTCGATCAGGGGCCCGGGATCGGACATCGGCTCAATCTAGAGAAGAATCGGCGCCGTGTGGGGCGGCGCCGATCTCCTGCTTCCCTCAGGGCTTGGCGATGTGCCAGGCGCCGTTCAGGAAGCCGTCGCCCGTGGTGTCGCCGGGCTTGCTGTCCTTGGCGAAGGCATAGACGGGCTTGCCGTTGTAGGCCCACTGCTTCAGGCCATCGTCGCGCGCGACGACGGTCCATGGCCCCATCGCCTTGGCGTCGTCGCCGGCCAGGGCCGGCGGCCAGTTGGTCGCGCATTGGCCATTGCACACGGACTTGCCGGCGGTGTCCTTGTCGAAGGTGTAGAGCGTCATGCCTTTGGCCGTGACGAACATGCCGTTCTTGGCCATGGGGGCGGGTCCGGCTGGCTCGGCGGCAAAGGCAGTGCCGATGGCCAGTGCGGCGACGGCGATGAAAGCAAGCGGTTTCAGCATGAATCTCCCTTCGGGGGGGCGAAAGTGCCCTGGGGAGAGACGCCACAGGGGGTGGTTTATTCCGCCGACCCGGCCTTTTTCGGCCACGCGGTCAGGGTTAGAATGGCAGCCAACGGAGGAACTCATGGACAAGCCGGTCACCCCGCGGGGCGTCAACCATCTCGTGCTCAACGTCCGCGACATCGAGGAATCACACAAGTTCTGGACCGAGGTCGTCGGCTTCGAGCTGGTCGGCCAGCTGACGCCGACGGAGACGCGGCCCAACCCGCCCAAGATGCGCTTCTACTCGGGCAAGCGTGAGGACGGCAGCCATCACCATCACGACGTCGCGCTGGTCGAGAACAAGGCCCTGCCGGCGCCGCCCAAGGAATGGTCGATGTTCGGCATGCCCTGCGCGATCAACCATATCGCCATCACCATGCCGACCCGCGAGGCCTGGCTGGAACATCTCGCCTACCTGCAGAAAAAGGGCGTGAAGTTCGACCGCCGCGTCGAGCACGGCATGACCCATTCGCTCTACATCCACGATCCCAACGGCTACGGCGTGGAGTTCGTCTACGACCTGCCCAAGGAGGTCTGGAAGGACGACATCGAGGGCGCGCTGAACTACGTCAAGGTGCTGCCGACCGAGGGTGCCGAGGCGCTCGACGACCGCGTCGAAGGCGTGCCGCACTTCAAGCGAGAGCCGGCCGCGGCGAAGTAGGGCAGTCTCCGAGGCCGGCGGCCTTGGACCTGCGCCAGCTCGAGTATCTCCGCAGAATTGACGAGTGCGGCCGATCCGGGTCGTCTCCCGGAGCGTGCGCGTGCCCGTTCGCTGGGTCGCCGCCGGGTGACGGGCGGCGCTTCGACTGACGTTGCGCCGACATCGCGCGCACTGCCTCGCCGGCCCTTGTCGAGACGCCACCCAGGGAGCAATCAAATGAAAGCGGTGTTCGTGCTGTTCGATTCGCTCAATCGGCACCTGCTGGGGCCCTATGGCGGCACGCGGGTGCCGACGCCCAATTTCGATCGCCTGGCCAGGCGCTGCGTGACCTTCGACCGGCACTATGTCGGCAGCCTGCCCTGCATGCCGGCGCGCCGCGACATCCTGTCGGGACGGCTCAACTTCCTTCATCGCAGCTGGGGCCCGATGGAGCCGTTCGACAACGCCTTTCCCGATCTCCTTCATCAGGCCGGCGTCTACAGCCACCTGATCACCGACCACTTCCACTATTTCGAGGATGGCGGGGCCACCTATCACACGCGCTACGACTCGTACGAGTTCGTGCGCGGCCAGGAGGGCGACCGCTGGAAAGCGATGGTCCAGCCGCACTGGGAGCGCCTGCGCGAGCTCTATCACAAGAACCAGTTCAGCGAGCAGCGCCGCGCCTATCGCTCCCAGAACATGATCAACCGCGAGTTCATCCGCGAGGAAAAGGATTTCCCCTCGGTGAAGTGCTTCGAACATGCCCTCGAGTTCCTCGACCGCAACCGGCAGAGCGACGGCTGGCTGATGCACCTCGAGCTGTTCGATCCGCACGAACCCTTCACCGCGCCAGAGCGCTTCAAGAAGCCGTTCGACACCGGCTGGAAAGGACCGATCCGCGACTGGCCACGCTACGGCCGTGTCGACGAGCTGGTCGACGAATGCGACGAGCTGCGCGCCAACTACTACGCCCTGATGGCTTTCTGCGACCACCAGCTCGGCCTGCTGCTCGACTATTTCGACACGCACGATCTGTGGCGGGATACCGCGCTGATCCTCACCACCGACCACGGCTTCCTGCTGGGAGAGCACGATTTCTGGGCCAAGAATCGCATGAACCTCTACGAGGAGATCGTGCACATCCCGTTCTTCGCCCATGATCCGCGCCGGCCACAGGGCGGCGTTCGGGTGAGCGAGCTCACCCAGGCGATCGACGTGGCGCCCACCATCCTCGATCTCTTCGGCGTCGCGGTGCCGCGCGAGATGGAGGGGCACAATCTCCTGCCCGTGAAAGGCCCAGTGCCCGGGCGCGAGGCGGCGATCTTCGGTTATTTCGGCGGCGCGGTGAACGTCACCGACGGCCGCTACTCCTATCACCGTTTTCCCGCCGACCTCAGGCAGCAGGAGGTCTACCAGTACACGGTGATGCCGACGCACATCTACGCGCTGTTCACGCCGGAGGAACTGTCCCGCGCCAGCCTGGCCGAGGCGTTCGACTTCACCAAGGGGGCGAGGCTCCTGAAGGTGCCGGTGATCGACCGCTCGCCGATGTACAACAACTATGGGCCGGGCGCGCTGATCGAAAGCGACACGCGGCTCTACGACCTGCAGCAGGATCCCGGGCAGGAGCGGCCGATCAGCGATCCGGCGCAGGAGCGGCGGCTGATCGCGCTGATGGCCGCGCTGATGACCAGGAACGACGCGCCAAGCGAGGCCTTCCACCGGCTGGGAATCGAGTTGCCGGCGAAGGCCGCCTGAACGTGCCTCTGCGCGAGATCGAGGTCGACGGCACGCGTGCCGTCGCTTTCGAGACGGACGGCGGACTCGCCTTTGACGTGCTGGTCGACCGTTCGCTCGATATCGGTGCGCTCTCCTGGCGTGGCCAGCCTGTCGGGTGGATCGGTCCGGCGAAGTTCCGCCATCCGGCGGGCCACGATCCGCAGGCCGACGAAGGGCGCGGCTTCGATCGGCTGTTCTCGGGATTCCTGGTCACCGGCGGCCTCGAGCACATCCGCCAGCCTGCCAACGGCCATCCGCTGCACGGCAGCCTGCCGTTCACCCCGGCCAACCTGACGGGAACCGGCATCGACGGGCAGCAGAGGTTCCTGTTCTGCGAAGGCGAGGTGGCCCAGCCGGGCTTTCGCCTGAGGCGGAGGATCGAGGCGCCGATCGGGGGCAGCAGCCTGTCGATCGTCGACACGGTCGAGAACGTCGGCCCGACGCCCCGGCACCAGGCGAGCCTCTATCACTTCAACATCGGGCGTCCCGCGCTGGCCGACGGCACGATCGTGCGCCAGGGCACGCGGCAGCGGCTCGGCCCGCTCAAGGTGCCCGACGCGCCGCTCGGCAGTGTGAGCTATCCGGTCGGCGACGGCGGCGCCGAGTGCACGGTCCTGACGCCGGACCTGGAGGTGTCGTTCCGCTGGGACGGCGCGACGCTGCCTCATCTGCAGCTTTGGGGCGACCTCTCGCCCGGGCGTTGCGTGCTGAGCGTCGAGCCCTGCACCAGCGAACGCCTCGACGGCGGGCTGAGCGGTGCGGAGCGCTTGCTCGCGCCCGGCGCGACCCGGCGCTACGCCGTGCAGGCCTCCCTGGCGCCTGCCCCTGGCAAGGTGCCGGCGAGACCCCCATCTCATGCGCCATGATCCGCAAGCCGCTGATGGCCCTTCTCGTGGCGCTCTGCCTGGTCATGTCCGTGGTCGGCGGGCTTCTGCCCATTCTGCAGGGCTGGATCTTCTTCGTGCTCGGGCTCTACCTGCTCGCCACGGAGTTCGAGACCGGCCGTCGCTGGGTGAAGGCGGCGCGCCGCCGCTGGCCCGCCCTGTCGCGCTGGATCGTGGCGGCGCGCGGCCATCGCTGGGCGCCCTCGCATCTCGCCGAATTCGAGCGGCTCACCGATCCGTCGCAATGATCGGTCGGCTGCTTCTGCTGCTCGGGTTGTTCTGGACGCTGCCGGCGATCGCCCAGCAGGCCGTGCGCGTGAAGGTCGATGGCGCCGCACCTGAGCTCAGAATCGACATTCCCGCCCAGCTCTATCGGCCCGCGACCACGCCTGCGCCGGCGGTGGCGATCTTCCATGGCTGCGGTGGCGTCGGCGCCAACAACACGCGCATGGCCGAGCTGCTCAAGGGCTGGGGCTATGTCGCGCTGGTCGTCGACAGCTTCACTTCGCGCGGGCTGAAGGACGTGTGCGGCCGCCACTGGCCGACCCAGGCGGATGCCGACAAGCGCGCGCTCGATATCGATGCCGCGGCGCTCTGGCTGAACGGCCAAAGCTACGTGAAGAACGGGCAGCTGGCTTTCATGGGCTATTCCTACGGTGGCGGAGTGGGGTTGCTGCGCGCTCTCTCGGCGCGCACGGAGAGCCGCGTGCCGGGCGGCTGGCGGGCGGCAATCCTGCTCTATCCCGATTGCGGGTTGGGCGAGGCGCTGGGCGCCTCCCTGCGGCCGCGGCTGGCGACCCTGATCGCCATGGGCGAGCTCGACGATTGGACCCCGGTGCGCCAGTGCCAGTCGCTCCTCGAGCGCGTGACGGCCGACCGCGACCTGATCGAGACCCATGTCTATCCCGGCGCCCATCACAGCTTCGACGCGCTCGGCCTGCCGGTGCGCTACCTCGAGGGCGTCGGCAATCGCAGCAAGCCCGGCGGCTGCTGCGGCGCTCATTATGGCGCCAACGAGATGGCGTGGCGCGCCTTCGTGGCCGACGTGAAGGCGTTCCTCGGCAGGACGCTGCCTCTCGGGCGATGAGGTTTTCGTCTATATACGAAATATGTTGATTTTCTATTCCTGTTCGTGTATATTGGCGCGTTGCCGAAATCTCGGGAGTTCAACGTTGTGCGAACCGCCGGGATGTTCGTGATTTGCGATACCAGACTTGGTGTGCGCGAAAAGGGCCCCGTTATTTTTCCGTTATTTAAAGCGTTACCGCGCGGTAACCACCAAGATCTCGTGTCTGCCTCTGCCCAGCGGTCGATGATTCAAGATGTTGTAGAGCGCGGGAGCACCCCCCCCCGTGTTTTTTGCTTTTTATAAGCGTTACCACGCGGTAACCGCCACGACATCCAGGGCGTCCGCTGCCTTACCGCACCTTCGCCCGCGGATGGGCGGCCCGGTAAACGGCGCTCAGTCGCGCGGCGTCGACGTCGGTGTAGCGCTGGGTGGTCGAGAGGCTCGCATGTCCCAGCAGTTCCTGGATGGTGCGCAGATCGCCGCCGGCGCCCAACAGGTGGGTGGCGAAGGAATGGCGCAGGGCGTGCGGCGTCACACTTTCCGCCAGTCCGAGCTGGTGACGCAATTCGCGCACGCGCTTCTGCACGATCGCCGGGTCGAGCGGCGCGCCGCGCGCGCCGAGGAAGAACGCGTCGCCCGGCCCAAGCGCCTTCATGAACGGGCAGGCATCGCGGTAGGCGCCGAGCGCCTCGATGGCCTGGGGCAGCAGCGGCACCAGCCGGGTCTTGTTGCCCTTGCCGACGATCGAGAGGGTGTCGCGCCCGCTCTTCAGCAGCTCGTCGATCGTGCCCTTGGCCAGTCCCAGCGCCTCGCCGATGCGCAGGCCCGCGCCGTAGAGCAGCAGCAGCACCGCGGTGTCGCGCAGGTCGATCCAGGCGTCGCGCTCGCGCTCGGCCGGCGTGTCCAGGAGCTCGCTCATGTCGGCTTCCGACAGGGCCTTGGGGATGGAGCGCGGCAGCTTGGGCGTCTGGATGACGGCGATGCTGGCATTGTGTGCCAGCCCGCGCTTGTCGAGGAAGCGGAAGAACGAGCGCAGCGAGGAGAAGGCGCGCGCCGTCGAGCTTCGCGCCATGCCCTCATGCGCCCTGTCGGCCAGCCAGGCGCGGAACTCGGCCGGCTTCAGCCTGGCCAGCTGCTCGAGCGTCGGCGCGGTGCCGAGATACTTGGTCATGAAGCCAAGGAAGCTCGCCACGTCGTGCTCGTAGGCGACCAGCGTGTGGCCGGCCAGCCGGCGCTCGCTGCGCAGCCAGTCCCGCCACTCCGCGCGCGCCTCGGCCAATTTCACGGAACGACCCCGCGGCCCGTCGCGTGACGGGTCATTCCGGCAGATCGAGCCAGGCGCGGATGGTGTTCTCGAGCACCTTGGACAGGAAGAACAGCAGCTCGGTCGCCATCTCGGGGCCGAAGGCCTCGGGGTTGCGCGAGCCGAAGCACATGATGCCGTCGGGCGAGCCCGACGAGACCTTCAGACGCATCAGCACGTCGGACTTCACGAAGCGCGCGACGTCGCCGAAGAACGCCTCCTCGCCGGCGATGTGGCTGCGCAGGCGGGCGTGCTTCTCGGGTCCGATCGCGGCATCGATGGCGCCCGGCGCCAGCACG
>CAZHQA010000211.1:3513-9616 GCA_964533955.1 uncultured Reyranella sp. | reverse complement strand
CCCAGCACGCCGTACTTGCCGGGGAAGCGGCGGTCGGACTTCACCGCCGTGCCGAAGACGTAGTCGATGAAGGCGAAGTGGGCGGCGTAGTTGCGGTCGATCGCCTCGCGCTCCGAGCTGTGATGCCAGTGGTGGAAATCGGGCGTGACCACCAGCCACTTGAGCGGCGCGCGGGCGAAAGCCTCGGGCAGGCGCACGTTGGCGTGGTTGAACACGGCCTGGAAGCCCACGATCACGATGTAGACGTTCATCGAGGCTTCGCTGAAGCCCAGCACATAGAGCACGCCCAGGATCGACACGCGCGTGGTCAGGAGTTCGAAGAGGTGAAGCCGCGAGCCCGCCATCCAGTCCATGTACTCGGCGCTGTGATGCACGGCATGGAAGCGCCACAGGCAGGGGATCTCGTGATAGGCGCGGTGCGTCCAGTACTGCACCAGGTCGGCCACCAGCAGCACGCCGAACAGCTCGGCGAAGAACGGCAGGCCGCCGATCCACTTCTGCAGGGGCGGCCACACCAGCCAGCCGAACAGCCGGTGGATGGCGAAATTGACGATGACGAGCGCCAGCCCGACCAGCAGATGATTGACGATGAAGTGCGTGAAGTCGATCTGCCAGCCGGGGCGGAACACGGGCTGCTGGCGGTGCAGCGGGAACATCTTCTCGATCAGAATGAACACCAGGCTCGAGCCGAGCAGGTCGAGCAGGAACCAGTCGAGCCCGATATAGGGCGTGTTGTCGGGAAAGTCGTTCACCGGCACGCGATGGCCGCCCATCGCCACGGCGAGCGCGAGCAGCGTCAGCGCCGTGCTGTTGAGCCAGCGGTTGCGCCATTTGATCAGGTTGGCGATGGCGAGCCCGCCCGCGATCACCATGCCGACCAGCAGGATCTCACGCAGCACGTTGACGTCGTACTTCTTCCTGAGGTCCGGCGTGGTCAGGTATTCGGGGAAATGAAAGGCCAGTACCGACAGCACCGCCATGCCCGACAGCGCGAAGGCGATCACGCCGGTGACCTTGCCGTAGCCCGGCTGCAGGGCGCCCGACTGGTGGAAGACGGCGGTCGGCTTGCGGACGATCGGGGGCGGCTTCATGCGCTGAGCTTAATTGCAACCGCGGCACGCTGCATTGCTTTCATACTCCTCGGCCCCACCAGAGGGGGAGCAACGTGAGCCCAGTATGGTATTCACGCACATGGTACCCGCCCTCCTCGCCACCGCACGCGGCGCGCTCTGGCTGAGCGCCGACGGCGAGATCGAGCGGCTGTCGGCGCCCGAGGCGGCGCTGCGCGCGGCTGCGACGTTCCCGCTGGTCGTGCACGCGCCGGCGACCGCGGCGCGGCTCGGCCTCGATTCGCTGGCGGCGCGCGACCTGCTCGAGCTCTACGCCTTCGTGCGGCCGGCCACCTTCTGCCTGCCGACGGTGCGCGGCCTCGCCGAAGCGCTCGAGCTGCTCTGCGACGACGAGCTCGCCGCGCTGCCCCGGATCGCCAAGGCGCTCCTCGACGAGCTCGAGGACATGGCGGCGCTCGCCTCGCCCGATTTCAAGGACACCGCGCTCGCCATGGCGCGCGGCGACTGGCCGTGGGGCGCCGAGGTGCTCGCGGCGCTTGGCATCGATACGCCCGCCCGCAAGCTTCGGCCGAGTGCCGGGCTCGATGTCTGGCGCCTGCTGCCCAACTGGGAGGAGCCGCCGCCCGCCACGCCCCCGGGCAGCGAGCCGGTCGAGCCGCGCGAGGCGCGCCTGCGGCTTGCCCAGATGGTCTCGGCCGGGCCCAACATGGCCGAGGCGCGGCCGACCCAAAGCGACTACGCCTCGGCCGCGTCCGAGGCGTTCGCGCCGCGCGAAGAAGAGGACAAGCCCAAGGTCGTGCTGGTCGAGGCCGGCACCGGCGTCGGCAAGACGCTGGGCTACGTGGCGCCCGCCTCGCTGTGGGCGGAGAAGAACGGCGCGCCGGTCTGGATCGCCACCTACACCCGCAACCTGCAGCGCCAGATCGACAACGAGCTCGACCGGCTGCACCGCGACTCTGCCGAGAAGCGCCGCCGTGTCGTGATCCGCAAGGGCCGCGAGAACTACCTCTGCCTGCTGAACTTCCAGGAGGCCGTGTCGCGCACCGGCCTGGCGCCGGAGAACGCCGTGGGCCTCGGCCTGCTGGCACGCTGGGCGCTCGCCAGCCGCGATGGCGACATGATCGGCGGCGACCTGCCCGCCTGGCTGCTCGACCTGCTGGGCCGCGGCCGCCTCGGACGTCTCGCCGACCGGCGCGGCGAATGCATCTACTCGGCCTGCGAGCACTACCGCAAATGCTTCGTCGAACGCACCATCCGGCGCGCCCGTACCGCCGACATCGTGATCGCCAACCACGCGCTGGTCATGGTGCAGGCGGCGATGGGCGGGCTCGACGATACCACGCGCCCGACGCGCTACGTGTTCGACGAGGGCCACCACATCTTCGACGCCGCCGATGCGGCGTTCGGCGCGCACCTGAGCGGCGTCGAATGCTCGGACCTCCGGCGCTGGATCCTGGGTGCGGAGGGCCGCCGCGGCAGCCGCGCCCGCGGGCTCGAGCGCCGGATCAGCGATCTCCTGGGCGAAGACGTCACGGCGCAGAATGCGCTGCGCCGCCTGCTCGATCTCTCCCGCCGCCTGCCCTCGCCCAACTGGCAAACGAGACTGGCCGACGGCACGGTGATGGGCCCGGCCGAGGAGTTCCTGGCGCTGGTCCGCCAGCAGGTGCGCGCCCGCGCGGCCGGCGAGGACCAGGGCTTCGGCCAGGAATGCGACATCCGCCCGCTCAACCCCGGCCTGATCGAGGCGGCCGACAAGCTGGCCGAGCTGTTCGAGCAGATGCTGGCCCCGGTGCGCCAGCTCCGCATCGCGCTCAAGGCCAAGCTGGAGAGCGAAGCCGACAAGCTCGACAGCGGCCAGCGCGGCCGCATCGAGGGCGTGGCGCGCTCGCTCGCCAACCGCTGCGAGCTCACCCTGGAAGCCTGGCGCGCCATGCTGCGCGGCCTGCACAACGAGGCCGACGCGGCTTTCGTCGACTGGTTCGGCGTCGAGCGGAGCTTCAACCGCGAGGCCGACGTCGGCATGTACCGCCATTATCTCGACCCGACCGAGCCGTTCGTGAACTCGGTGATCAAGCCCGCCCATGGTGCGGTGATCACTTCGGCGACCTTGCGCGATTCGCTCGGCGTGCCGCCCGCCGCCAACGACGATTCTTCCGGACCGCGCGCGTCTCGCGCGCTCGTGAGCGAGCCGGACGCTCGCGGTCCGGAAAAGAAGAGTCCTGCCGATTGGTACGCCGCCGAGGCCCGCACCGGCACGCGCCATCTCCTGGCGCCCGCCATGCGCGCCGCGATGGCCTCGCCGTTCGACTACGCCGAGGCCACGCGCGTGCTGATCGTGCGCGACGTCCGGCGCGACGATACCGAGCAGGTGGCGGCGGCCTATCGCGAGCTGTTCGTGGCGGCAGGCGGCGGCGCGCTCGGCCTGTTCACCGCGATCGGCCGCCTGCGCGCCGTGCACCAGCGCATTGCGCCGGCGCTCGAGGAGGCCGGCCTGCCGCTCTACGCCCAGCATGTCGGCGGCATGGATGCGGCGACCCTGGTCGACATCTTCCGCGCCGAGGAGCATTCGTGCCTGCTCGGCACCGACGCGGTGCGCGACGGCGTCGACGTGCCGGGCCGCTCGCTGCGCCTGATCGTGTTCGACCGCGTGCCCTGGCCGCGGCCCGACATCCTCCATCGCGCCCGCAAGGCGGCCTGGAAGGCGGCCGGCGCGGGCGCCAACGCCTACGACGACATGCTGGCGCGGCTCCGGCTGAAGCAGGCCTACGGCCGGCTGATCCGCCGCGCCGACGACCGCGGCGTGTTCGTCATGCTCGACAGCCGGCTGCCCAGCCGCCTGCTCGGCGCCTTTCCGCCCGGCGTCGCCATCGAGCGCGTCGGCCTGGGCGAGGCCATACAAGCGGTGGGGCAGTTTCTCGACGGTAACCGTTAAAATAACGGAAGAATAACGGGAGCCCTTCTCCGACCCACTATCCGTGGTGCCGATGGTTACGCCGCGGTAACGCTTTAAATAAGCAAAAAACACGCGGGGCTCCCCCGCAATCAGAACGGTACGCCTACTATCTGATAATATACGATAACCGACTAAAAAGTCCAGTCCCTCTCATACACCGCCCTATTCCTCTCCCCCGACAGGGGGAGAGGCCAGGAGAGGGAGTTGAAGGGGATCAGAGCCCCTTGGGATTGCCGGGCAGGACGGTGAGCTTGTAGCTCTTGCCCTTGGCGTCGGTGAGCGTGACCCGATCGCCGGTGCGCTCGATGGCGTAGCAGTCCTTGTCCTCGCCCTTGTACTTGGTGCAGACCTTCTGGCCCTCGATCGACCACTTGCCCTTCGACTTCTCGTCGCCCTCGAGGAACACCGAGGTGCCGTCCTTGTTGTAGAGCTCCCAGGTCATCTCGCCGTCGTACTTGCCGGCCAGCGTGTTGCCGACGACCGACATGGCGGCCTCCGGGCCCTTCAGCATCTGGTCGCCGCCGGACGGCGAGGCCGAGGCCGTCTTGCCGCCGCCGCCCGACGCAGCGCCGGCACGGGTTCCGGCATACTCGACCTTCAACCCGAACAGGTCGACCAGTGCGTTAGGCTCGGCCACCTTCTCGAGATCGTCGAGGCCCGCCGTCTTGGCCGGCTTGATCGAGATCTTGATCGGCCCGTTGGGCTTCTTCCAGTCGAGCATGAAGGAGACGATGCCGTCGAGCGCCGCCAGCGTCGGCGCGCCCTGGTTGGCGGTGAAGGCCGCGATCGGCACCAGCGCCATGGCGACCAGCGCTTCCGGCGTGCTGCCCTGCATCTGCGCCACTGCCGGCAGGACCTTGGCGAGCAGCCCGGTGTCGTCGAGATCGAGCGAGGCGGTGCGCAGCTTGCCGTCATCCTTGGCGCCCTGGGCCTTGCTCACCTTGTCGGAGATGCCGTCGAGCACGAAGGCCAGCCCAAGCCGCGCCTGGCCGCGCAGATTCAGCTCGATCTTGGAGACGGTCAGCACCTTGGTCGGCGGATCGAGCCGGTAGTCGAGAGCGAAATCGATCGGCACCTTCGGGATGCCGTAGGGCGCCGCCAGGGCGAAAACGTCGTCGTCGCCGCTGATGCCCTCGATCTTGATCTTCATGAACAGCGGCACGTCATCGCCGCTGCTCTTCATGTGCTCGAAATCGAGGTCGTCGGCCGTCACCTTCTCGATCTTGATCGTGGTGTCCTTGCCGCCGGTGGCGCCGCTCCCCGGGATGACCGCCACGACGTTGTTCAGCACGAAGCCCGACGAGCCGATCGCCGAGGCGCCGCCGTAGGTGAAGCTCTTGAACTCCATCTGCGGCTTGATGTCTTTTTCGAAGCGCTGCAGGCCGTCCTGCGCCCCCGCACCGGCCGCCAGGAAAAACGCTCCGACAGCGAGTGAAAGTGTCAGCCAGAATGAACGCATACTACCCCCCGAACATGGACGGCTTCCGGTAGCACGGGCGGCGGCGTTTGTCGCCGCCCGACAAGGTGAGGAATGTCACCACGAAGCGGACGACGACATCGTCGATGCACGCACGCGTCCCGCACCCGTCGGGCCGGAATGCCTAATACGCCGCCAGCACGAACGTCGCGACCGACAGGAAGAAGATCGCGCCCCAGACCAGCGCGCTCGTGCGGTCGTCGGTGGGCCCAGCCGGCGCCACCGCTTTGGGCCGCAGGCGCGCCCGGAACGCATAGAAGGCGACCAGCGCCGGCAGGGCGGCGACCAGGACGATCGCCCCTTCCATGTGGCGCGAGCACATGTCGAGCGCCGTGACGTCGGCGACGGCCGCCATCGGCACCAGCACGATCGCAAGCCACGCGACCCAGCGCGGCATCGCGCCCATCAGGCCGCCGACCAGCAGCATCAGCGCCAGCACGATCCAGAGACCTCCTGCGAGGAACAGCATCTCGAAAGCCTGCGCCATCAGCGCCTCGCCGCCGCCGGCGGGCTTGTACAGGGCGGTGGCGAGCAGCGGCACGTAAAGCGCGGCGGCGACCAGCGCCAGCGCAATCAGGCCGAACGGCCAGGAGCGGAACGGGA
>CAZHQA010000211.1:0-3413 GCA_964533955.1 uncultured Reyranella sp. | reverse complement strand
GGCGCGCCCCTTCCGTGAGAAACGTCACATGCACCTGCAATTTCCGGGCGCTAGGCTGTGCCGGCTCTCGCGTGCGAGAGGTTGGGGGGACGTCATGGCAAACATCCGGTTCGTCAACTCGAATCCCCTGATCGGGGCCGACGAGGACGACACGCACTTCTGTTCCAACGGCGATCGGCGGGGTCATTCGGCGAAATGCCCGTGGCTCACCCTCCAGTTCAGCGTCGACCAGCTCGCCAAGATCAACGGCGGCGAGCTTCATGTCGCGCAGGGCGAATACGACGAAAACGTCGTCATGCTCGGCAAGAAGTATTCCGGCATCAGCATCGTCGGCGATCTCGGCGGCGCGATCACTTCGCCGATCGATGCGCAGTATTGCGAGATCCGCCCCCTGGTGAAGGCGCGGGATGCGACCAAGCCGGTCTTCCTGATCAAGGACCCCGACAAGATCAGGCTCGAGAATCTCAACATCGTCCACGGCCGGCATGGCGTGGCGGCCGCCGACGTGCACACGATGCAACTGATCGACTGCTGCATCAGCGACAACGATGCCGGCGCGGAAACGGGAGCGGGGTTCGTGCTGCTGCGCTGCCACAACGTCCTGGTCGATGGTTGCCGCGTGTTCAACAACAAGGCCCTCGACCCCCAGTCCGGCATGGGCGGCGGCGGCGCCATCGTGGCGTGTACGAACGTCACCGTGGAGGGCAGCTTCTTCCACAACAACGAGGCGGGCCTGGCCGGCGGCGGCCTGCGCATCGAGAAATCGGGCGGCGACATCCAGATCGACGACACCATCTTCGGCGACCCCCACCTGCAAATCCTGCCGCCCGGCTTCCCCTCGCCTCTCGCCAACACCGCCAATTTCGGCGGCGCCGTTTCGGTCGACGAGATCGTCAGCAGCGTCAAGTTCGGCAAGGTAAAACGCAACCGGTATCTCGGCAACCGGGCGGCCGACAGCGGCGGCGCGCTGGCCGTCGAAGTGACGACCTGCGAGATCGGCCAGGACCTGTTCCAACGCAATCAGGCGCAGAGGAACGGCGGCGCGCTCTATCTCCACAACAGCGTTCACGTCCACATGGCCGGCAGCGATCTGCGCGAGAACGAGGCATTGGGCAGCGATGGCGGAGCGATCTATGCCGCCGGCGAAGGCCTCAATGGCCCCTTGCCGGGAGACGTGACCCTGTCCCGGGTCGAGCTGCGCGCGAACAAGGCCTCGAACGGAGCCGGCGGCGGACTATGCGCGCGGTTCGACATCAAACTCGAGGTCATCCACAGCAAGTTCATCGAGAAGAACGAGGCCAGTATCGGTGGCGGCCTGTTCTACTCCGGAGGCGACGACAATCGCCGAATCGACATCCGTGAGCGGTCGCTGTTCACCGACAACGTCGCCGACATCAGAGGCGGTGGCTGTCATATCATCGACGCGGAAGCCCACATCCATGCCACCCAGTTCGTCAACAACACAGCCGACACCGGCGGCGGCCTTTCCTTCATCGGCACGCCCCGGGGATCGCTCGCGCTCGCCCGCTGCCGCTTCAACCTCAACAAGGCGGGGGATGGCGGCGGCGCCTTCATCGAGGACACGCTGGCCGGGACCGTCGAGAACAACGAGGTGATCGGCAATCAGGGGGGCTTCCACTTCCTCAACGACCTGATGAGGTCGCTCGGCGTCAAGCACAACGTGCTGAACGGCAACATCTCGAGAGCCGGCCCGCTCGAAGACCTGATCAGCGAGAAGGACACCAGCGCACCGCCGCTCACCGTGGCGAACCTCGCCGGCAGCAACACCGTTCCGGTCGCCGGAATCATCGTGAAGTGACGCTTGCACAACAGCTGCACCGCGCGCTCCCCGCAGGGGTCGCGAGGCATGCAACCGATGTGTGCGTTTGGCCACACCGACACGCCCCGGTAGAGCCTAGGCTCGTTTCCGCTCTTTCGAGCGATGGAGACGATCATGGCAAAGAAAGCACGCAAAGCGTCCGCATCGAGCGGCCACTCCGACAGCCACGGCCAGGGACCGCTGGCCCGGTTGCCGATCCGGCGCGCCTCGGCGCACGGCGCCTATGGCTGGGTACGAGACCTGCCCGACATGCGGGACTTCTCCTATTCCGCCCCGCTGCTGCGCTTCCCCAAGGGCCTGCCGGAGTCGGTCGATCTGCGGCCCGAATGCCCGCCGGTCTACGACCAGGGCCAGCTCGGCAGCTGCACCGCCAACGCCATCGGGGCCGCGATCGAGTTCGACCAGATGAAGCAGGGCATCAAGCCGTTCGTGCCCTCGCGCCTGTTCATCTACTACAACGAGCGGGCCATGGAGGGCACGATCCAGCAGGATTCCGGCGCGCAGATCCGCGACGGCATCAAGTCGGTCGGCACGCTGGGCGCGCCGCCGGAGAAGGACTGGCCGTACGTGATCGCCAGGTTCAAGCAGCGGCCGCCGGCCAACGCCTACGCCGACGCCAAGCACGACGTGGTCTCGTCCTACAGCCGCGTGCCCCAGGATGCGACCCAAATGAAGGGCTGCCTCGCCTCGGGATTCCCGTTCGTGTTCGGCTTCACCGTGTACGAGAGCTTCGAGAGCGCGGCGGTGGCCAAGTCCGGCATCGTGCCGATGCCTGCCCACGGCGAACAGGTGATGGGCGGCCACGCCGTCCTCGCGGTCGGCTACGACGACCACAAGCGGCAGTTCATCGTGCGCAACTCGTGGGCGTCGACCTGGGGCCTCAAGGGCTACTTCATGATGCCCTACGAGTACCTGCTGACGCCGCACCTCGCCAACGACTTCTGGACCATCCGATCGGTGGCTTAGGCGCCCGCAGCGAGCGCGCGGTCATCCGCGCGTGAGCGAGTGCGCCGGCGGGGTAAGCGCTGCAGCTATCGCGCGTCAGACGCGCGACTAGCGAAGCGCGGCCCCGCGCCGTGCAGAATGAAACGAGGTGTCGAAGCGCCGGGATTCATTCTGCCCGGTGCGGGCTCCCGCGCTTGACTACAAGCGCTGCCGCCCGCCGGTTCAAATGACGGCGCGCCGCGCCGTCATTTGAACCTCGGCATAACCTCCTCGCACAGCAGCCGCAGCGCCGTCATCACCTGCGCATGCGGAATCCGGCTGCCGGGGTTCAGCTCGGCCAGGATGCCGTCGAGTCCGAGCGTCTCCTCGAGTTCGCTGAGTCGGTCGATGACGCGCTCGGGCGTGCCGACGATCATGCGCTCGCGCAGCACCTCGTCGTAGTCGATCGACTGCATCTTGGCGCCGCGCGCGGCACGGTTCTCGATCTCGCGCGTGCCGGCCGCGCCGGCCGAGGCGGTCAGGCGATCGCCGATATAGCGCAGCAGGTGCATGATGCTCTCGCGCGGCTCCTCGATCGCCGCCTCTTCCGTCTCGGCGACGTAGACCGGCACGCGCAGGAATACCTGTC
>CAZHQA010000210.1:0-9690 GCA_964533955.1 uncultured Reyranella sp. | reverse complement strand
GGCGGCTCGTGGCGCAGCTGGATGATGTATTCGCCGAGATCGGTCTCGATCGGCGCGATGCCGAGCGCTTCGAGGTGATCGTTGAGCGCGATCTCCTCGGACACCATGGACTTGGACTTGGCGACGGTCTTCGCCGAAACGCTGCGGCAGAGGTCGGTGATGATGCGCCGCGCGTCGGCCGCCGTGGGCGCCCAATGGACGTGGCCGCCCAACGCCACCACCTTGCGCTCGAACTCCTCGAGGTAGAAGTCGAGATGGGCCAGGGTGTGGTTCTTGATGTCGCGCGCCGCATCACGCAACGCCTCGAATTCCGGCAGCCGCTCGGCAGCCAGGCGCCGCCGCTCCGAGAAGCCGACCTTGAGCTTGGCCAGCGAGTCCTGCAGGTCGGGGTTGGCGAGCGCGCCCTCGACATTGTGCTTGAAGTCGTGCGCCGTCGATTGCATCAGCGTTTTGCTTCCGGCTCGCCGACCGCGGCGAGACCCGCCATGTCGGCCAGCACCTCGGCCACGTGGCGTACGCGGACGGGGCTGCCCAGGCGTTGCAACTTGCCCGCCATGTTCATCAGGCAGCCGAGGTCGCCGGCCAGCAGGGTGTCGGCGCCGGTCTGCGCGATGTCGGCCGACTTCTCGACCACCATGGCATTGGAGATCTCCGGATACTTCACGCAGAAGGTGCCGCCGAAGCCGCAGCACACTTCCGGCGTCTTCATCTCCTTCAGCCGAAGTCCCTCGACCGATTCCAGCAGCCGCCGCGGCTGGTCCTTGACGCCGAGCTCACGCAGGCCCGAGCACGAATCGTGGTAGGTGACGGTACCGTCGAAGCGTGCGGCGACGCGGCTCACGCCCAGCACGTCGACCAGGAAGGAGACCAGCTCGTGGCTGCGCCGGGCAAGGTTCTCGGCGCGCGCCTTCATCGGCGGATCGTCGTCGAACAGCGCGGGATAGTGGTGAGCCAGCATGCCGCCGCACGAGCCGGACGGCGCGACCACGGCTTCGAAGCCTTCGAACGCGTCGATCACCTGGGTTGCAATCGCGCGGGTGCTGGCGCGATCGCCGGAATTGTAGGCGGGCTGGCCGCAACACACCTGCAGCGGCGGCACCTCGACGGTGCAGCCGGCGTCTTCCAGGAGCTTGATGGCGGCGAAGCCGACGGACGGCCGGAACAGGTCGACCAGACAAGTGACGAAAAGCGCGACTCGGCGCGGACGGCGCGACGGTACGGACGACGAGCTGGACACGTAGGCACCTTGGCAGCGCCAAAAATACGGTGCAACGGGCGATTCGCCCCGTTCTAGCCGCGGTTGGGCACCAGCACGATGGCCCGGCCGGAGCCGACCATGCGGCCCGCCCAGTCCGAGGCCTGCGGTCCGCTGCCGAAGAACACGTCGCCACGTGCCGCGCCCTTGATTGCGGCGCCGCTGTCCTGGGCGATCACCAGGCGACGGTAGGTTTCGGTGGCGCCCGGCTTGCCGGCGACCGGCCGCACCGTATCGATCCAGATCGGTGTGCCGAAGGGCGTAAAGGACACATCGACGGCGAGGCTGCGCTGGGCGGTGAGCGGCACGCCTTCGGAGCCGGTCGCGGCGGCGCTCTTCGTATCCTTGAAGAAGATGTAGCGCTCGTTCTTGCGCATGACCTCGCGGCCCTGCTGCGGATTGCGCTTCAGCCAGTCGCGAATGGCCGGCCAGGTGACGTCCTCGCGGCGCATCACGCCCATGTCGGCCAGCACGCCGCCGATCGCCGTGTAGGGCCGGTTGTTGGAGCCGTCGAACCCGAGACTGAGCGTCCCGCCTTCAGCCAGGTGAATGCGGCCGCTGCCCTGGACCTGGACCTCGAACAGCGCGACCGGATCCTGCACCCAGGCGATTTCGAGGCCCTTGCCCTTGAGCGCGCCCTGCTCGATCTCGGCACGGGTGTAGTAGGGCTGCTCCGTGAGGTCGGGCGGGCGGCGGTAGACCGGCACGGTGAACAGCCGCGACGGCGCGCGGCTGCCGCGCATGTCGGGCTCGAAATAGCCGGTGAAATTGCCGCGCGACTGGACGACCAGCGGCCGGAAATTCTCCTCGAAGAAGCGGCGGGCGGCACGGCTGTCGCCGTCCTTCACCGCCGCCGCATTGTCGCAGATCTGCTTCCATTCGCCGGGCGTGATCGTCTTGGTGCCGCCATCGGTGACGATCTTGCTCTCGGGCGCCGCCGTCAGCTTGGGACAGGAGCGGCGGAAGGCGGCGAGCGCTTCATCATGCCTGTCGTCGGTCCAGCCGGCGATCTCGTTGAACGAGATCGGCGCCATGCCCGTCCGATTCTCCGCCGTACCGCCGGCGCACGCAGACAGCAGACCGGCGGCGACGAGCAAAGCTGCGCCACCGGCCAAGACGCTCCACCGCATGCGGAAAATGCCTCCCCTAGCCTTCGCTTTCGGTCTTGACCAACTGCCAATTGGGATCGCCGGACTTGGTGTCGCGACGGAACGTCCAGAGATCCACGACCTTCTGCACTTCATTGGGATTGCCTTCGGCGATCTGGCCTTCGGCATTCCGGACGACATTGATCTGCTCGCTGACGAAGCGAACGGTGACTGAGGCGTTGCTGCCCTGCATCTCGGCCGCGGCGATGTCGGACGCCTCGAAGCCGATCAGCGTGGTCTCGGCTTTTTCCTGCCGTTCGTTGCGGCCGCGAATGGCGGCCTCGAAGCTCGCGAATGTCGGGCCGTCGAGCAGCGGCCGCAGCGGCTGGGTGTCGCCCCGGGCAAACGCCTCGACGATGGTGGTGAACGCAGCCCGCGCGCCGCCGGTGAATCCCAGGGGATCGAAGCTGGGATCGGCCACCCGGATGGCGGCGACTCCCGCGCTTGCCGTCGGCAGGACGGTCGAGCGAATGCCGCCCGGAGCGTTGACCGCGAGCGAGGGGCGCGTCTGCGCCGGCGCGCCGGAACTCGGCAGGGGAATGATGTTGTCGTTGCCGGTTTGCGCCGGCGCATCGCCGATGCGCGGCGTGTTGCCGGCCGGCGGGGGTGGCGGCGTGAACGGATCACGACTCGGCGGGCGCTCGCTGCCGGTGCGCTTTCCCAGCACGGCGCGCAGCCGCAGGATCAAGAATACCGCGACCAGCCCGATGAGGATGATATCGTAGTTGCTACCCACGATGGCGCTCCGCCAACTCGTATCCCGAACCCGCCCAAATTACATAGGCCGCGATTGGGGAAAGGGCAAGGCAACGCGGGCGCCCGCTTCCCCGCCGGATCACGCGGCCAGCACCACAATATCGACCGAATCGGCAACGCCCGCCACCCGCCGTCCGGACCGGCGCTCGCGCACGGCGGGCGGCTTGTAGCCTTGCCGCTCAGCCAGGCTGTAGGTGGCGCCGTCGGTCAGCGCCCGTGTCCTTTCGTCCTTGTTGTGCTTCTCCAGTTTGGCTGTGAAATTCACCGCATCGCCGATCACGGTAAATTCAAGCCGCTCGCCGTCGCCGACGGCGCCGAACACCACGCGGCCCGACGAGATCGCAAGCCCGATCGAGAGCGGCGGCAGGCCCGCCGCCTGCCGGTCGCGGATCCACGCATCGGCGGCTTCCAGGACCGCGTCGGCGGCGCGCAGGGCGTCGGCCGCCGCGGTGGTCGATGGCGCGACCGCGCCGAACGAGGCAAGGATGCCGTCGCCCAGGAACTTGTCGATGCTGCCGCCGTTCTTCACGATCTGCGGGCAGATCCGGCTCTGGTAGTCCTGCAGCAGCTTCATGACGTCGTCGGGCTGCAGTTCGGTCGACAGCCGCGTGAAGCCGCGCAGATCGACGTTCAGGATGGCCACGTCGCGCAATTCGCCTTCGCCGGCCTTGATCGCCATTGCCGCGCCGCGGATGCGCTGTGCCACCTCGGGATCGAAGAAGCGCGACAGGTCGCGTGCCGCCGCGCCCTCGCTGACGGACCGAATGAGCAGATGGCGGGCCCGCGCGATGGCGATCGCCAGCACCGCCGTGGTGAGCAGGATGGCGATCAGCTTGTCGGCCTCGGCGTGGATCAGCAGCGCGTTCGAGGTCATGTACTCGACGAAATCGTCGGTCAGGTTGGGCGGCCCGCCGCGGCCGCCCAGCGCGTACAGGATGAGCGCGATCCAGCCGACGATCGCCGCCACGCCGGTGGCGATCACGAAGCGGGCCTCGAAGCGCAGCGCCCTCAGCGCGATGAACAGGAACACGTAGAGCAGCGTCGGCGCCTTCAGGTAGAAGACGGCCGGCTGGGCATACTTGTAGTGGAAGGAATAGATCAGCCCCATCAGAAGGCCGACGTCGGCGATGATCGACACGTAGAGCAGCCACTCCGCCAGCAGGCGCCGGTAGGCGAGAATCAGGCGGACGACGGAGAAGAGGCCGTAGACGATGAAGACCTCGGTCTCGAACGAGTAGTCGTCCTGGACCACGCCTTGCGGCATCGACGTCGTCTCGTAGGCGAGGGCCAGCAGGCCGACCAGTACCAGCTCGGCCCAGGCGATGATGATCTCGCTGCGGTCCTGTTGCTGGCGGATGGCCTCGCGCACGCGCTCCGGGATCTTCTGCGGCCCGCCGCCGCCGAACAGCCACGCTCCCAGCCGGGCGAGCATCAGCGCTTGACCAGCCAGAGGCTGGTCGACTGGGCGTCCGCGGCACGCGGCAGGCGCGCCACCACCGAACGCGAGAGGCGCTCGGCCAGTCGCCGGAGGCTCCACACGCTGGAGAACAGAGGGTCGTAGGCGCCGGTCGTCAGCAGCGGCAGCACGCCGAGCTGCTCGTTGTAGGCCCGCCAGCCCCAGACCGGCGGATAGTCGAAGGGCAGGAAGATGTCGTGGATATGCACCAGCACGCCCACCGGCAGGCGCGGCAGCACGCGGTTCAGCAGCAGGTCGGCATCGCTGCCGGGCATCAGGATATGGCTCGAATCGATGAACAGCATGTCGCCGGCCCTGAGCGCGTCGAACAGCTCGGGCGCCGCCGCCTGCACGGTCGAGAGCTCGACCCGCACGCCGGGGAGGCCGGCGATGTCGGCCCGGGGCGCCGGGTCGATCGCCACGATCTCGCCCATGCCGCCCATCGCCTTGGCCAGCACGCGGGTCGAATGGCCGGAACCGACCTCGATCACGTGCTGCGGCTTGCGCTCGCGCACCAGGGTGTAGGCCACGGCGGCGTCGAGCGCGGGGAACCAGCCCTGGTCGAGCAGGCCGTGCAAGGCTTCGAGCGGGGCGGCATGACCGTCCACCAGGTCGAGCACGCGGGCGAAGTCGTCGGTGTGGCGCGCGAACAGCTGCTCGATCGCGGGATAGGGCGGCTGCGCGCCAGGCGGCGGCAGCAGCGGCGCGTAGCGATGCGGGATGAACCAGCCGCGCGGACGCAGGCCGAGCACGGTCGGCAGGCCGAGCGCCAGCCGCCGCCATCGCCCCCGGAGGCTCAGAGTGCGGCTCACGGCGTGAGGGTCAGGCCTTCGTGGACGACGATCACGCGGGGCAGGCCATTGGCAGCGATGCCCGGCCGCATGATGGCCGCTTCTCGCGCCACATCGTCCATGAAGGAGTCGAAGTGACTGGGATCGTGGTGGAAGATGGCAAGCGTGCCGACACCGGCCGCATCGGCCACGCGCACGCCCTCCTGCCAGGTCGAATGGCCCCAGCCCTTGTAGCGGGGATACTCGGCGTCGGTGTAGCTCGAATCGTAGATCATGATGTCGGCGCCGCGGCAGAGATCGACGATGGTCTTGTCGCGCCGGCCCTCATAATGCTCGGTATCGGTGATGTAGCAGATCGACTTGCCGCCGTATTCGATGCGGTAGCCGGTGGCGCCGTTGGGATGATGCAGCGGCGCGGTGCGCATGGCGATCGACTGGCCGCAGGTGAGATCCTCGCCCGCCTTGAACTCCGTGAAGCTCACCGTCGCCTGGAAGACGTCGAGCGTCACCGGATAGATCGGCGCCTGCATGAAGCTGCTCACGACCTTCTTGAGCGTATAGGGCGGCTCGAGATGGCCCGCCCACAGCCGCACCGAGTTGCGCTTGTCGAAGAGCGGCGAAAAGAAGGTGAGACCGGCCAGGTGATCAAAATGGGTGTGGGTGAAGTAGATGTCGATGTCGAGCGGCGCCTGGCGCACGAGCTCGAGCCCGAGCGGCCGGATGCCGGTGCCGGCGTCGAAGATCAGCCGCCGTCCGGCTGCCAACACTTCGAGACATGACGTGTTGCCGCCGTAGCGCATGTATTCGGGACCCGCGCAAGGAATTGAACCGCGAACGCCCCAGAATCGGACTTTGAGACCATCAGCCAAAAGAAGTCGTTACTCCCTCGGTACCAGAGTCCACACCAAGGAGGCCCCCGTCAACCGACGGCGGCACGGCGACCGGCTTTGGCCACGATCTTGCGTAGAGGGTTTCGTGAGGTATTCGACCGCATAATTTGCACTAACTGCACCCAATCGTTCCGATCAGCTGCGTTGCCTGCAACCCCATTCGGAGTAATACTTTGCGTATGGAAATCGCCAACCGGACTGCCCCTCCCGCGCTCGGCCCGTTGCCGATGCGCAAGGCCAAGTTCGCCATCGGCCAGGTCGTGAAGCACCGGATCTACCCGTTTCGCGGCGTCATCTTCGATGTCGACCCCGTCTTCGCCAACACCGAGGAATGGCTGGCGTCGATTCCGGAGGAAGTGCGCCCCCGGCGCGACCAGCCGTTCTATCACCTGCTGGCCGAGAACGCGCAGACGACCTACGTCGCCTACGTTTCTGAACAAAACCTACTGGCGGACGACACCGGCAAGCCGGTCTCGCATCCCCAGGTGCCGCATTTCTTCAAGGAGCTGAAGCGCGGCCACTATGTCAGCCGGGACAGGGCACTCCACTAGGAGTCGAGCAGGCGCTGCCCGCGCGACCGCGGCCTTCCGACTGAAACTTTCGCCCGGCTCTGTGCAACTTCTTTCGTGCTAGAGCGGTTCGATCTCATCGGAAGCGCGTTGTTCCGGTCGCTTCGACCAAATGCATATTCCGTCCAGCTGATTCCAGCTGGACGGAATATGCTCTAATAGGCCGAGCATGGCGAATGCCGGTCCTGCTCTCGATGTGACGTTGGCCAACGCGCGCCGCGCTTTTCAGCAGCGCGACTACGATACGGCCATCGAGCTCGCGGCCGGCCTCTTGAAGGCGCAGCCCGGCTACGCTCCCGCCTATTTTCTGATGTCGATGATCCGGCTGCACTCGGGATCGAGCGCGCCGCCGGTCATGAGCGCGGTCAAGGCGCTGGCCGAGGTGCGGCGCCGGCTGAGCGCCGAGCAGGCCTGGCAGGCCGCCACGGCGCATCTCGGCGTGGCGTCCTCGCACGGCACCTCGATCGTGGGGCACGTCGCCTTCGAGGGATTGAACGAACTGCGCGGCGCCCTGGTGCAGGGCCCGAGCGAGCTCGGCCTGTTCTCCTACGTCGGCTATCACAGCCTGGTCGGCAGCGGCTCGCACATCGGCCGCTACTGCAGCATCGCCATGAACTCGACCATCGGTCCGGGCGAGCACACGGCACAGTGGCTGACGTCGCACAACTTCGCGCTCGGCAAGCCCAACGTCGAACCGGAGGTGCAGGCCGCGCATCTGAATCAGCGGCTCGCGATCGGCCACGACGTCTGGGTCGGCGCCAATGCCTTCGTCAGCACCGACATCACGATCGGCCATGGCGCCGTGATCGGCGGCGGTGCGGCGGTGGTCAAGGACGTGCCGCCCTACGCCATCGTCGGCGGCACGCCGGCACGTCTCATCCGCCTGCGCTTTCCGGAGAAGGCGGTCGAGCGGCTGCTGGCGTCGGAGTGGTGGCGCCTGCCGATCGACCATGTCCGCCTGCTGCCGTTCCACGATCTCGACCGCTGCCTCGACCGGATCGAGGCGTTGCGTGCCGAACTGCCGGCCGAGTCGCTGATCTGAGCCTCAGTGGCCGGCCATCGCCCGGCCGATCGCGCCGATGTCGGCCTGCGCGGCCTCGGTCTGCAGCGCCAGCTTGCCGTCCGACATCACCACGATGCGGTCGCTGAGCTGCAGGATCTCGTCGAGGTCCTCGCTGACCAGCAGCACGGCGGCGCCGCGATTGCGCGCCTGCACGATGCGGGCGCGGATCTCGGCCACGGCGGCGAAGTCGAGCCCGAAGCAGGGATTGGCCACGATCAGCAGGTCGCCCTCGCTCGACAGCTCGCGCGCCAGCACGGCGCGCTGCACGTTGCCGCCCGACAGTCCCTTGATCGGCGCGTCGGGTCCCGGCGTCTTGACGCGATAGGCCTCGATCAGGCGCCGCGCCGCCTCGCGCATCGGATTGCGCTTCAGCACGATGCCGTTGGGCGAAGCGGGCGGCTGGTCGAACGAGCGCAGCGCCATGTTCTCGGCGACCGACATCTCGGCCACGCAGGCGTTGCGCAGCGGCTCCTCGGGCAGGCAGGCGATCTTGTGACGGATCATTTCCGGCCGCGTCGCGCCGTAGACCTCGCCGTGCACCATCATGCGGCCGCCCTCGGCGTGGCGCTGGCCGGCCAGGGTCTCGACCAGCTCGCGCTGGCCGTTGCCCGACACGCCGGCGACGCCGACGATCTCGCCGGCGCGGATCGCCAGCGACAGGTGATCGACCGCGAGCTGGCCGACATTGTCGGCGACTCTCAGCTCCTCGATCTGCAGCACCGCCTTGCCGGGCGCGCGGGCTTCGCGCTCGACCGTGCTGCGGGTCTCGCGCCGGCCGACCATCATCTCGGCCATGGTGTCGTTGTCGAGCTCGGCGGTCGGCCTGGTATCGATCAGCCGGCCGCGGCGCAGCACCGTGACGGTGTCGCAGAAGGCATTCACCTCGCGGAACTTGTGGGTGATGATCACGATGGTGAGCCGGCCGTCCTGCGCCAGCTTCTTCAGGGTCGACAGCACCTCGTCGGCCTCGTCGGGCGTCAGCACCGAGGTCGGCTCGTCGAGGATCAGCAGGTTCCGCTTGAGATAGAGCTGGCGCAGGATCTCGCCCTTCTGCTTCTGGCCGGCGGCGAGGTCGGCGACCGGCGTGTCGAGCGGCACGGCGAACGGCGTGGTCGAGAAGAAGTCCTGCAGCACCGCGCGCTCGCTCGCCCAGTCGATGACCGCCGGCAAGTCGCCGCGCGACAGCACGAAGTTCTCCAGCACCGTCATGTTCGGCACCAGCGTGAAGTGCTGGTAGACCATGCCGAGCCCGAGCTCGTGCGCCTGGCGCGGATGGGCGATGGTGACCTCGCGGCCGTTGAGCAGGATCTGGCCCTGGTCGGCGGCGTAGTAGCCCATGGCGCACTTGACCAGGGTGCTCTTGCCCGCGCCGTTCTCGCCCAGCAGGGCATGGAAGGCGCCCGACTTGATGCGCACCGACACGTCGTCGAGCGCGGCGAGCGCGCCGAAATGCTTGGAAAAGCCGATCAGCTCCAGCGACGGCGCGCCGGAGGGCGGCGGCACGTGCGGGACGCCGATGACGCTCATGGCTCTTTCCTCACAGGACGGCCGTCATGCTCTCTCACGACAAGGCCTCCAGGACGGCGGCGGAATTCGCGACGGCGCCGAACACGCCGCCCTGCATCTCGACCATCTTCAGCGCCGCCAGGTGATTGCCGCGGTCGGTGGCGCCGGTGCAGTCCTCGAGAATCAGGCATTCGAAGCCGCGGTCGTTGGCCTCGCGCATGGTGGTGTGCACGCAGACGTCGGTGGTGATGCCGGT
>CAZHQA010000209.1:0-9718 GCA_964533955.1 uncultured Reyranella sp. | reverse complement strand
TAGAGCGGATGCTCGGCCGAAAACACGAAGCTTCCGCCCGGCACGAGCGCGCGGTGGACCGCGAGGAGCAGCCGGGGAAGGTTCCCGATGTAGTGCAGGGCCAGTGCGCTGTGGGCGAGATCGAAGGCGGCCGGCGCCAGGTCGACCGTTTCGAGGTCGGCCTGGCGGTAGGCGATGGCCGGATCGCTCGTCGTCTCGCGAGCGCGCGCCAGCATGTTGGCCGACACGTCGAGCCCCAGCACTTCGCTCGCTCCCGCCTCGCTCGCCCAGCGGCAGAACCAGCCGAAGCCGCAGCCGAGGTCGACCACCCGAAGCCCGGCAAGGGGCGGCAGCATCGCCCGGAGCGCCGGCCATTCCGGCATGCCGTCGAGACCCTGGCGCGAGCGCAGCAGCCGGCTGTAGCCGTCGAAGAACTCAGGGTTGTCGTAGACGTTCTGCGCCATTCCCTATTTGACTGCGCCTGCCGCCTTGGCCTGGCGAATCGCGAGCGCGAGCGAGGCGCCGAGATCGGCCAGCAGCTTGGCGCCGGCCTCGTCGGTGAACTTGCCGTCGACGAACTTGGTCTGGGCCGCGCCGATCATGACTTCGGGCTTGTTCACCGGCCGGCCGTCGAGGAACACCATCATCTGGCGCAGGTGATACTGCGCCCGCGCCGTGCCGAGCGGGCCACCGGCGGCGCCGAACATGGCGACCGGCTTGGCGGCGAAGGGCTGCGGCGTCGTGCGCGACAGCCAGTCGATGGCATTCTTGAGCACGCCCGATACAGAGTAGTTGTATTCCGGCGTGGCGAACACGATGCCGTCCGCGGCGAGCATCTTCTGCTGTGCCGCCTGAACCGGAGCCGGGAAGCCCTGCGCCTGGACGTCGGCGTCGTAAAGCGGCCAATCGCCGATCTCGACGATCTCGGCCTTGGCGCCCGCCGGCAGGCGCTCGATGAAGGCCTGCAGCGCCAGGCGGTTGAAGGAGGCCTTGCGCAGGCTGCCGCAGAAGGCGACGAGTTTGATTGGCTCGGACATTGCTCGGTTTCCCTTCGGTTACTGTCTTTGTCAGCTCAAAGTGAGCGGGCTACATAGAAGCCGTTGGGAGACTTGGCAACGCAATGCCGCTACGCGACATCACGCTCGATGACATCGAATCGCTGGCCGTCGGCGCCTGGGTGCTGGGCACCGGCGGCGGCGGTAGCCCCTATCTCGGCCTGCTCAACATGCGGGCCCTCTACAAGCAGGGCTATCGCGTGCAGCTGATGCCGGCCGATGAGCTCGCCGATGACGATTGGGTGGCGGCCGTGTCGAACATGGGCGCCCCGCTGGTCGGCCAGGAGCGGCTGACCGACAGCCACACCATCGCCCGCGCCGTGGCCCTGATGGAGGAGCATGTCGGCACGACGTTCCGCGGGATCATGTCGCTCGAGATCGGTGGCGGCAATTCGATCCAGCCGTTGATGGCCGCCGCGCATCTCAAGCGCCCGGTGATCGACAGCGACATGATGGGCCGAGCCTACCCCGAGGCGCAAATGACGTCCGTGGCGGTCGGCGATCTGAAGCCGTGTCCGCTCACCACCGTCGACGTGCGCGGCCTCGAGTCAGTGGTCGAGCACGTGCCGACCTGGAAATGGATGGAGCGTGTCAGCCGCAAGATCTGCGTCGAATACGGCTCGATTGCCTCGACCTGCAAGGCGCCCCGCACCGGCGCCGAGGTCAAGAAGTGGGGCATCCACGGCACCACGACCAAGGCCATCGCCATCGGAGCGGCGGTCCGCGAAGCCCAGCGCACCCACACCGATCCGGTCGCCGCCATCCTGTCGGTCGAGCCGGGCAAGGTGCTGTTCAAGGGCAAGGTCATGGATGTCGAGCGCCGCGCCACGGAGGGTTTCCTGCGCGGTAGGACCCGTTTCGACGGCATGGAGGAGTGGAAGGGCGCGACGCTCGAGCTCAACTTCCAGAACGAGTGGATCGTGGCCTGGCTCGACGGCAAGCCGATTGCCATGTCGCCCGACCTGATCTGCGTGCTCGACTCGGTGGCCGGCGAGGCGGTCGGCACCGAGACCATCCGCTACGGCCAGAGGGTCACCGTGATCGCCCTGCCGCCGCCGCCGGTGTTCCTGTCCGAGAAGGGCCTGAGCCATGTCGGGCCGCGTGCCTTCGGCTACGACATCGATTTCAAGAGCGTGTTTGCGTGAGGATCTGCCTGTGATCGGGCGCGAGCTTTCTCTCGACGACATCGAATCGCTCGCGGTCGGCGCGTGGGTGCTCGGCACGGGCGGGGGCGGCAACCCCTACCTGCCGTTGCTCAACATGCGGGCGCTCTACAAGAAGGGCCATCGTGCCCGCCTCATCGATCCGGCCGATCTCGCCGACGGCGACATGGTCGGGATGGTGGGCGGCATGGGCGCTCCGCTGGTCGGCCAGGAGCGGCTGACCGACAGCCGTGCGCTTGCCCGCGCCGTCGCCCTGATGGAACAGCATCTCGGCCGTCCCTTCACGGCCCTGATGAGCGTCGAGATCGGCGGCGGCAACGGCGTGCGGCCGCTGGCAGCCGCAGCGCTACTCGAGCGTCCCATCGTCGATGCCGACCCGATGGGCCGGGCCTATCCCGAATCGCAAATGAGTTCGTTCTCGATTGGCGGCGTGCCGCCAGGCTCGCTGGCGCTGGTCGACGTGCGCGGTCTCGAATCGATCGTCCACAGCGTGCCGAATTTCAGATGGTCCGAACGCATCGCCCGCAAGATCTGCATCGAATACGGTTCGATCGCGACGATCTGCAAGGGCCGGACCGGCGCCGATGTGAAACGGTGGGGCATCCACGGCACCACCACCAAGGCGATCGCGATCGGCAAGGCGGTGCGCGAGGCCCAGCGCCGGCATGAAGATCCCGTCGCCGCCATTCTCGCCGCCGAACCGGGCAAGCTCCTGTACAAGGGCAAGGTGATCGACGTCGCCCGGCGGACCACGGACGGCTATCTGCGCGGAGACGTGCGCTTCGAGGGGATGGACGATTTCCGCGGCTCCTCGCTCGTCATCCTTTTCCAGAACGAATGGATCCTGGCGCAGCGCGATGAACAGCCGATCGCCATGTCGCCCGACCTGATCTGCGTGCTCGACTCGGACTCTGGCGAGGCGGTGGGCAGCGAGACGATCCGCTACGGCCAGCGGGTCACGATCATCGCGCTGCCGGCGCCCGACATCTATCTCACGCCCAGGGGCCTCGAGCATGTCGGGCCGCGGGCGTTCGGCTACGACCTCGATTTCAAGAGCGTGTTCACGTGAAACTCCGGGAACTGTCGCTCGACGACATCGAATCGCTCGCCGTCGGCGCCTGGATCCTCGGCACCGGGGGCGGCGGCAATCCCTATCTGCCGCTGCTCAACATGCGCCTGCTCTACGGACAGGGCCATCGCGTGCACCTGGTCGACTCCGGCGAACTGGCCGACGACGCCCTGGTCGGAACCGTTGCCGGCATGGGCGCGCCGCTGATCGGCCAGGAGCGCCTGAACGACAGCCTGACCCTGGCGCGCGCGGTCACGGTGATGGAGCGTCACCTCGGCCGGCGCTTCGACGCGCTGATGAGCATGGAGATCGGCGGCTCCAACGGCATTCGGCCCTTCATGGCGGCCGCCCACCTCGGCGTGCCCGTCGTCGACTCGGACACGATGGGCCGTGCCTATCCCGAGCTGCAGATGACCTCGGTGGCGGTCGGCGGCCTCAGCGGCCATCCGGTCAGCCTGGTCGACGTGCGCGGCTTCGAGAGCGTGGTGCACAAGGTGCCGAGCTGGAAATGGGCCGAGCGGATCGCCCGCAAGATCTGCACCGAATATGGCTCGACGGCCGCGACTTGCCAGCCGCCGCGCAGCGGCGCGGAAGTCAAGAAATGGGGCATCCACGGCACCACGACCAAGGCCATCGCCATCGGCGCGGCGGTGCGCGAGGCGCAGCGCAGGCACACCGATCCGGTCGCCGCCATCCTGTCGGTCGAGCCCGGCAAGCTGATCTACAGGGGCAAGGTGATGGACGTGGCGCGTCGCACCACCGAAGGCTTCCTGCGCGGCGTCGTACGGTTCGACGGGCTCGACGAGTTCCGCGGCTCCTCTGGCGCCATCAATTTCCAGAACGAATGGATCGTAGCCTATCGCGACGGCGAACCGCTGGTCATGACGCCCGACCTGATCTGCGTCCTCGACTCGGTGACCGGAGAGGCGATCGGCAGCGAGACCATCCGCTATGGTCAGCGCGTCACGGTGATCGCCCTGCCGCCAACGCACATCTTCCTCACTCCCAAGGGCCTCGAGCATGTCGGCCCGCGGGCCTTCGGCTATGATCTCGATTTCAGGAGCGTGTTTTCCCCATGAGACGCATCGGCATCGATGTCGGCGGCACCAATACCGATGCCGTCCTGATCGAAGAAGGCAAGGTCGCGGGTGCGGTCAAGGCGCCGACCAGCGAGGACGTCACCACCGGCATTCTCGACGCGCTGAAGGCGCTCGCCGCCACCGGCGTGCTGAAGGGCAGGTCGATCGACGGCGTGATGATCGGCACCACGCACTTCATCAATGCAGTGGTGCAGCGCCGTCATCTCACCAGGGTCGCGGCGCTGCGGCTCGGCATGCCGGCCTCGGCCTCCTTGCCGCCGTTCTGCGACTGGCCCGAGGATCTCGCCGACCTCGTGCGCGGCGGTGTCTGGATGGTCGAGGGCGGCCACGAATATGACGGCCGTCCCTTCATGCCGCTCGACGAGGCGGCGGTGAGCCGGGCGGCCCGGGAGATGAAGGCGGCCGGGCTGAAGGCGGTCGCCATTTCCTCGATCTTCTCGCCGCTCGACCCGAGTCACGAGAGGCGCGCCGCCGAGCTGGTGGTCAAGGAGCTGCCCGATGCCGCCATCACCTGTTCGTCGGACCTCGGCCGCATCGGCCTGCTCGAGCGCGAAAATGCCGGCCTGTTGAATGCCGCGCTGGCCGACCTGGCGCGCGACACGATTGCTGCCTTCGAGAAGGCGATCCGCTACTCCGGCATCGCCGCACCGCTCTTCATCACGCAGAACGACGGCACGGTGGCCGAGGCGCACCAGGCGCGGCGGCTGCCGGTCTACAGCTTTGCCTCGGGCGCCACCAACTCGATGCGCGGTGCGGCCTATCTCTCGGGCCTGAGCGACGCCATGGTCATCGATGTCGTCGGCACCACGACCGACGTCGGCCAGCTCAAGAACGGCTTTCCGCGCGAAGCCAATTCGGTGGTCAAGGTCGGCGGCGTGCGAACGCTGTTCCGCATGCCCGACCTCCTGTCGATCGGCTTGGGCGGCGGCAGCCATGTCGTGCTCGACCCCCTGAAGGTCGGCCCGGTGTCGGTCGGCTACCGGCTGCTGAAGGACGGCATTGCCTTCGGCGGCAGGCAGCTCACCACGACCGACACCGCGATCGCTCTCGGCATCCTGAAGCTCGGCGATGCCGGCAAGGTGGCACATCTCGACGTCGCGACCTGCCGGAAGGTTTTCGCCGAGGCGGCGCGCATGGCCGAGGAAGCGATCGACCGGATGAAGACCGAGGCAGGCGATGTGCCGCTGATCGCCGTCGGCGGCGGCGCCTTCCTGATCCCCGAGAAGCTGCCCGGCGTCAGCCAGGTGATCCACGTCGAGCATGGCGACTGCGCCAACGCCGTGGGAGCGGCGATCGCCCAGGTGTCGGGCGAATGCGACCAGATCTTCAAGGACCTCAGTCGCACCGAGGCGCTGGCGGCGGCACAGGGCATCGCCAACGATCGGGCCGTCGCGGCCGGAGCGGCGCGCCCCTCGCTCACCACGATCGAGAGCGAGGACATGCCGCTCGCCTACCTGCCGGGCAATTCCGTGCGGGTGCGGGTCCGTGTGGTGGGCGACGTCGCGGCAGCCTGACCGCAAAAGGTTCCATCAAGACAACGTGATCGGCGCTCCGAGCCGGCCGCCCCGATCGTTGATAACATCGGCTGCCCGCGCGAACTCCGCGCCGGCAAGGGATGAAACATGGAGGCGCCCGATCATGAACACGACCGTCCTGCGTTCGAGTCTTGCCGGCCTTGGCCTTGTCGCCTTGCTGGCCGTCGCTCCGGCGGCTTACGCCGCTACCGAAAACTTCGCCGCCGACCTGAAGGCGTCGAGTGAAGTGCCGGCCAACGACAGCAAGGGCACCGGCTCGCTGACCGCGACCTACGACACCGCGACCAAGAAGCTCACCTACACGGTGACCTACAAGGATCTGTCCGGCCCCGCCGCCGCTGCCCACTTCCACGGGCCGGCCGACGCCAAGACCAATGCCGGCGTGGTCGTGCCGGTGAAGGAGATCACGCCAAGCCCGCTCAAGGGTGAGGCGACGCTGACCGACGCGCAAGCCGCCGATCTCGAGGCCGGCAAGTGGTACTTCAACGTGCACACCGCGGCCAACAAAGGTGGCGAGATCCGCGGTCAGGTCATGAAGAAGTAGGCGCTACTTCTGCCGCCGGTACAGGAAGCAATTGTCGGCGTGGGGCATCTTGATGCCCTGGTAGAACGTCATGGCGGTGGGCGCTGACAGGAGCAGCGTCGTGGTCAGCGACCCACCGGCCGCCGTGCGCGTCTCTTCGATCAGCCGCTTGCCCACGCCCTTGCCCTGGAAGGCGCGGTCGACCGCGAGATCCGACAGATAGCAGCAGAAGCAGAAGTCGGTCAGCGAACGCGCGAAGCCCACGAGCTTGCCGCTCTCGCGTGCCGTCACGAACAGGTTGCTGTGCTTCAGGTAGCGCTCGACCCGGCCCCGATCCTCGATCGGCCGGTTGAGGCCGGACTTGCGCACGACGTCGATGTACTCGTCGGCGCCGAGGTAATCCTCGCAGGCATAAGCGATCGTCATTGGGTCAACCATCTCCTGAGCGCCGCAGAGACCTCGTCGGGCTTCTCGAGCGGCGACATGTGCCCGCAGTCCTCGATGATCGCCAGGCGGGCATTGGCGATGTCGGCGGCCATCTCCTGGCTGCGTGGCAGCGGCGTCGCCTGATCCTGGCGGCCGACCATGACCACGGTCGGCACGTCGATGTCGACCAGCATGCGCCGGCTGTCGGGTCGGGCGATCATCGCCGTCTGCGAGTTGATGAAGCCCTGGGCGCCCACTTCCTTCGACATCTCGAGGATGGGGTGCACGACCGAAGGATCGTCGAGGCGGGCGCGATGGACGATGCTGGGCAGGAGCGAGGGTTGCACGCCATGGAAACGGCCGATCCTCGACTGCTCGATGAAGCCGCGGCGGCGCGCGCTCGCCTCCGGCGAATCGGGCACCGCCTGGGTGTCCATCAGCGCCAGCCGTTCGACCCTTTCGGGCTGGCGCCGCAGGATCTCGAAGCAGACATAGCCGCCCATCGAGAAGCCGCCGAGCGCGAAGCGCCCGGGCACGGCGTCGAGCGCCGCCTGCGCCATCGCACCGATCGAATCGTGGTGCCAGAGCTCGGGCACCACGACGTCGACCAGGTCGGCCAGGGCGGCGATCTGGCGGTCGTAGAGGCGGCGCGTGTTGAGCAGGCCGGGCAGCAGGACGAGCGTCGGTCGCGCCATTCCTCAGACCTGGATCTGGTTGCCGAGTTCGATGGCGCGGTTGGGCGGGATGCGGAAGAAGGCCTTGGTCGCCGACGCGCTGTGGCTGAGCGAGATGAAGAAGTCGCGCCGCCATCGGCCGAGCCGCGAACGGGCCGACGGCACCAGGGTCTCGCGGCCGAGGAAGAAGCTGGTCTCCATCTCGTCATAGGCGATGCCATGCGGCCGGCAGGCGCGCAAGGCGGCCGGCACGTCGGGCTGCTCCATGAAGCCGTAGTGGACGATCATCGAATAGAAGCCCTTGCCCAGCCGCTCGACCTCCACCCGCTTGGCCTCCGGCACCCGCGGCACGTCCATGGTCTCGACCTGCAGCACGATGACCCGCTCGTGCAGGATCTTGTTGTGCTTGAGATTGTGCAGGAACGCCGCGGGCGTGGAACTGGCGTCGGCCGTCAGGAACACCGCGGTGCCGGCGACCCGGCCGGGCGCGCGTTCCATGCGGTCGAGGAACTGGCGGAGCGGCAGGGCGCTGTCGGCCATCTCGCGGCTGACCAGCTCGCGCCCGCGCCGCCACGTCGTGATCGTGTAGAAGACCAGCGCGGCGACGAGCAGCGGAAGCCAGCCGCCGTCGGGGATCTTGAGCGCGTTGGCGAAGAAGAAGGCGAGGTCGGGAATCGCCAGCAGGCCAAACACCAGGGCCGCGACAGGCCAGCGCCAGCGCCACACCAGGATCGCCACCGCCGTGGCCAGCATCACATCGACCAGCATGGCGCCGGTGACCGCCAGGCCATAGGCGCCGGCGAGCTTGTCGGACGAGCCGAAGCCCACCACCAGGGCGACGATCGCCGCCATCAGCAGCCAGTTGACGCGCGGAATGTAGATCTGGCCGATCTCGGTCTCGGAGGTGTGCTGGACTTCCATGCGCGGCAGGTAGCCGAGCTGGATTGCGGCCCGCGTCAGCGAGAACACGCCCGAGATTACCGCCTGCGAGGCGATGATGGCGGCCAGCGTCGACAGGGCGACCAGGGCCAGCCGACCCTCTTGCGGCACCAGCTCGAAGAACACCTGGCGCACCACCTTGGGGTCCTCGAGGATCAGCGCACCCTGGCCAAAGTAGTTCAGCATCAGACCGGGCAGCACGATGCAGAACCAGGCGAGCCGGATCGGCTTGCGGCCGAAATGCCCCATGTCGGCGTACAGCGCTTCGGCGCCGGTGACCGCCAGCACGATCGAGCCGAAGGCCCAGAAGATGCCGAGGCCGCGGTCGGCGATCAGATTGACGCCGTACATCGGATTGAGCGCCATCAGCACCGAGGGATGCTTGGCGATCTGCCAGGCGCCGAGCACGCCCAGCACGATGAACCACACCATCATCACCGGTCCGAACAGGCGTCCGACGCCGGCCGTGCCGCGCTGCTGCAGCATGAACAGCACCACCAGGATCACCAGCGACATCGGCACGACGTAGGGGGTCAAGCCCGGTGCTACAGCATCGAGGCCCTCGACCGCGCTCATCACGGTCATCGCCGGCGTGATGATGGCGTCGCCGTAGAACAGCGCCAGCCCGATCCCGGCGAAGGCGATGATGGCCCGGCGGATGTTCTGCGCCTTGCCGTTCAGCCCCTGCATGGCGAGCGTCGCCAGCGCCATCACGCCGCCCTCGCCCTTGTTGTCGGCGCGCATGATCAGGGTGACGTACTTGATGGTGACGGTGAGCGTCACCGCCCAGAACAGGATCGACAGCACGCCCATGACGTGGCGCGGCGAGGGCGTCATGCCCGAGCCGTGCGTGAAGGACTCGCGCAGGGTGTAGAGCGGGCTGGTGCCGATGTCGCCGAACACCACGCCCAGCGCGCCCACGACCATGGCCGACGCCGCAGCCCTTACGGGCGAGGCGCCGTCGTTGCCGTTGGGGGTGTGCGCCGGCGCAGGAAGGTCGGGCAGGGGCGACGGGCGGGTGTCGTCAGGAGCCATGATATGAAACGCCGCCGGAACCGGCGGCGGCGTGGTGTGCGCCCGCCCCAACGGCCTGTCAACGCGCCAAATCCGGCGCCAGGACGGGAAAGGGCTTGACTTGGCGGCCGCCCGGACCGGCCATTGGCGAATGGTCGACTTTCCCGACGTTGCCGATCCGGCTCTTTACCGTACCGACGGCTGGCGGGCGCCATTCGAGCGCCTGCGCCGGGAAGATCCA
>CAZHQA010000208.1:0-9772 GCA_964533955.1 uncultured Reyranella sp. | reverse complement strand
TAGAGATTGTCGAACTTCGACTTGGTGACCGAGTCGTTGACGTTGATGGCGGGCCACAGGAGCTTGCCGTCCTTCTCCATCTGGTAGAGCCGATGAACGCCGGTCGTGGTCTCCTCGGTGACGCCCTTGATGCTGGCGCCGAGCTTGGCGTACCAGCCGGGCTTCTCCTTGTTGGTCTTGAGGATCGCCTTGTAGAGGACCTCCTCTTCCTCGTTGGTCGGCTTGGAAACCAGCGACGGGTCCTTCTCGGCCCGCATGCCGAGATGGACCAGCAGCGTGGCGTCGCCACCGTCGTCGAGGATCATGTTGGGTGCGCCGCCGTCGCCCCATTCGAAGATCTTGTGGGTGTAGTCCCAGTATTCCGTCAGGCTCTCGCCCTTGATGGCGAAGACCGGCGTGCCGGACTTGGCGATCGCCGCCGCGGCGTGGTCCTGGGTCGAATAGATGTTGCACGAGGCCCAGCGCACGTCGGCGCCAAGCGCCTTCAGGGTCTCGATCAGAACGCCGGTCTGAATGGTCATGTGCAGCGAACCGGCAATGCGCGCGCCCTTGAGCGGCTTCTTGGGACCGTACTCCTTGCGGATCGCCATGAGACCGGGCATTTCGGTCTCGGCCATGTCGAGTTCCTTGCGGCCCCAGTCGGCGAGGCCGATATCCTTGACGATGTAGTCTTGGGCCATAGGGCGCTCCGGCGATGTCCTGAGTGAAAGTGGCGGTGTCTTAACAGCGCGCCGGCCCCGCCTCAACGCGCCGTGGGCGCTTATAAGCAAGATTTTATGGCGATATGCCCGCCCCTTTATGTGACGGCCGGCCGCTCAATCCTCGCCGAACTTGCCTTCGACCAGGGCCGATAGGGCGGCCATCGCCTCGGCGGCCTGGCGGCCCGAGCAGGCGAGCTCGATCATGGTGCCGATGCCCGCAGCCAGCATCATCAAGCCCATGATCGACAGGCCCGAGACCTCCTGGCCCTTGAAGCTGACGCGGATTGCCGCGTCGAACTGGCCGGCTGTACGGACGAACTTGGCTGCGGCCCGTGCATGCAGGCCGCGCTTGTTGGCGATTGCCAGGCTGCGCCTGATGGTGCCGATGGCCGCGTCCGCGGCCCCGCTCACGAGGCTTCCTTGGCCAGGATTCGCGAGGCGACGGTGATGTACTTGCGGCCGGCTTCCTGCGCCATTCGCACAGCCTCGCCGATCGGCCGGTTGCGCACGCTCGCGAGCTTCACCAGCATCGGCAGGTTGACTCCGGCCAGCACCTCGATGCGCGCCTGGTCCATGATCGAGATCGCAAGGTTGGACGGTGTGCCGCCGAACATGTCGGTGAGCACGATCACTCCCTCGCCGGTATCGCAGGCCCGTGCGCGCTCCAGGATCTCGCTGCGCCGCTTCTCCATGTCGTCTTCGGCGCCGATACAGACTGCCGATATGCACTGCTGCGGACCGACGACATGTTCCAGCGCTGCCAGGAATTCGCGCGCCAGATTGCCGTGGGTCACGAGTACGATGCCGATCATCAACCCCTGCCCGAATTACTCTCCGCCACCTGTTCCCCCCGGGCGTCGGTGTCACGGTGGGAGAGACTGACCGAGCGGCCTGCCTTTCGCAACCAGTCCGCCAGCCGTTTTGCCACAGCCACCGATCGGTGGCGGCCGCCGGTGCAGCCGACCGCAATGGTCAAATAGCTCTTGCCCTCTGCGTCAAAACGCGGCAGGAGCGGCCCGATCAGGCCCTCCAGCCGGCCGATGAACGGCAAGTAGTCCGGATCGGTCTCGATAAACGCCGTGACCTCGGCATCGAGGCCGGTCAGCGACTTGAGCGTGGGCACGTAGTGCGGGTTCTTCAGGAACCGCGCGTCGAACACCAGGTCCGCCTCGCGCGGCACGCCGCGGCGGTAGGAGAAGGACATCACCGAAATGCGCATGCCCCCCTCTGAGCCCAGCGCGAAATGGCCGAGCAGCAGCTGCTTGAACTGGTGGGGTGATAGCATCGAGGTGTCGGCCACGAGGTCGGCCGAATCGCGCAGCCGGCCGATCATGCTGCGCTCCTCGGCGATGCCGTCAACCACCGGCCGGTCGGGCGCCATGGGATGGGGGCGACGCGATTCGGTGTAGCGCCGCTGCAGGGTCTCCGTGTCGCAGTCGAGGTAGAGCAGCCGGGGGGCGAGATCGTTGCGAGTTCTCAGTTCCTGAACGCGACGCAACAGGTCATGCGCGCTGAAGCCGTAGGTGCGCGTGTCGATGCCGAAAGCCAGGGGCGCCGCCATCTCGCCCGGACTTCCCGCCGTCGAGCGCATGAGGTCGCTGAGCAGGGGCAGCGGCACATTGTCGACAGCGACGTAGCCGAAGTCCTCCAGCGCATGCAGTGCCGTCAGGCGACCGGCGCCGGACATGCCGGTGATGATCACGAACGGTCGCCGTGCCGAGGTGGCGGAAGGGGAAGTCAGCGGTGTCGGGCTATCGGGCATGGCCGCAAGGGTTCGATCATGCGGCGGCAACTCGCGCCAGGGCAAGACGCAACTTTGCAACCGCTGATACCTCGAAGGGCGAGAGGATGAGCCGTGACAGTTCGACATCTTGCACCATCTCGTACGCCGGCTCGGGCATGCGCTCGATTGCGTCGGCCCGCGCCAGGTCGACCAGCAGCGCCAGCGGCGCCGCCGCCAGCAGCCGGCTGCGCGGCAGCTTCACGATGCCGATGCCCCGCACCTCGATCATGCCGGCGAGCACAGGCGGCGGCGACGCGATCAATGCCCGTCCCTTTTTTGCCAGGTGGGTCTGGTCGTCGGCGATCAGTCGCGCGCCGCCGTCGATCAGCCGCAACGCGAGATCGGATTTGCCCGATCCCGAGGGACCACGCAGCAGCACGCCGCGCCAGCGCCCGCCGGTCTTGATCGCCACCGACGTCGCGTGGACGAACATCACTTCCGTTCCGCGGCGGGCAAGCGGACGGTGAAGCGCGCACCAAGCACCTTGCCATCCGGAGCGCGCCGGTTGCTCGCCGAAATCGAGCCGCCGTACGTTTCCATGATCTGGCGGCAGATCGAGAGGCCGAGCCCCGAATGCTGGCCGAAGTGCTCGGTCGGACGCTCCGAGTAGAAGCGCTGGAAGATCGATTCCAGGTTGTCCTCGGGAATCCCCGGACCCTGATCGTCGATAGTGACGACGAACGGCCCATTGCGCGGCTCACGTCCGAGCTCGACCACGATCCTGGAATGCCGTGGGCTGAACGACAGCGCATTGTCGAGCACGTTGCGGAACACCTGGCCATAGCGCCCGTCGTGGCCATGCGCGTTGCAGGGAGGATTGGTGGCGAGACGGTACTCGACTTCGACGTCCGCCTTCTGTGCCGCCTGGGCGGCGTAGTGATGAATGAGGTCGGAAAGGAGTTTGCCGAGATCGACAGGCCTGACCTCGCCGCGCATCAGTTCGGCATCGAGCCGCGAGGCATCCGAGATGTCGGAGATCAGGCGGTTGAGCCGGCTGATGTCGTCGACCACGATCGCCATCAGCCTGGCCCGTTGCTCGGGCTCGAGATTGGGCCGCGCCGCGACTTCGATCGCCGATCGCAGAGAGGTGAGCGGGTTCTTGAGCTCGTGGGCGACATCGGCTGCGAAGCTCTCGATAGCGCCGAGCCGCTGCCACAACGCATCGGTCATCGAGCGCAGGGCGTCGTTCAAGTCGCCGATCTCGTCGCCGCGTTTGCCGAGATCGGGAATCTCGGGACGGCTCTCGCGGGCCAGCCTGACTTCGTCGGCGGCCCGGGCGAGCCGCACGATCGGCTGCGTGATGGTGCCGGCGAGATAGAGCGACAGCAGTACTGTGATGCCCAGTGCCGCGACCGCGATGGTCAGCATGTCGTAGCGCACCTCGCGCAGGGAGGCCGCGATGGCGCGGTTGTCGCGGGTCAGCAGCAGGGCGCCCAGCACCTGCTTGTAGCGCTGCACCGGCACGGCGGCGCTGAGCAGCAGGCGGCTGTCCGAGGCGGTGCGCACGGCCGAGGCGTTGAAGCCCCGCAACGCACTCGCCGCTTCGGGGAAGTCGCGTACCGAGGGTACGGCGCGCTCGACATATTCGGGGTAGCGGTCGGTACGCGTGAGCTGGCGCGCGATCCAGTCGCTGAGCCGGTCGACCAGACGCTGCTCGGTTTCGGGCGGCGCGAGATCGGGCGGCGGCAGAGGCGCGACGTGGATGCGGCCGACGTCGCTCAGCACGGCCGAATCGCCCAGCAGCTCGCCGGTCTCGCTGAACAGGCGTGCCCTCACGCCGGTCGGCCGGACCAGCCGGGTCAGCAGTTGGCGCGCCGCCTCTGCGTCGAGACGATTGACCGTCGTCTCGTCGCCGACCACGGCGACCTCGCCAATGCCTGCCGCGACCATCTCGCCCTGCACCAGCAGCGAGGCGAGCTCGGCATCGATCAGCTCGTCCTCATAGTCGCTGAGATAGACCGCGCCCAGCGCCAGCAGCACCACCGGCACGATGTTGAGCAGCAGGATGCGCCGGGTGAGCGGGGAGTGGCGGCGGCTCTGGGTGCGGCGGCGGCGCAGCAGCGACGGCGATTCGGCACGCGCCGGCGGCGGTGCGCGGCGCACCCACGGGATCAGGCGCTTGAGCGTTGCCCAAAACGATCGACGCGGCTCCCGGTCAGGAGTCGCGGTATCGGTATCCGATGCCATAAAGCGTTTCGATCTGCTCGAACTCGCCGTCGACCTCGCGAAACTTGCGGCGCACCCGCTTGATGTGGCTGTCGATCGTGCGGTCGTCGACGTAGATGGTCTCTCCGTACGCCGCATCCATCAGCTGGTCACGGTTCTTCACGTGTCCGGGCCGCTCGGCGAGCGATTTCAGAAGCAGGAACTCGGTCACCGTGAGATGCACCTCCTTGCCCTTCCAGGTGCACTGATGACGGCTCGGATCGAGCACCAGTTCGCCGCGCACGATGCGCTCCGCCGTGCCCTCGGGCTTGGCGGTGCCGGTGTCGGAGCGACGCAGCACGGCGCGGATGCGCTCGAGCAGCAGCCGCTGCGAGAACGGCTTGCGAATGAAATCGTCGGCGCCCATGCGCAGGCCGAGCACCTCGTCGATCTCCTCATCCTTCGATGTCAGGAAGATCACCGGAAACTGCTGGCTCTTGCGGATGCGGTTCAGGAGTTCCATGCCGTCCATGCGCGGCATCTTGATGTCGAAGATGCCGAGGTCGGGCGGGGTCTGGTTGAGGCCCTCCAGCGCCGACGCGCCGTCGGAGTAGGTCTTGACCTGGAATCCCTCGGCTTCGAGCAACATCGAGACCGAGGTCAGGATGTTGCGGTCGTCGTCGACCAGGGCGATGTTCTTGCGCACGGTGTGGCTTCTCCTGAGGGGGCTCGGGGCGCCGGATGTTAGCACAGACCGGGCGGTTGCCGCCGCCCGGCCGATCTGGCATCGATAAACGAGCAAATGCGGCTTTTTTCGCCCCGGACATGACCGACGACCTGCCGCGCACCGTGCGCAATTTGCTGCGCGGGCTCGATCGGGCCAGCCTGGCGAGTGCCCTGCCGGCGGAGGGCGGGTCGTTCTGGCCCTACGTCTCGCTGGTGCTGGTGGCGGTCGATCACGATCTGGCGCCGATCCTTCTGATGAGCAATCTTGCCGAGCACACTCGGGCAATTGCGGCTGACGGCCGCGTGTCCCTGCTGTTCGACGGCACGGGCGGCTTCGACCAGCCGCTCTCCGGTCCGCGGGTGTCGTTGCTCGGACGCGCCGCGCGAACCGACGACGAACGGTTGAAGCGGCGCTATTTGGCCCGACACCCCGATGCCCGGATGTATGCGGGCTTCGGCGATTTCAACTTCTACCGCGTGGCGCCCGAGCGTGTTCATTTGGTTGGCGGCTTCGGCAAGATCCGCTGGCTGACGATGGCCGAACTCATGGCCGATCGGCCGCCTCCGGCACTGGCCGAAAGCGAAGCCGAGATCGTCGAGCATATGAATTCCGATCACGCCGATGCCCTGCAGCTTTATGCCGGCCGGCTGCTCGGTATGCCGGCCGGCGACTGGAAGATGACGGGAATAGACACCGAGGGCCTCGACCTCAGATCCGGCGGGCGCGTGGCGCGGCTGGCATTCGACCGGCCCGTTGCGGATGCGGGTCAGGCGCGCAAGGCCTTGATCGACCTTGTCGCGCAGGCGCGCGCTACACCGGCGCATTGATTCCGCGTCGCGGCATGCCGTTAGCGATTGCAGAATCTGATCCACACTTTGGCCCCTTGCCACGGTGCGGTTGGCTCGGTAGCGCATAGGCAGGAAACCTGCGGGACAGCAACGCGTTTACTTGTGTTTCGCCAAACAACACCAACCGACAAGGCAGGAGAAACGCCGTGAAACAGGCGGGCTTAATCCCCGAAACGGGACTCGACACACTCGGCTTGAAGAACCTCAACAACGTTTACTGGAACCTGTCGGTTGCCGGCCTTTACGAGGAGGCGATTCTGCGCCGCGAGGGTTCGCTCGCCGATGGCGGGGCGTTCGTGGTTCGCACCGGCGTGCACACCGGGCGCTCGCCCAACGACAAGTTCTTCGTCGAGGATTCGACCACAAAGGCTCACATCGACTGGGGCAAGACCAACAAGCCTATCTCGCCCGAGCGCTACCGCGCGCTCTACAATCGTATGATCGGCTACGCCCAGCGCCGTGACCTGTTCGTGCGCGACTGCTGGGCCGGCGCCGATCCCGGCCATCGCATCGGCGTGCGCGTGATCACCGAGACCGCCTGGCATAATCTGTTCGCCCGCAACATGTTCCTGCGCCCCCGGCGCGAGGAGCTCGAGCGATTCCGGCCCGATTTCACCATCCTTAACCTGCCGGGCTTCCAAGCCGATCCGGCGCTCGACGGCACGGCGTCGGATTGCGCCGTTCTGGTCAACTTCACCGACCGCGTCGTGGCGATCTGCGGCACTTGGTACGCCGGCGAAATCAAGAAGTCGGTATTCACGATCCTGAACTTCATTCTGCCGCAGAAGAACATCCTGCCCATGCACGCCTCGGCCAATATCGGGCCGAAGGGCGATGTGGCGATCTTTTTCGGGCTGAGCGGCACCGGCAAGACCACATTGTCGGCCGATCCGTCGCGTACGCTGATCGGCGACGACGAGCACGGCTGGGCCGACGACAGCCTGTTCAACTTCGAGGGCGGCTGCTACGCCAAGGTGATCAAGCTCAGTCGCGAGGCCGAGCCCGAGATCTACGCCACCACGGAGCGATTCGGCACGGTGCTCGAGAACGTCGTGCACGACCCGGCGACCGGCGAGCTCGACCTCGACGATGGCCGCCACACCGAGAACACGCGCGCCTGCTATCCGATCGAGTTCATCCCCAACACGCTTGCCTCGGGTATCGCCAAGACACCGGAGAACATCGTCATGCTGACGGCAGACGCCTTCGGCGTACTGCCGCCGATCTCGCGGCTCAGCCCGGAGCAGGCGATGTATCATTTCCTCTCGGGCTACACGGCCCGCGTGGCAGGCACCGAAAAGGGCGTCACCGAGCCGCAGGCGACGTTCTCGACCTGCTTCGGCGCCCCCTTCATGCCGCGCCATCCCACCGTGTACGCCAAGATGCTGGGCGAGAAGATGGCTCGCCAGAATGTGAAGTGCTGGCTGGTCAATACCGGCTGGTCGGGCGGCGGCTTCGGCGTCGGCGAGCGCATGGCGATCCGCCACACCCGCGCCATGGTGCGGGCGGCGCTCGATGGCACGTTGGCCACGGTCGGCTCCTCGACCGACCCGCACTTCGGCATGCAGGTGCCCAACGCCTGTCCTGACGTGCCCGGCGACGTGCTGAACCCCAAGAATACCTGGAAGGACAAGAAGGCCTACGACAGTGCGGCGCGCGACGTTGCCCGGCGCTTCGAGAAGAACTTCCGGCAGTTCGAGAGTCACGTCGACGGCAAAGTCAATCAGGCTGCCATCCGGGCCGCCGCGTAAGGGGCAGGGCGAGGGGCGGGCGCGCCACGACGCCTTTCGCCATGAGGGGCCGGACCCCATATGATGGGGCGGCTTGACGATCGTAGCGAAAGTCCCGGCGGCGCCCCTCGAAGCTGCACCTGCCAAGGCTGCAAGAGGACCGCTGCGCCTGCCGCTGATCGCCGCACTGGCGCTGGCCTTCGTTTCGTTGACGCTGATCTCGGGCATCGCCTACATCGTGGTCCTGGCGGGCGCCACTGGGACTGCCGAACGCCTGCTGGTGGATCGCGCTGCCCGCGTCGTCGAAGGGGAGGTGGCGACGGTCAAGAACCGCCTCGATCCCATCACCGAGCAGCTCGAGCTGATCGCGGCCCTGGCGGCCGCCGGCCGCATCGACGTCGATTCGCCGGTCGCCGTGCGCGAGGCACTGGCTGTCATGATGGGCCGGGTGCCGGAAATTTCGGTCGCCGCCTTCGCCACCCTCGACCTGCAGCTGCACCGCGCGATCCGCCAGCCCGACGGCAGGATCACCCGGGACACGGTCTCGTTGCTCAGCCTGCCGCAAAGCATGGCGCGCTTCCGCCAGTTGCAGACGTCGCACTCGACCTTCTGGGGCGAGCTGTTCTGGAGCAACGAGCTGAAGCAGCCGCTGCTCAATGTGCGCACGCCGGTACGGCGCATCGACGATGCCTTCATCGGCGGCCTGGTCGCGACGGTCGCAGTCGGAGACCTCAGCTACCGGATTGGCGCGCGCGGCGCGGCTGGCGGGCGATACTTCATCCTGGTCGATCACGACAAGGTGCTGGCCCATCGCCGGCTGATCGATCCGCGCGGCCTGGGGCTTTCCGAAGACAAGTCGCTGCCCACAATCCATGAGGTGGACGACCCTATCCTGGCCAAGTTCTGGGACCCGCCGGTGCGCAACCCGCAGATCGACAGGGCGTTGGGCGATCTTGGCCATGTCGTCGAGGTGGGCGACCGGCGCTGGGTGTTCGTCTACCGCCAGATCACGGGTTACGGCCCGCAGCCATGGCTGGTCGGCCAGTACTTTCCCATCGAAGATGCCACTGCCGACCTCGACCGGCTGACCAACGGTGCCCTCGTCGGCGCCGCCACCCTCGCCGCCGCGCTGCTGCTCGCGCTCCTGATGGGCGTGCGCATGGCACGCTCGATCCGCACCATCACCACGGCGGCCGAGGCGATCGAGCGCCTGGAGTTCGACGAGCCGATGCACAAACCGTCGCGGCTGCGCGAAATCGACGACGCCGCGCACAGCCTCGACAAGGCGCGAAGTGCCCTGAAATGGTTCGGCGCCTACGTGCCGCGCCGCCTCGTACGTCGCCTGATGGAGGCCGGAGAGACTGCCGTGGCGTCGCGCCGGCGCTTCGTCACGGTGATGTTCACCGATATTGTCGAGTTCACGCCGCAGGCCGAGGACCTGCCCGAGCACGAGACGGCTGAATTGCTCAACCATCACTTCGCCCTGCTAGGCGCCTGCATCGAGCACGAGCATGGCGTGATCGACAAATACATCGGCGATTCGGTGATGGCGGTGTGGGGTGGAGTGTCGCACGACGAGGACCATGCCGGCGCTGCGATCCGCGCCGCGCTTGCCATCGCCAAGGTGATCAAGGAAGACAACGCCCAGCGCGCCGCCGCCGGCAATCCGCCGATCCGCATGCGCATCGGGCTGCATTCCGGACCGGTCGTGGTGGGCAATATCGGCGCGCCGGGCCGCGTCAACTTCACGGTGGTCGGCGACGCGGTGAACGTCGCCAACCGCTTCGAGCAGCTCGGCAAGGAGTTCATGCGCGATGGCGAAGACGTCGTGCTGCTGG
>CAZHQA010000207.1:0-9790 GCA_964533955.1 uncultured Reyranella sp. | reverse complement strand
ATCGGGGTAGTCGATGGCGTGGATGGAGCCGACGTCGTAGACGCCGGCATGGCCCGGCTCCAGGCGATAGGCCTTGACCTTCTCGAGCTTCGCCTCGCCCACGCCGTCGCCGCCGTCGACGCGCCTGAACTCGCTCATGTCGGTGTGCCTGATGGCCTGGCCATAGACGGCCCACGAGCTGCCGTGATCGTGCGGCGGGCTCTTGTGCGCCTTGGCGTTGCAGTGGGCCAGGACGACGAAGCCCAGCTCCTTGTCTTCGTAGAGCTTGCGCGTGCCCATCGGCGCCTTGGGCCCGACCGCCTCGTCGACGAAGGCCTGGTTGGCCAACAACTTCTCCAGGAGGACCCGCACCTTGTCGCGGCCGGCCGGACCGGCCTCTCTGCCGAGGGCGGTCTTGGCGTCCTTGATGAAGGAGTCGAGCGTGTAGGTCATGGCATCCTTCCCCGGGTCAGCGGCCGCCGAAGATACGGCGGGCGATCACCATACGGTGCACCTCCGACGGTCCCTCGTAAACCCGCATGGTGCGCACTTTCTGGGCCATGATCGCGAGCGGCAGTTCCTGCGTCACGCCCATGGCGCCGAACGCCTGCTGGGCATGGTCGATTACCTCGGTCGCCATCTCGGTGGCGAACACCTTGATCATCGACGCCTCCATGCGCACGTCGCGGCCCTCGTCCTGCTTGACCGCGGCATCCATGACCATCAGCCGGCAGGCGTGCAGCTTGGTCGCGGCATCGGCCACCCACCACTGGATCGCCTGGCGGTCGGCGAGCTTCTGGCCGAAGGTGACGCGCTGGCTGGCGTGCTCGACCAGCATGTCGAGGGCGCGCTGGGCCATGCCGACGCACCACGAGCCCATCTGCAGGCGGCGCACGGTGAGGCGCAGCTGCATGGGCGCGAAGCCGGCGCCGAGGCGGCCCAGGATCTGGCGTTCATGGACGCGGCAGTCCTCGAACACGACCTCGTAGGTGCGCTGGCCGGCCAGCATCGGAATGGCGCGCGCCACGACGAGGCCCGGCGTGCCCTTGTCCACCAGGAAGGCGGTGATGCCGCCGCGCGAGCCGAGGTTGGTGTCGGTGACCGCCATGACGATGGTGAAGTCCGCCTTGGCGATGCGGCTGATCCAGATCTTGCGGCCGTTGATCACCCAGTGCTCGCCGTCCTTCACCGCCTTGGTCTTCATGCCGGCCGGATCGCCGCCCGCGCCGGGCTCGGAGATGGCGATCGCCGAGGTTGTCTCGCCCGCGGCGTAGGGCTCGAGGTATTTCTTGCGCTGTTCGGGACTGGCCGTCGCCAGCAGCATGTGCAGGTTGGGCGAGTCGGGCGGGAAGGTGAAGGGCACGCAGGTGTAGCCCAGTTCCTCGTTGACGCCGACCAGCGCCACGCTGGGCAGGGCGGCGCCGCCCACCTCCTCCGGCACGTCGAGCGCCCACAGGCCGAGATCCTTGCACTGCTTGAAGAGCCGCGCATTCTCCTCGTCGTTGAGCGCGGCGGGCTGGCCCGAGGCGAAACGCTCGAGCACGTTCTTCTCGAGCGGCATCAGCTCGTTGCGCACGAACTTCTTCACCAGATCGCGCAGCATCGTCTGCTCTTCGCTGACCTTGAACATGCCGTCCATCGCGTCCTCCCGTTCCTGCCGATTAGTTCTTGCCGATGCCCTTGTTGACGAATTCCAGCGTATAGGCGTCGCCTACCTTTAGCCCCCTGGGCAGGACCTCGACATCGACCATCGAGTCATAGAAGCCCTGCCAGCGCGCATCGCTCATGGCGCCGATGCCGCCGGCGAGCGCGTCGCCCGACAGGACGATGCCGTGCCGGTTGAGGACCTTGATGGCATAGGCGATGCGGTCGTCGGTCTGCTCGGGATTGGCCTGCTTGATCAGCGCGTTGGCGGCCTCGGTCGCCGGGCCGCCCTTGAGGTACTGCGCCCAGCCTTCGAGCGAGGCGTCGACGAAGCGCTGGATCAGCTCCTTCTTCTCGCCGGCGAGCCGGCGCGAGATGGCGATGGTGGTCTGGTAGGCGCTGAAGCCCGCATCGGCGATCAACAGGACTTCCGGCTCCTTGCCGAGCGCCTGGGCGATCGAATAGGGCTCCGACGAGAGGAAGCCCTGCTGCACCGCGTTGGGCTCGGCGAGGAACGGCGCCATGTTGAAATTGTAGGGCCGCACCCGGCTGTCCGACAGGCCGTATTTCTTGCGCAGGAAGGGCCAGTAGGTCACCCGTCCGCCGTTGGAGATCAGCAGCGTGCGGTCCTTGAGCTTGTCGAAGCCGGTGAGGCCGGAGCCGGGATGGCCGATCAGGACCTGCGGATCCTTCTGGAAGATGGCGGCGATGGTGAAGAACGGCGCCTGCTCGCGCAGATAGGTAAAGGCCTCGAAGCTGTTCGACATGATCATGTCGACGCGGCCCGACAGCAGCATCTGGCTGATGTTGAGGCTCGGGCCGCCCTGGCGCAGGTCGCAGTCGATGCCGCGCATGCGATAAAGGCCGGCCGCCACGGCCTGGTAGTAGCCGCCATGCTCGGCCTGGGCGCGCCAGTCGGTGTGGAAGGAGAGCTTGTCGAGCGCCTGCGCGCGCGGCCGGCGGGCGATCGGCAGCAGCAGCGGCGCGCCGACGGCAAGGCCGAGCGCGGCGCGGCGATCGAGGCGCCAGGTGCCGCTCATTCGCCGAGCACTCGTTCGCCGAGCACTCTGGCGCGTATGTCGAGGTTCATGGCGATGACCTCGCGCAAGGCACCGATCGAGAGCTCGAGCGCATCGACGGAAAAGAGCCAGTCCTCCCACACCGGACGCGCTTCAGGCAGCGAGCGGAAATCGGTGGGAAAGGCCGCGGCGTCGAGCCCGGCGAGAGCCGCGAGCTGCAGGGCGCGCGGCATGTGATAGGCCGAGGTGATCAGCGCCACCCGGCCATTGCCGACGATGGCGCGAACGTTGCGGATGTTCTCGATGGTGTTGTTGGACTTTGCTTCGCTGACGATGGCATCGGCCGGCACACCGAGGTCCATCAGGAACTGGCGCATGGCGGCCGCTTCCGTGGTGATCGGCACGTCGGGCTGCGCCATGTAGCCGCCACCGGAGACGATGATGCGGGACGCGACCTTGGCGTGATAGAGGCGCGCCGCCTGCCAGACGCGGTCGGCGCCATTGACCAGGCGGGGAAACTCGCGGGCCGGCGGAATGGCCGGCGCCACCCCGCCTCCCAGCACGACGATGGCGTCGAAGCAGCAGCGCGGTGCGGCAAGCTCGGCAGTGCGCGCCTGGTCCTCGAGATACCTGAACGCGGCATCGCCAACCGGTGGAAACGACATCACGAGCAGCTGGACGATTGCCAGCGCGAGCATCCAGCGCACGGCGGGCCGCCAACCCAGCAGCGCCAAGGCGAGCCCGACCAACAGTGCGAGAGCCAGCGACGCCGGCGGCATCGCCAGCGAGTACAGCGTCTTCAGAAGGGCAAAGCTGTCCATGCGCGGCAGGCATGATAGCAAACAAAAAGACGGGCCCGGCTCACGCCAAGGCCCGCCTGAAATCCTGCCTTCGGGAGCGGCCTAGATGGCGTCCTTGAGGTCCTTGGCGACGCGGAAGGCCACCTTCTTCGATGCCTTGATCTTGATCGCTTCGCCGGTCGCCGGGTTGCGGCCCATGCGTGCCGGACGATGACGGACCTGAAGGATGCCGAGGCCCGTGATGCGAACCTTGTTGCCCTTCTTGAGGTGCTTGACGACCAGGCCGACGAAGTCGTCGAGGCAGCCGGTCGCGTCCTTCTTGGTCATGCCCGTCTTCTCGGCCAGTTCGGCCGCGACCTTGGACAGTGGAACGGTTGGAACAGACGGTTTGGTTGGAGCTGGAGGAGTAGCCATAGTTGAGGGGTCCCTTAGTTTTTCGTTCGCCAACGTCTTCCTGACGCCCCAGGGCAAGCGTTGACGGCGCCAAGGTTAGCCACGAATCGCGCCTCCGCAAGTCCAGAAAGCGCGAAAAATGTCGATTTTTGGGGCTTTTTCGGCCATTTGGAGCGGTCATCCACAGCCTGCAGAGAGACTGCCGCGTGCCAACGCCCCAATTGACCACGACCTTCGCCACCGCCGTGAACACCTGGCAGTGCGACGAGAACGACCATCTCAACGTCCAGCATTACACCGAGTTTGCGCACGAGGCGTCGAGCTTCATGCTGCACCGGCTGGGCATCGGTCCGCGCGCTCAACGCCTCTCGCAAGCGATCGTGAGCCCGCTCGAAGACCACATCCGCTACCGGCGCGAACTCCGCGTCGTCGACTCGGTCGAGGTGAGATCGGCGCCGGTCGAGATCGGCACGCACGACCTGGCGCTCTACCACGAGATACGCAATCCCGCCGACGGCACGCTCGTCTCGACCGCTCGCCGTCGCGTGACGAGCAGCAAGCCATGGACCGACGAGGTGCGACGGCGCGCCGAATCGCTGCTCATCGAGCTGCCGGCAGGCGCGCTGCCGCGCACCGTCGGTGCGACACCGCTGCCCCATATTCGCCTGGAGGATGCCGAAGACGCCGGGCTGGTCGGCGTCGGCCGAACGACCATCAAGCCGGCCGAGTGCGATGAGCACGGCCATTTCCTGCCGCGTCACCAGTTCGGGCGCTACTCCGACGCCGCACCGTGGTTGTGGAACCACATGGGCTTCGATCGCGCCGCGATGCAGCAGCGCGGCGAGGGCACGGTCGTCGTCGAGACGCTGACCAGCTACCGCGCTCCGCTGCAGGCGGGCAACCTCCTGGTGATCATGAGCGGGCTCGCCGACTACACCGACAAGATCCTGAAGCTGGTGCATTTCGCTTTCGACGCAGAGTCCGGCACACTTGCTGCTTGCAGCGAAGGCATCGGGATGAAGTTCGACCAGAGGAACCGCAAGGTCATGACTTTCTCGGCCGAAGATCGGACGCGGCTCGCCGCGCGAAAGGTGAGATTCTGAGGGAGAGCGACATGGACGAAAAGACCAGGACCGCCGCCGGCATCGCCACGGGCCTTCAAGGCATCACGTACGACGACAAGCGGCTGGCCGAACTCGCTGCCGAGGTGGAGGTGCTGAACGACGCGGTGCGCAAGGCCGCGGCAGCGCGGCTCACCTTCGACGACGAGCCTGCGGCCTTCGCAAGCCTGATGGAGCGCGAGGCCCGCAAGTGAGGAACGACGACATCGCCCTCTGGGATCTGAGCGAAGTCTCGGACGCCATCGCGACCAGGCGCATCAGCTCGGTCGAGGCGACGGAAGCCTGCCTCGCACGCATAGAGGCGTGGCAACCGCGCGTGAACGCCTTTCTCCGCATCTACAAGGACAAGGCGCTGGCGCAGGCGCAGGCCATGGATACCGAGCTCGCTACCGGCAAGCGTCGCGGACCGCTGCATGGCGTGCCGATGGCGCACAAGGACATGTATTACCGCAAGGGCGAGCTCTCGACCGGCGGCAGCGAGATCCGCAGGAACTGGATCGCCCCGGTCACGGCCACGGTGCTGGAGAAGCTCGACGCGGCGGGCGTCGTCGAACTGGGCTTTCTCAACATGGCCGAATTTGCCGCGGGCCCGACCGGCCACAACGAGCATCACGGCCATTGCCGCAATCCGTGGGACCACAGCCGAGTCACCGGCGGCAGTTCGAGCGGCTCCGGCGCCTCGGTGGCCGCGCGCCTGGTCTACGGCGCCCTGGGATCCGACACCGGCGGCTCGATTCGCCTGCCCGCCGCCGCTTGCGGCGTCGTCGGCATGAAGGCGACTTACGGCCGCGTCAGTCGCGCCGGCGCCGTGGCGCGCTCGTGGAGCCTCGACCATGTCGGCCCCCTCACCCGGACGGTCCGCGACAACGCACGGATGCTGGCCGCGATCGCCGGCCACGATCCGAACGATTCGACGACGAGCGAGAAGCCGGTGCCGGACTACGAGGCGGAGCTCGGCAACGGCATCACGGGCTTGAAGGTGGGCCTTGCACTGCCGAACGACGGGCCGGTGCCTCTCGATGCGGGAATCGGCAAGGCGGTGCAGGCGGCGGCCGATAGCTTGGGTCGCCTCGGCGCCAAGGTCTCGGCCGTCACGCTGCCCGACTTCACCGCGCTCTATCGCGCCGCCGAAGTGATGGTGAAGTGCGAGGCGGCGGCCATGCACCGGCCATGGATGGAGAAGACGCCGGAGCTTTATGCCAACCAGGTGCGCACGCGCATGGAGGCGGGTTTCTTCATCCCGGCGACTCAGTACATCGATGCCTTGCGCCTGCGGGCTCACTTCGTGAAGGAGTTCCTTTCGACGTCGATGGAGGGCCTGGACGCCATCGTGCTGCCCGCCATCCCCTTCCCGCTGCCGACCATCGAGGAGACCGACACCGAGAACAAGGGCGGTCCCGCCGTGCTGAAGATGGTGGCGGGCTTCACGGGCCTCACCCGTCCGTTCAACACGCTGGGCGTTCCGGCGCTGTCGCTCCCCTGCGGCTTCGACGCGAACGGTGCGCCGATCGGCCTGCAGCTCGTCGGCCGTCCGTTCGACGAAGCCCTGCTCTATCGGATCGGCCACACCTACCAGGGCGCGACCGACTTCCATACCCGCGTGCCGGCCTAGACGGCGAGATTGACGGTCACGTTCTTGCGCTGAGTGAAGCTGTCGAGCATCCCTTCGAGCGAGAATTCGCGGCCGATGCCGCTCTGCTTGTAGCCGCCATAGGACATGCCCGGGGATTGTCCGAGCCCCTGGTTGACCTGCACCCAACCCGATTCCACGGCGTGCGCGGCGCGCAATCCGCGGCCGATGTCGTGCGTCCAGACGTAGGCGGCCAATCCGTAGTGGCTGTCATTGGCCATGCGGATCGCCTCGGCTTCGTCGCTCCAGCGGATCGCCACCAGCACCGGTCCGAAGATCTCCTCGCGTGCCAGCCGCCAGTCGTTGGAGCGGTCGGCGAACACCGTCGGAATGGCGAAGTAGCCTTCGCTCAGCGGGCCGGTCCTGGGCGGCAGGCCGCCGAACACCAGCCGGGCGTCCGAGCGCTTCAGCCCTTCGTCGACGTAGCGGCAGACCTTGGTGAATTGCTTGTTGTTGATGATGGCGCCAATGTCCGTCGTCTCGTCGAGCGGGTCGCCGATCTTGAGCGCCGTAGTCTTCTTCTCGAGCTTGGCGAGGAAGCTGTCGAAAATGTCCTCGTGCAGGAACATGCGCGAGCCCGCCGTGCAGCTCTGGCTCTGCCGCGTGAAGCGCATGGCGGCGATGATGCCGTCGACCGCCCACTCCTCGTCGGCATCCGGATAGACGATCGACGGGCTCTTGCCGCCGAGTTCGAGCGACACCGGCACGATGCGCTCGGCCGCCGCGCGCATGACGATCTTGCCGACCTCGGTGGAGCCGGTGAACGACAGCTTGCGGACCTTCGGATGGTTGGCGAGGGGGCCGCCGCACTCCTCGCCATAGCCGGTCAGCACGTTCAGCACGCCGGGCGGCAGGAACTCCTGGCAGATCTCGGCCATCAGCAGCACACCCAGCGGCGCGTCCTCGGCTGCCTTCATCACCATGACGTTGCCTGCGCACAGCGCCGGCGCGATCTTGAGCGCGCCCAGCATGACCGGTGCGTTCCAAGGGATGATGGCGCCGACGACGCCCAGCGGCTCGCGGCGTGTGTAGGACAATACATGCTCGCCGAGCGGGATGGTCTCGCCCTTCAGCTCCGAACCCAGCCCGCCGAAATAGCGGAAGATATCGGCAGTCGACTTGGCCTCGCCGCGCGCCTGGGTGCGCAGGGCGTTGCCGGTCTCGAGCGCGATGGTTCGCGCGATCTTCTCGGCGCGCGCCTCGAGCGCGTCGGCGATCTTGAGCAGCAGCCGGCCGCGCTCGCGCGGCGCCACCTTGCTCCAGGCCGCGAACGCCTGGGCCGCGGCGGCCACCGCGGCATCGACGTCGGCTGCGGCAGCGCGCGGCACTTCGGCGACAACGGTGCGCTTTGCCGGATTCTCGACGGCGATGCGAGCACCCAACTTGGCGTCCACCCATTTGCCGCCGATCAGCATGCCTTTGGGGCTGACGGCGTACTCCTGTGCCCTGGTCTGCGAGGCGGTCGTCGACATGTCGTACTTCCACGCGTTTTGTCGGGAGGGCGGAGTTTGGCGCGCAAGACATGGGGCGACAAGCCTGCTGGTCGAGGACCTACCGGAGTGCGCGCCGGGAATTATGGTGCGCACGGCCTTGTGGGGCCCTCTTCTTGGGATCAAGGTGAACTTCAGGAAGCGCTGCTTCCGTGAATCGAGGACTCCATGGCCCCGTCATCGTCCTTCGGCCGCTCCGAGTTCGATGCTTTCCTGTTCGCATCGGTCGGGGCAGACAAGAGTGGCGTCGAGGTCACCGTGCTGTCGGCGTTGATCAGGCTCGGCTTCGACCCCTGGCAGGAGGCCGCGCGGTTGTCGGAGTTGCCACGGGAAGCCGCGGCGCGGGCGTTGGCCTCGGCGTTTTCCCTGCTCCCCGAACACGACTGGCAGATCCCGCAAATGGCCGCTCTCGCCGCCCGCTTGGTCGATTGCCTGCCTCGTCCCGGTAGCTTCCCCGCCGCCGTCATGGCCGGCGGGCAGCGCAGCGGAGGAACAGTCGCCCGGCGGCCCACGCATTGGCTGTTCTGGCTGGCGCTGGCCATCGGATGGTTCTTCCTGTTGTCGTATCTTACGAACAGTCCTGTTTACGAGTCCGCGACGAGTGTCTCCGTGCCGAAGTAAGCGTCGGTTGGCGCAAGACAAATCGTACAGGGCGGCGAAATGAGCCTAGGGTCGCCCGCAACGCGGATGTCCCGCGTGCCGGCGCGTCCGGCCGAAAGGAATCCCGATGGCCCAGAAGCACCGCCGCAGCAACCGCGAAACCAAGAAGCCCAAGCAGAACAAGCCCAAGGCAGCTGTCTCGGCGTCACCCTTCGCCGCCGCTCACACCAATCCCGCCAAGCAGATCGTCGCCGGCCGGCGCAAGTAGTCGTTCGGCCGCCCGTCGCGGTCGTAGCACCATCATAGGGATGACGCAGAGGTTGATTTTTAGGCGCAAATCACCATTTCTTGTTGAGTAGCGGGCGCTCAGCGTTCGGCCAAATCCTCGAAAATTCGCAAGGGAAGCGCCATGAAATTCAGGCCACTGCACGATCGCGTCGTGATTCGCCGGATCGACGAAGTCGGCAAGACCCAGGGCGGGATCATCATTCCCGACACTGCCAGGGAAAAGCCAATGGAAGGCGAGATCGTCGCCGTCGGCCCGGGCGCGCGCAACGAGAGAGGCGTTCTGGTGCCGCTCGACGTCAAGCAGGGCGCCCGCATCCTGTTCGGCAAGTGGTCGGGCAGCGAAGTCAAGATCGACGGAGAAGACCTCGTGATCATGAACGAGTCCGACGTGATGGGCGTGATCGACGGCGCCGCCGTCGTCCGCAAGAAGGCGGCGTAACAGGAAACGCCGCTTCCGACCCCCCAAATCAAGGAACAAAGAACATGGCAGCTAAAGAAGTACGTTTCGGCGGCGACGCCCGCGCCCGCATGCTGCGCGGCGTCGACATTCTGGCCGACTCGGTGAAGGTCACGCTCGGTCCCAAGGGCCGCAACGTGCTGCTCGACAAGTCGTACGGCGCACCACGCATCACCAAGGATGGCGTCACCGTCGCCAAGGAGATCGAGCTCTCCGACAAGTTCGAGAACATGGGCGCACAGCTCGTCCGCGAGGTCGCGACCCGGACGTCGGAGACGGCGGGCGACGGCACGACGACGGCGACCGTGCTGGCCCAGGCGATCGTGCGCGAAGGCGCCAAGTCGGTGGCCGCCGGCATGAACCCGATGG
>CAZHQA010000206.1:0-9843 GCA_964533955.1 uncultured Reyranella sp. | reverse complement strand
CCCCCCCAAAAGGCATGGACAGCATCATGCCTGTACGCCTGTAAATCGCAAACGCCGATGATCTTGCCGCTTTCCGGCTAGAACGAAGCGGTGCCCGATCGCGCAGGCGTCCACGGGCGACATCGCGATGGGACATGCCGGCCCGCACGCAGGTACAGCGATCGATCAGTGATCTCCGGGGTACCATGCCTGGGACGAGTTCGGGAGACGGCGTGCACAGCTCGGCCGGAGTCAGCCACCTCGCGCACGCCGGAACGCCGAAGCATCGTCGGTCTGCACAGACTCGACTTGCGTGCCTTGCTCTATTTTGGCGCGACCTGATTGCACTGGCCGAGTGGCTGGTGGGCGGTCTGGGCCGCGTTCAGGCAATCGGTCGTGCTTCCGTAGGCCATTGGATTGAATGCCACTGCCTGGTTGGCGCCGGCACTCCGGGCGTTGGCGTTCGCCGCTGCACCCGACCCAGCCGGGGCAGGCGAGGCCGTCGGCTTGGGCGTAGCGAGGGCCGCCCCGACGTTGTTTCCAGATCCTTGCGGTGAGGGCGCAGGACCCGCCGACGGAGCGGGTGTTGGCGCAGAAGGCGATGCGGGCGGAGCGAGCGCGGTGTTGACGCTGTTCCCCGAACCTTCGGGCGAAGGCGGAGAAGCGGCAAATGCCGCGGACGAGATCAGCAAGCTGCCGGCAACAACGAGGAAGGATTTCGTCATGACGTTACCTCCGAAACTTCTTGGTTGTTGCGGAGTCAACTACGGGTGTCGGGCAAAGGTTGCCGGTTCAGCTGCAGCAAGAGTCAGCAGTCTTGACCCACGCGCCGACTGGCCAAGAAGAGCCTGCTTCTCCGCTACGCCCGCAAGCCTCGGGAGGTCGTGAGCTCGATTCACGCCGGCTATCGTACGACGCGCGAGGCCGCTGCCTCGGCGCTGTTCGGCGTGTGGCGGACTCCGAGCGTCGGCCCCAATTTTTTGCATTTGACGTGCGATTGGTCATTCCCTAAGCGTGCTCGCAGAACGAATGAATTGCGGGGAGCCTTGGGTTTTCGCGACGTCTTGAGGCCGTTTGTTCCGCCGATCGTGCTGTCGGCGTTGCGCCGATTGCGCCCGGTTGCGCCGGCGGAGCGCGAATATGTCGGCCCGACGTGGCCGGTCGATCCGCCGCCCAGCTGGGACGACAGCTCCCATGAGGCAACCATGCGGCGCAACTGGCCGATCGTGGCCGGACGCATCGCCGGGACGGGCCCGCTGAACATGCTACCCTATCGGTCCGACGAGGCGGACCTGCCGGCGCACAACATGCTGATGACGTTCCTTTACGTCGCCGCGCGGGCCGCCCTCGGCCAGGACAGGCTGTCGGTCCTCGACTGGGGCGGCTCGGTCGGCCACTACGCGCTCGTCGCCCGTCGCATGCTGCCCGAGATTGCCTTCGACTTCGTGGTCAAGGAGCAGCCGACCAACTACCGGCTGGCACGCGAGCTCAACCCGGGCACGACGTTCGTCGATTCGGACGATGCCTGCTTTGCCCGCAGATACGACCTCGTCATGTCCAACGGCGCGATCCACTACGAGCAAGACTGGAAGGCCCTGGTCGGGCGACTGGCGGCTGCGGCCGAGACCTGGCTGCTCATCACCTGCCTGCCGGTGGTGTTCGCAGTGCCGGGATTCATCGTGGTCCAGCGCTTGCGCGGATCCGGTTTCCTCGGGGAGTTCTATTCGAACGTCGTCAATCGTGACGACTTCGTGCGCGAGGTGACACGGCATGGCTTCGCGCTGGAGCGCGAGCTGATGTCGTGGGGGGCCGTGCCCTACCGTGGTGCACCGGAGGATCCGATCGGCGCCGGCTTTCTCTTTCGGCGTCGCGTGTGATGGCGAGTCCGCCAGGCACTGGCGTCGCGATCCTTGGACTGCCCGATCTCGCCGCTCTTCGAGGGGACTGGGACGCGCTGGCCGACCGATGCCCCGAGCATTATCTCTCGCAGACTTGGGGATGGGCGACGACCGCCTGGCACACGGTGGCTGCGCCGCGCGGGCGGACGTTGCACATCCTCACGATGCGCAGTGAAGGCCGGCTGGTGGCCGTGTGGCCGCTCGTGACCTATCGCGATGAGGGCCTTCGGATGATACGCCAGCTCGGCGCCGAAGGCAGCGAATACGTATCGCCCCTCGTCGAGCCCGGTCCCGATGTCGGCCAGCGAATGGCAAGCCTCTTAAGAGCCGCTTCGACGCTCGGCGCGGACGTCTTGTTTCTGCCGCACGTGCTCCGTGGCGGGCTCTTCTCAACGTTGCTCGAACGCCATCGCATTCGAGCCTTCGAGTACGATATCTCGCCGACGCCTTGGATTGCCCGCCGAGACTACCGCGAATGGTCCGACTACGTCGCGACCCTCAGTCCCTCGCATCGCGCACGCCTGCGCAATCGGCGTCGCCGGCTGGACAAGCAAGGGAAACTCTCGTTTGGCGTGGAACGGTCCCCTATTGACGCGACCGACATCGATCGGATGCTTCTGCTCAAGCTGCGGTGGATCGATCAGCGCCGGGTCTTCAACGGCTGGATCGGAACGCCCGAGTATCGCGCGTTCCTGTTGGCGAAGACGTCGGGGGCGTCCGGTCGCGATGATTTGACATTTTTCACATTGCGCCTCGATGGCCGGCTGATCGCGGCCCAACTCAATGCCGTCGGCCCCACGCGTGTCGAGTTCATGATCGGCGTCTTCGATGAGCAGTGGACTCGCGATTCCCCCGGCGAGGTCCTGATGGAGGAATGCGTCCGGTGGGCCTTCGACAATGGCCTCGATTTCGACTTCCGCATCGGCGATGAGCCCTACAAATTCCGATGGGCGCGGCGCGATACGATTTCATCAGCCTGGCGCGTTGCCCTCAGCCTGCGCGGCCTGATTGCATTGGGGGTTTGGCGGCTGCGCCTGAAAGCGCGACGGCTCGGGCTCGGCCGGCTCGTTCGCCCATGGCGGCACGCGGTCGTGGCACCACGGAACCAACAGGGCTAAGACATTCCTGAATGCTGCCGTTCTTCGTGGAAGCCGAGCATCGGACCCCGACCGAGCGTCGACGCACGTTCGTCGCCGAGGCTCCGGGGAAGCGGTCGTGGTAGCAGGCGCGCCGTCCGCGGCGGACATCGAAGCCATTGCCCGCGCGTTCGATCGACGCCAATTCGCCGACATGGAGCGCCACGCGCAGGCAGTGGTCACGGCCTGTCCCGAGGCCGCCCTCGGCTGGAAGGCCTTGGGCATTGCGCTGAAGCATCAAGGCAAGGATGGCGATGCCGTCGCCGCGCTCAGCAAGGCCGTGTCGATCGACGCCGCCGACGCCGAGGCCCATGGCATCCTCGGCGCCGCCCTTGCCGATCTCGGCCGGTCGTCGGAAGCCGAAGCCTCCTACCGGCGGGCCATCGCCCTCCAGGCGGACTCCGCGTCGGCGCACGGCAACCTCGGCATCCTGCTGCTGAACGCCGGCCGCGCGGCGGAGGCCGCCGACAGCTTTCGCCGCGCCATCGCGAGCGAGCCGCGCTTCGTGCAGGCGCACGGCAACCTCGGCAATGCATTGCGGCGATTGAATCGGCTGGAGGAGGCGGTCGACAGCTACAGGCGCGCCCTCGCCATCGATGCCGGCTACGTTCCGGCGCACGCCAATCTGGGCGTCGTGCTCAGGCAACTGGGGCGCCTCGAGGAGGCGGCGGCGAGCCATCGCCACGCCATCTCGTTGCGTCCTCAGTTCGCCGAGGCACACGCCAATCTCGGCAATGTCCTGCTGGCGATGGATGCGCCGGAGGACGCCGAGGAATCCTACCGCCACGCCCTTGCGCTCAGGCCCGACGTCGCCGAGTTCCACAGCGCTCTTGCCAACGCCCTGCGCGAGCAGGGACGGCTGAGCGAGGCCGAGGCCAGCCTCGAGCAGGCCCTCGCCCTCAAGCCGGACCTCGTGGAGGCCCATCACAACATCAGCTTCCTGATCCTGGCCCGGGGCGATTTCCGGCGCGGCCTGGCGGCGCTCGAATGGCGCAAGGCCTCGGCGTCGCCGATCGTGCGATGGACGTCGTCGAAGCCGGCCTGGACCGGCGAACAGGACGTCGCCGGCAAGCGGCTGCTGGTGCACTACGAACAGGGCCTCGGCGACACCATCCAGTATTGCCGGTACCTCAAGATCCTGCGCGACAGGAAGGCACGGATACTCTTTCTGCCCCAGGCGCCGCTCAAGGCGCTCATGCGCACGCTGGGCGACGGACTCCAGATCGTCGACGAAGAAGACGTCGACGACGACGCTTACGACCTGCACTGCTCGCTTCACAGCCTGCCGCTCGCGCTCGGGACGACGGTCGACACCATCCCCGCCGAGGTTCCCTACCTGTCGGCCGATCCGTCCCTGGTCGAGCATTGGCGCGCGGCGCTGGGCGAGGGCGGCTTCAGGATCGGCATCGCCTGGCAGGGCAGCCCGCAGGGAACGGCGCTGAGGAAGGCGTTCCCTCCGTCACTGCTGGCCCCGATCGCCCGCTTGCCTGGTGTCCGCCTCATCAGCCTGCAGAAGGAAGACCGCCAGGCGCCGCTTGAGCTGCCCGGCGACCTGCCCGTGACGACCCTGGGAAGTCGCTTCGACTCCGGCTCGGCGTTTCTCGACACCGCCGCGGTGATGCAGTCGCTCGACCTCATCATCACGGCCGATACCTCGATCGCCCATCTGGCGGGCGCGCTGGCGCGCCCGACCTGGGTCGCGCTCAAGCAGACCGCCGATTGGCGCTGGCTCCTCGGCAGGAGCGACAGTCCGTGGTATCCGACGATGCGGCTGTTTCGGCAGGCAACGCGCGACGACTGGGCGGGCGTATTCGCCGAAATGGCGCGGGCGCTGCAAGAGCGCCGATGACTCTCGCCCCCAAGGCTGATTTGTAGCCTTTCTGTTCGACCGCTAGAGTAGGTTTGGCCGGCCGGATTCGCCGGCGTTTTTTTCGGGTATTGGGGGTTCCGTGGCGCACGCAGTAAGCGCCTCTTATCAGCGCTCCGACCACATGTCGCCCGGAGGCATAGCGCTGGCGGTGCTGCTCCACGCGCTGGTCGCCTTCCTTCTGTGGTGGATGTCGCACGATCGGCCGCCCATCCCGCTCACCGAGGACGTGGTCGAGGTTTCGTTCGACCTCCCCAAGCCACCGGAGCCGCCGCCGCCCGCACCGGCACCGACACCGGAGCCGAAGGTGGCGACGGCACCGCCCCCACCCGTCGAGGGAATCCGCCCGCCGGCCGAGCTCACCTCCGAGAAGCCCACGCAGGTCCGCCCGACGGCGCAGAACCCGACCAACGAGAACATACCGCTGTCGGCGCAGCAGTCGCTCGAGAAGGCGATCCCCACCCCCGAGCCCGAACCGCCGCCGCCCACCTCGCTCGCTTTCGCGACGCCCAAGCCGGAACCGGCACCGCCGCCGCCGACCCCGCAACCCGTGGCCAAGCCGGAGCCGCCGCCCCCGGCGCCGCCCCCCACACCCAAGCCGCCCGACCAGGCGCTGGAAAAGGCGATCCCCAAGCCCGAGCCCGAGCCGCCGCCGCCCTCGACGTCGGCTTTTGCCCCTCCCAAGCCTCCGCCGCCACCGCCGCCGAAGCCGGAGGCCAAGCCACAGCCCAAGCCGCAGCAGCAGGCGACCATTGCCGTGCCGCCGGCGAATCCCAATCCACGTCCGGCGCCGGCGCCCTACCAGCCGCGGCCGTCGATCGCGCCTTCGCCGCTCAGCCGTCTGCCACAGCAGCAGAGGCCGTCGGCCACCACGCGCGGCGCCGACGCGCCGCAAACCTCGTCATTCGTCAATCCGGCGGACACCTATAACAAGGCCCGCGTTGCCGATAATTACCTGTGGGAAGTCGTCCGCCGGCTACAGGGCTACGAGTACTTCGCCAACGTGTCGGTCGCCGAAAGCGTGACGGTGGTCGCCATCACCATCGCGCGCGATGGCCGGCTGCTGAACGTCGCCATCAGCCGCTCGAGCGGCTATCCCGAGATGGACAACGGCGTCGTGGCGGGCGTGCGCGCGGGCTCGCCCTACACGCCGCTGCCCGACAATATCCAGGGAGCGAGCGCCACCTTCACTCTGCCGCTGGTCTCGCGTCGCGGCCGCTGAACGGCGGTGGTTGGTGCCTGCCCCGTTGTTCCCAAAAATCCCTAAGTGGCTGGGCGACAAGGCGTTTTGCCTGTCACAGAACCAATCCTGGGGGCCATGGCCGCAATTGGACCATCTTCGGGTACGAGTTTGTGGCACGATACGGCTCGATGAGATTTCTCAGAGCCGACGGGAGTTCACCATGAAATGCACTTCGGTTTGCGTCGTCGCCTTGTCGTCGCTCGCCTTGGGGATGGCCGCGTTCGCGCCAGCGTCCCTCGCCGATCCGCGCGTTGGTGTCACCTCGGCCACGGCCGGTGGGCCGACCGGCAAGCCGCCGGCCCAGGCCGAGCGCGTGCTGCATGTCGGCGTCGACGTCCAGGCCAACGAGATCGTCACCACCGGCGCCAGCGATCGCGCCCACCTGCTCTTCCTTGACGGCTCCTCGCTCACCGTCGGCCCGCAGGCGCGGCTGACCATCGACAAGTTCGTCTACGATCCCAACAGCAAGACGGGCGCGCTGGCCGTCACGGCGAGCCAGGGCATCTTCCGCTTCGTCGGCGGCAAGATCAGCAAGACTGCACCTGTCACGATCGCGACGCCGGCCGCCACGCTCACCATCCGGGGCGGCATCATGATCGTCAGCGCCGACGCCACGCGCACGCTGGCCATCTTCGTGTTCGGCAACGACATGACCGTCACGGCGGGCGGCCACACCACGACCGTGCTGCGGCCGGGCTGGCAGGTCACGACCTATACCGGCATGGCGCCGGGTCAGCCGGCGCCGACTCCGCCGGGCAGCCTTGCCAGCGAGCTCGCCAAGCTCGAGGCGATCGGCGGCGGCAGCGGCGCGGCCGACGATGCCGCCAGGACGTCGGGCTTCGCCGACCAGAACTCCGGCCTCGGCCCGAGCGGCCAGCCGATCGGCGGCAACAGCACGACGCTGAACGGCGAGGCGACCAACGCCCTCAGCAACGCCAACACGGCGACGCAGCGGCCGACCATCACGCCAATGGCCCCGCCGCCGACGCCGCCCTACTCGCCGCCCGGGCGTTAGGGCCTCTCGGGAATCACGCGGGGCTCGCCCCCGCGTGATCGGGCGTTCTCGTCCCTCACACCTTTGTGACGCCGATTGCGGCGATGTATCCTCGTCTTCCCTCGTAAGGCGGACATAAACGCCGCCCAATTTGGCTTGGGAAGGCCCGATTCCGGGCGGAGAGATACTGGATGGCCAAAGTGAGGAAGTCGGGGGTTGCCGCCCTGGCGGCAGTCCTCGTGATTGCTGCCGGCGGGTATTTCTTCCTGGGTCAGGTGGAGCGCGAGAAGGCCCGCGCCGCCGCCACGTCCACGGCGCCGCCCGGCGTGCCGGTCACGGTGGCCGTCGCCGAGCCGAAGGACGTGCCGGTCTATATCCGCGGCCTCGGCACGGTGCAGGCGTACAAGACCGTGGCGGTCAAGACGCGGGTCGACGGGCAGATCGTCAAGGTCACCTTCCGAGAGGGCCAGGACGTCAAGGAAGGCGATCTGCTGTTCCAGATCGATCCGCGGCCCTACCAGGCGGCACTCGATCGCGCCAACGCCGCCAAGCAGCGCGACGAAGCCCAGCTCGAGGGTGCGCAGCTCGACCTCGAGCGCTACGGCAAGCTTCTCGGGCCGGGCTTCCAGTCGCGCCAGAGCTACGATCAGCAGAAGGCCACGGTCGATTCGCTGAAGGCCGCGCTGGTCGGCGACCAGGCGGCGATCGATACCGCCAAGCTCAACCTCGACTATTCCGACATCCGCTCGCCGATCGACGGCCGCACCGGTCAGCGACTGGTCGATCTCGGCAACCTGGTCCAGACCGGCCAGAACACGACGCTGGTGACGATCGCCCAGATCAAGCCGATCTTCGTGAATTTCACCGTGCCGCAACTTGCCAACCACAATCTGCGCAAGAGCCAGGCGAAGGAGGCGCTGACCGCCTACGCCTATAGTGCCGACGATACCTACAAGCTGGCCGAGGGCACGGTGACGCTGGTCGACAACCAGATCGATCCGGCGACGGGCACGCTGCGGCTGAAGGCGACGTTCGAGAACCTGGGCGAGCAGCTGTGGCCGGGCGAATTCGTCAGCGTCCGGCTGCTGCTCTCGACGCGCAAGGGCGTGACCACGGTGCCGCAACGCGCCGTCATGCAGGGCGCCAGCGGCTACTACGGCTACGTCGTCAAGCCGGACAATACCGTCGAGCGCCGCACGCTCGAGGTCGAGACGACGCAGGAGGGTATCGCCGTCATCGCCAAGGGCCTCGCGGTCGGCGAGAAGATCGTGGCCGACGGCCAGTATCGCCTGGTCGACGGATCCCGCGTGCGGGTCGACCGGCCGACGGCCGACGGGCCAACCGCGGCGGCGGTGCCCGGCAAGAGCGGCTGACGGCCCGCCGATGAACATCTCCGAAACCTATATCCGCCGGCCGATCGCCACGTCGCTGATGATGCTCGGCCTGCTGGTGTTCGGTGCGGCGACCTACAATCTCCTGCCGGTCTCGGCGCTGCCCAACGTCGACTTCCCGACCATCACCGTGACGGCCAGCCTGCCCGGCGCCAGTCCCGAGACGATGGCCTCGTCGGTGGCCACGCCGCTCGAGCAGCAGTTTGCCGCCATCCCCGGCCTCGCCTCGATGAACTCGGTCAGCGGCCTCGGCGCCACCTCGATCACCCTGCAGTTCGACCTCGCCCGCAAGATCGACGGCGCCGCCACCGACGTGCAGACGGCGATCAACGCCGCGAGCGGGCTGCTGCCCAAGGACCTGCCCAACCCGCCGACCTACCGCAAGGTCAACCCGGCCGACCGCGCGGTGCTGATCTACGCCATCAGCTCCGACGACCTGCCGCTGTACAAGGTCGACGACTACGCCTTCGTCATCCTGGCGCAGAAGATCTCGGCCGTTTCCGGCGTCTCGCAGGTCCTGGTCGCCGGCCAGCAGGACTTCGCGGTGCGCGTCCAGGCCAACCCGACGGCGCTGGCCGCCCACGGCATCGGACTCGAGGACGTGCGCGCGGCTCTCTCCGCGGCGACCCTCAACCAGGCCAAGGGCAACCTGGAGAGCGAGAACCAGTCGGTCATGCTCGACACCAACGACCAGCTGTTCAACGCCACGGCCTACAAGAACATCATCGTCGCCTACCGCAACGGCGCGCCGGTCAAGCTGCAGGACATCGGCGACGTGATCGACGCCACCAAGTCGCCGCGCACCGGCGCCTGGTACAACGGCAAGCGCGCCGAGCTGCTGCTGATCTTCCGCCAGCCCGGCGCCAATACCGTCGAGATCGTCGACCGCATCAAGGGCATGATGCCCCGGCTGCTCGCCTCGATCCCGCCGAGCGTGCACGTCGACCTGATGTCGGACCGCTCCCAGTCGATCCGCGACTCGGTCAACGACGTGCAGTTCACCCTGATGCTGACCGTCGGTCTGGTCATCCTGGTGATCTTCATCTTCCTGCGGCACCTGTGGGCCACGATCATCCCGAGCATCACCGTGCCGCTGGCCATCGTCGGCACGTTCGGCGTCATGTACGTCTGCGATTATTCGATCGACAACCTGTCGCTGATGGGCCTCACGATCGCCGTCGGATTCGTGGTCGACGATGCGATCGTCATGATCGAGAACATCGTGCGCTACATCGAGGAAGGCGAGAAGCCGTTCGACGCGGCCCTCAAGGGCGCCGGCCAGATCGGCTTCACCATCGTGTCGATCACCTTCTCGCTGATCGCGGTGTTCATCCC
>CAZHQA010000205.1:6794-9895 GCA_964533955.1 uncultured Reyranella sp. | reverse complement strand
ACTGCCACCTCGAGAAGCTGCACAATCTCGAGGCGCTGCCGGGCGACGGCTTCACCATCGCCTGCTTCCCGCACAAGATCAGGGGCGCCTCGGCCGGCTGGACCCGCGCGGTGGCGATCTTCGAGGAAGGCTAAGAGCGGTCCGCTACGCCAGAGGGTCCGGCTCGCCCGGGGGCAGCGGCATCTCGAAGACGTTGAGCGTCATCGATACCAGCATGTAGTAGCCGCACACGCCCACCAGGTCGACCACGCCGGGCTCGCCGAAGGCGTCGACTGCGCGCTTGTAGTTGGGCGCCGACACCCGGTTGGTGGCGAGATACTCGGTGACGAAGTCGTAGACGATGCGCTCTTGCTCGCGCTTGAAGGGGGGTGTCTGGCGGGTGCGGACCGCCTCGACGATCTCGGGCGCCAGCCCGGCCTCCTTGGCGAGACGGGCATGGGCGTAGAACTCGTACTGCGCCTTGAAGTGACGACCGATCAGGCAGATCGCCAGCTCCGACAGGTCGGCGGGCAGCGAGTTGTTGAACCGGCAGTATTCGCCGAGCTTTTGTGCCCGGTCCGCCAGTTCGGGGCGGCGGAGCCAGGGCTCGAACGGGCCGCGCAGGCCGCCGCGTGGTCCGGCCACGATCGCATCGGCGGCCTTCTTCTGTTCGGGCGTGAGCTTGTTGAGGTCGAGCGGGGCAAGCCGCGGCATGAAGCGTTCCTCCTGATGTGACGCCGTTTGATCAGAGCGGGCAGCCCGCTTCGGCGATGCGATTCTTGTCGGGCGAAGAGAAGATGGAGTCGATCATGTTGATGCCGGATTGCTCGGCATTGTTGCCCTGGGTGATGCAGGAGGCGGTGGCAAACCACAGCACCTTGCCGGTATCCAGGGCATAGAGCGTGAGCGAGATGCGCAGTGTCGGCCCGGCGCCCGGCGGCGTTATGGTGTCGCGTCGCTCGATCTTGTTGCGCGGCAGATCCATGCGCGGGTTGGAACCGGGCTCGAGATAGCTCGGGGCGTCGTTGATATAGCCGCCGCTGCCGCTGCCGAGCGACAAGTCGAAATAGCTGACGTCCATGCGCATGACGTTTCCGCCGCTGAAGCCGACCTCGTTGCCCCGCTTGGCGAGGCGCTCCATCACTTCGCCGCGCAACTTGCGCGCCAGCGACGTGTCGGAGGTGAGCTGGACAGCGACCTTCGTCTTGGGGATCGCCTGGTAGGCCTTGACCTCCATCTGGCCGGTCTTAAGCCCCGGACCCGGTGGCTGGGCGTGGCTGGGCGCCGCAGCGAAAGCCGCCAGCGCGATAATGAAAGCGATACGCATGGATCTTCCCCCCGTCGTCCCGTTCAGGCCGAAGATTTGCGCCAGCCCGGCTCGTCGCGGTCGAGCAGGCGCTTCAGCGATTCGAAATGCAGCTCGGCCAGCACCGTGTCGTCGGCGATCTGCCGGTAGGTCTGCTCGGCCAGTGTCTCGTCGATGTTGTGCAGCGGCCGGCCGGTCTGCATCGCCAGCACCTGAACCATGGCGGCACGCTCGAGATAGTAGAGGTCGTCGTAGGCCTTGGCGACGGTCGGACCGCTCACGAGCACGCCATGGTTGCGCAGGAACAGGATGTCCTTGTCGCCCAGCGCGCGGCACATTCGGTCGCCCTCGGCGGCAGACAGCGCCACGCCGCAATAGGTGTCGTCATAGGCGATGCGCTTCCAGTAGCGGAAAGCGTTCTGGGTGCACATCTCGATGCGGCCGTCGCGGATGGAGGTGAGGGCCGTGGCATAGGGCATGTGGGTGTGCAGCACCACTGCGGAGCGCTTGCTGCCCTGGTGGATGCGGCCGTGGATGAAGAAGGCGGAGTTCTCGACCTGATGCCTGCCCTCGACCACGTTGCCGTCGAAATCGGCGATCACCAGATCGTCCGGCGTAACCTCCGACCAATGCAGTCCCATCGGATTGACCAGGAAGAGGTCGTCACGGCCGGGAACCGTCATGCTGAAATGATTGCACACGCCTTCATTGAGGCCATGGCGCGCTGCACACCGGAGCGCCGCCGCAAGATCGTGCCGCGCCTGGGTTACCGGATCGTTGGCCAACATCGAAATCACCCCGCTACTGCGGAGATGATGCTGGTTCGGCCCTTGCGATGAAAGCGAAATCGATGCCGGCGTATTCAGCCCGCGCATCGCTCAGGTTGGCAGGTGGGACGTCCCGCGCGCCGAGATTTCGCGGATCAGCTTGGTGCGCACGGCGCGGCCGAAATCTTCGAAGTTGACTGCAGAGATCATGAACGAGCCCGGCCCGCCGATCACGTTCTCTTCATAGTATTTGTCGAGGCCGGTGTCGGGCGGGCGGCCGAAATTGGTCCGGTTCATCATCACCGGCAGGCCGTTGATGACGATGCCCTGAGCCACCAGCTTGTCGCGCACCAGTTCGGCCGGCGGGCCGTCGTTGGTCCGGCCGTCGCCCGAGATGTCGATGACGTGACGCTTGGACCGGTAGCCGGAACTGTCGAAGCGCTGGCCGGCGAAGGCGAGCGCCGCGCCGACGGCGGTCCAGCTTTGCGAGGTGCGCGGCGCCTCGGCGAGCTTGTCGGCGAAGCGGCGCGCCGCCGCAGCGCTGTCGATCAGCAACCAGTCGATCACGACGACCTGATAGTGCGTGCCGGCCCACTCGGTGTAGCAGGCGGCGATGCGCTTGTGCTCTCCCGACAGGATGGCGTCGATCACGCGATCGTTGGTCAGGGCCTCGATGTAGCCGCGGCGCTGCAGCTCGGCCTCGACCTCGTCGATCGAGCGCGAGACGTCGACGGCAAGAACCAGCTGCAGGTCGACCGGCGTGTCGGCCTTTGCCGACGTTCCGGCGGCCAGGGTCATCAGGGACCCGACGAGCGCTGTACGTCGCTTCATGTGCCCTCCGAGGTAGCCCTCGCAAGATTAGCACCAACCCGCGCCGCAAAAGCAAAACGCCGGAGGCTGGCTCCGGCGTTCGCGCTCAGATTTGCTGCGGTCTACTGGTCGTCGTCGAAGCCGCGCTTGCGCGGTTCGTAGTCGCGCTCGCGCCGCGGCGGGCCGCCTTCGCGCCGCCGCTGCGGACGACCGCTGTCGAAGCCGCCACCGCCGCCACC
>CAZHQA010000205.1:0-6694 GCA_964533955.1 uncultured Reyranella sp. | reverse complement strand
GCCGCCAAATCCGCCGCCACCGCCACCACCGGGCTGGCGTTCAACTGCTTCGCGGACCGCGATCGAGCGGCCATCGAGCAACGCGCCGTTCATGGCCTGCATGGCCGCGGCGCCCTGGTCATCTGTTTCCATCTCGAGGAACGCGAAGCCGCGGCTGCGGCCGGTCTCGCGATCCACGATCACTTTTGAGGAAGTAACGGTGCCGAACTGGGCGAAGGCTTCTTGCAGACGCTCGGACGTGACCGAATAGGGCAGATTGCCCACAAACAATTTACGACTCATTCAAGGCTCGGGGCTGGAGAGAGATGGGTTGAGCGGAGTCCGGTGAGCGCTCGCTGGACGACGGCGTCGCAGCGTTCGTAGATCTTTGACTGATGATGACCAAGAAGCTCACGGGGAAGACGTTGACCGGGATCGCGCTCTCGCGGCTTTGCCAAAGACTCCTGAAGATGCTCTAGGGCCAGTGTCGCAATGCCGCAGTTATGCGCTGTTTCAGCCCCTGAGTCCACAATGGTTGAGACGGCCGATTCCAAGTCACACAATCGACACGCTAATTGGAGATGCCATGAACATCGAGCACCGCACCGGCGAGCGGCTGTCTGAGCGACCGCGCGACGCGCGCGCTCCACGAAGACATGAAGGTTTGCCGGCGCCGCTCAATCAGCTCGGCCAACTGGTCGGTTGCTTCACCAGCGAAGTGGGCAATGTGAACGAAATCGTACACATTCGGATGTGCCGCAACCTTCATGGCAGACATACTTGCAGAAGAACCGAGAATTCTTGAAGACGATGAACAACAATATATTGGTGCCCGCGTCCTTCTCACCCACGAACTAAGGGAACAACATGTCGACGACGACACACCCCCGCCGCAGCGGCGCGCAGGTCCTGATCGACCAGCTGCGCATCCATGGCACCGACACGATCTTCGGCGTGCCGGGTGAAAGCTACCTCGCCGCCCTCGACGCGCTCTATGCCCAGCGCAATTCGATCCGCTTCGTCATCTGCCGCCAGGAAGGCGGCGCCTCCAATATGGCCGAAGCCTATGGGAAATTGACCGGCAAGCCGGGCATTGCCTTCGTCACCCGGGGACCGGGCGCCACCAACGCCAGCATCGGACTGCATACCGGGTTCCAGGATTCGACGCCCATGATCCTGCTGGTCGGCCAGGTGGCACGCGAGACGACCGACCGCGAGGCCTTCCAGGAGATCGACTACCGCCACATGTTCGGGCCGATGGCGAAGTGGGTGACCCAGATCGAGGACGCCCGCCGCATTCCCGAACTGATCAGCCAGGCGTTCCATCGCGCACTGAACGGCCGGCCCGGCCCGGTCGTGGTGGCGCTGCCGGAAGACATGCTGACCGACGAGGTCGAAGTGGCCGATGCCGGCCCCTACAAGATCGCGCGCGGTGCGCCGTCGCCCGGCGACATCGCCAGGCTGCGCGCCCTGCTCGAAGCGGCGGAGCGGCCGATGGTCATCGTGGGCGGCGGCGGCTGGAGCGCCGAGGCCTGTCGCGATCTGCGCGCGTTCGTCGAAGCCAACGACCTTCCGGTCTGCGCCTCGTTCCGCAACCAGGACCTGTTCGACAACCGCCATCCCAACTACGTCGGCGATCTTGGCGTGGGCGTCGGTCCCGCGCTCGGCAAGCGGCTGAAGGCCTGTGATCTCATCATCGCGGTCGGTCCGCGGCTCGGCGAGGCAACGACGGGCGGCTACACGCTGTTCGACCTGCCGGTACCGAAGCAGAAGCTGGTGCACGTCCATGCCAGCGCCGAGGAACTCGGCCGCGTCTACCAGGCAACGCTGCCGATCAACTCCGGCATGCAGGCCTTCGCCGCAGCGGCCAAGGCGATGCCTCCGGTCGATGGCAAGCGCTGGAAGGACGGCGTCACCCAGGGCCACGCCGAATATCTCGACAACATCAAGCCCGGGCCGTTGCCCGGCGCGGTCAATATGGGCGAGGTCATCGCCTGGCTGAACAAGCGCCTGCCCGACGACGCCATCGTCACCAACGGCGCGGGCAACTACGCGGCGTTCCTGCATCGCTTCTTCCAGTATCGCGGCTTCAAGACCCAGCTCGCGCCGACCAGCGGCGCCATGGGCTACGGCGTGCCGGCGGCGGTGGCGGCCAAGATCGCCGAGCCCAACCGCATGGTGGTCTCGCTGGCGGGCGACGGTTGCTTCCTGATGAACGGCCAGGAATTCGCGACGGCGGTGCAACACGGCGCCAACATCGTGATCGCGGTCATCGACAACGGCATGTACGGCACCATCCGCATGCACCAGGAGCGCGAGTTTCCGACGCGCGTCCACGGCACCGAGCTCAAGAATCCCGACTTCGCAGCCTATGCCCGCGCCTTCGGCGGACATGGCGAGACCGTCGAGAAGACGGCCGACTTCGCCGCCGCTTTCGAGCGCGCGGTATCGGCGGGCAAGCCCGCCATCATCCATGTGAAGACCGATCCCGAGGCGCTGACCTCGCGGATCACGCTCAGCAAGCTGCGCGAGCAGTCGCTGGCCAGGCAGAAGGCGCATTAGTGCGGCCTTGCGATCGAACCGACAGCGGTCCATCCGGCTGATTGCAGCCGCAGGGACGTGCTCTCGACAGGGCTTGCATCGGGCGGCCGCTATCGATATAGAAGCCGCGACACCGTGGAATTTGAGCCGACCGGCTTGCGGCCACGTTAATCCTCGCTAAAAGGTCGGAGCGCTTGAAAAAAGCCCCCGCCCTTTCCGGTCGGGGGCTTTTTCGTTGCGCGCAGAAGCGCGAGGCAGGAGAGGGACATGGACGGAGTTGTTCCACGGAAGAAGGCGGCGCCCGACATCAAGAACTGGCGGCCGCAGACACGCGCGGTGCGCGGCGGATTGAACCGCAGCAGCTTCGATGAGACTTCGGAGGCGCTGTTCCTCACCTCGGGCTATGCCTACAACAGCGCCGAAGAAGCCGAGGCGACGTTCAAGGGCGAGAGCACGCACTTCCAGTATTCGCGCTTCGGCAACCCCACCGTCGGAATGTTCGAGAACCGGCTCGCCGCCCTCGAAGGCGCCGAGGCCTGCCGCGCCACCTCGACCGGCATGGCGGCGGTCTTCTTTTCCCTGCTGGCGCTGCTCAAGGCGGGCGACCGAATCGTCGCGGCGCGCCAGCTGTTCGGCTCCTGCCACTACATCGTGAACGAGCTCCTGCCCAAGTACGGCATCACCGGCGAGTTCGTCGATGGCGGCGACCTCAAGCAGTGGGAGAAGGCGCTGGCCAAGCCGGCGCAGGCGGTGCTGTTCGAATCGCCCAGCAATCCGATGCTCGACATCGTCGACGTGCAGGCGGTGTGCGATCTCGCCCACAAGGCTGGCGCCAAGGTCGTGCTCGACAACGCCTTTGCCACCCCGATGCTGCAGCGGCCGCTGGAGTTCGGTGCCGACATCGTCGTGCACTCGGCCACCAAGTACATCGACGGCCAGGGCCGCACGCTGGGCGGGGCAATCCTGGGCAAGCGCGACTTCATCATCGACAAGCTGCAGCCGATCATCCGCAATACCGGCCCGTCGATGAGCCCGTTCAACGCCTGGGTGCTGGTGAAGGGCCTGGAGACGCTCGGCCTGCGCATCGACCGGCACTGCGCCAACGCGGCGCGCGTGGCCGATGCGCTTGCCACCCATAAGGCGATCAGCCGCGTGCTCTATCCGGGCCGTTCCGACCATCCGCAGCACAAGCTGGCGGCCCGGCAGATGTCCAATTTCGGCGGCGTCGTCACGTTCGACATCAAGGGCGGCAAGGCCGCGGCGTTCGAGGCGCTCAATCGTCTGAAGCTGATCGACATCTCCAACAACCTGGGCGACGCCAAGAGCATGGTCACCCATCCCGCCACGACGACGCACATGCGGATCGGCGCCGAAGAGCGCGCCAAGCTCGGCATCGGCGATGGCACGGTGCGCATCTCGGTCGGCCTCGAGGACGTCGAGGACGTCATCGCCGATCTCGTCCAGGCGCTCGGCGGCTGAGGCCCTGGTGAGCGGCCCGCGCTTTGCCGGCAAGGTCGTCCTGGTGACGGGCGGCAGCAGCGGCCTGGGACTGGCGGCCGCTCGGGCATTTGCCGACGAGGGAGCCGAAGTGATCATCGTCGGGCGCGACCGGGCATCGATCGATCGGTCCGTCGCCGAGATCGGCGCCAGGGCGAGCGGCCATCACGTCGACGTCACGCATGTATCGGAGATCGCCCGGCTGATGGAGACTCTCGGGGCGCGCCATGGCCGGGTCGACGTGCTGTTCGCCAATGCCGGCATCGCCCGCATCGGGCCGATCGGCGAAGTGACCGAGGCGCTGTGGGACGAGGTCATGGGAACGAACCTCAAGGGCGTGTATTTCACCGTGCAGCAGGTGCTGCCCTTGATGGGCAAGGGCTCGTCGATCGTGCTCAATGCCTCGGTGGCGGCCGACATCGGCGCGCCGGACTCCTCGGTCTATTCGGCCAGCAAGGCGGCGGTGCGTTCGCTCGGCCGCAGTCTGGGGGCGGAGCTGGTGAGCCGGGGCATCCGCGTCAATGTCGTGAGTCCCGGCCCGATCGACACGCCGATCTTCGACAAGTTCGGCATTCCCGCCAACGCGGTCGACGACTTCAAGAAGGCGTGGGTGGCCGACATCCCGATGAAGCGCTTCGGCAGCGCCGAAGAGGTGGCGCGCGCCGTGCTTTTCCTCGCCTCGTCCGAGGCGAGCTACATCACCGGCGTCGAGCTGCCGGTCGATGGCGGCCGGGTGAGCTTCTAGGCGATGTCGCTCGCCCGCACGCTTTGGCAGGCCAATGCCGATTGGGCGCAGAAGATCCGGGCGCAGGCTTTCGTGCGCGGGCTGGGGGACGGATCGCTGCCGACCGCCTCGTTCAGGAGCTACGTCGCACAGGATGCGTATTTCCTCGATGCCTTCGCGCGCGCCTACGCCTTCTGTCTCGCCAACGGCACCTCGCGGGACGACCTCTACGGCTTTTCCGAGCTGATCGCGGGCGTGGTCGACGAACTCAAGCTGCACAAGAGCTTCACCGAGCGGCTGAAGATCGACCTGGACCGTGTGACGCCGATGCCCGCGACGCAGGCATATGTCGACTTCCTGCTGGGAACCGCGCGACGCGGCCATCTCGGCGAGACGATTGCCGGCATGACGCCGTGCATGCGCCTGTATGCCTATCTTGGCCAGGACCTGGCGAAGGCGACTGTGGCGCCGGATTACGCCGACTGGGTGAAGACCTATTCCGATCCGGGCTTCGAGGCATTGGCCGTGCGGCTCGAGGCGTTGCTCGACCTGCATGCCAGCGACACGCCGGCGGTGCGTGCCAACTACCGCCGCGCCATGGAACTGGAGTACGGCTTCTTCGACGCCAATACGTGACGTGCCGTTCGCTCTCGAAGAGCGCGGTCAGAGCGTCGCCAGTTTTTCCATCGATTTGTCGATCGCGCCGTGCAGCTCGGCCGTGAGTTTCGCGCCCATCGCTGCACGCACCTCCTGCTCGGCGGCGGCCCATAGCGGCAGGGCGCGCTTGAACAGCCCGCGGCCGGCCACAGTCGCCACCAACTCATGACGGCGCTTGTCGCCCGACGTTGCGCGCTCGATCAGCCCGGCGGCAAGCAGGGGCCGCAGATTGCGCGTCAGTGTCGTGCGATCGGTGGTCAGGAGCTCGGACAGGCGCCCGATCGAGACCGGTCCTTCGGCGGCGACGAAGCCGAGCAGGGAGAACTGCGAGATCTTGAGGCCGGTCGGCGCGAGATGCCGCCCGTAGATCTGGGTCACCCGCCGCGCCGCGCCGCGCACGCGAAAGCAGGTGCAGTCCAGCGGAGAAAGACGGTTGGTGGTCATGATGAAATTTTATGGACTGTGCGTGCTCCAGCCAAGCTCAAATCGTGTATATGCACTGAAATGACGACGGAGACGAAGATGGCCCCCGATTCCGGCGATGCCGGCTTTGGCGTGATCCCGCTGGACAAGGCGCGCACCACGGACGCGCTGACGCTTTTCGAGGAGATGCTGGCCGGACGCCTGCCGGCGCCGCCGATCGCGCGGGCGCTCGGCTTTCGCATGTCCGAAGTGGAAGCGGGCCGCGTGGTGTTCTGCTACGAGCCGGTGTTCGACCATTACAATCCGCTGGGCAGCATCCATGGCGGTATTGCCGCCACTCTGCTCGATTCGGTGATGGGCTGTGCCATCCATTCGACCCTGAAGGCGGGCAGCGGCTTCACCACGCTCGAGATCAAGGTGAACTACGTGCGCGCGATGACCGAAAAGACCGGGCTGGTCAAAGCCGAGGGCAAGATCATCAATGTCGGCTCGCGGATCGCCACTGCCGAGGGGCGCCTGGTCGACGGTGCAGGCAGGCTGTTGGCGCACGGCACCACGACCTGCCTGATCCTGTCGCTTTGAGGCGTCGTTCCAGGCGCTTCGATCGAAGGCGCGGTTCGCCCAGCTGATTACAGCCGGACGGACTATGCTCTAGTCTGCGGCATGCTTCCGGCAGCCGCAGAACAGGGGATGCTCCGCCTCTCGATTGGCGTGACCATCGTCGTCTCGCTGTTCGGCGTGCTCTTCGGATTGTTGTCGGGCTCGATGTCGATCCTGTTCGACGGCGTCGTCGCCGCGATCGACGCGGCCATGTCGGTCCTGGCGCTGTTCGTGTCGCGGCTGGTCTCGGGCGACCATTCGACACGCCGCTTC
>CAZHQA010000204.1:7077-9908 GCA_964533955.1 uncultured Reyranella sp. | reverse complement strand
TGCAGGACCAGGCCGAGCGCGGCGTCGCCGCCCACTGGGTCTACAAGCAGGGCGGCCCGTCGACCGACGCGCCGCAATATGCCTGGCTGCGCAGCCTGATGGAGATCCTGGACAAGGCGCCCAACGCCGAGGAATTCCTCGAGCATACCAAGCTCGAGATGTTCCAGGACCAGGTGTTCTGCTTCACGCCCAAGGGCAAGCTGATCGCCTTGCCGCGCGGCGCGACGCCGATCGACTTTGCCTACGCCGTGCACAGCCAGGTGGGCGATACCTGCGTCGGCGCCAAGATCAACGGCCGCATGCTGCCGCTGCGCACCACGCTCGCCAACGGCGACCAGGTCGAGATCGTGACCTCCAGGGCGCAGACGCCGTCGCCGACCTGGGAGCGCTTTGCCGTCACCGGCAAGGCCAAGGCCGCGATCCGCCGCTTCATCCGCACCCGCCAGCGCGAGCAATACATCCAGCTCGGCAAGTCGCTGCTGGACAAGGCGTTCCACGAGGAGGGCTACGAGGTCACCGACAAGGGGCTGGAGGGCGTCAAGGCCAACTTCAAGCAGGCCACCCCCGACGACCTGGTGGCGAGCGTCGGTGCCGGCCTGATCGGCGCCCGCGAGGTGCTGACCGCGGTCTATCCGGGGCTGAAGCAGCCGCGCAAGCAAGGCGGCGCCGACGTCGTGCCGATCAGCCGGGCGCGCAACAAGGCGGGCAAGACGCGCGGCGATGTCGCGAGCGCCAAGAAGGCCACCGGCCAGATCGCCATCAAGGGGCTGATTCCCGGCATGGCGGTGCATTTCGCGCGCTGCTGCCACCCGCTGCCCGGCGACCGCATCGTCGGCATCATCACCACCGGCAAGGGCGTCACCATCCACACCATCGACTGCGCCACGCTCGAAAGCTTCTCGGAATCGCCCGAGCGCTGGATCGACGTCGGTTGGGACTCGGTGAGCGAGAATGCCGGCGTCTATACCGGCCGTCTCAAGATCACGGTGGCGAACCAGCCGGGCAGTCTCTCGAGCCTGTCGACGGTGATTGCCCGGCACGAGGGCAATATCTCCAACCTGCGCATCATCAACCGCTCGATGGACTTCTTCGACATGGTGATCGATGTCGAGGTCAACGACGTGAAGCACCTTGCCGACATTACCGCGGCACTGCGGGCGACGCCCGCGATCAACGCCGTCGAACGCGCGCGCAACTGATGAGTCTCAAGCGCACAGTGGCGCGCCCTCCAGCAACAGAGTGAGTAGGATGGCTCTTCCCAGGCAACGCCTCGGCGTGAACGTCGACCACGTCGCCACGGTGCGCAACGCCCGCGGCACACCCACCCCCGATCCGCTGCGAGCCGCGCTGCTCGCGGCCGACGCCGGCGCCGACGGCATCACCGCCCACCTGCGCGAGGATCGCCGCCATATCGTCGACGACGACATCGCCCGGCTCAGGGACAAGATCGCGCTGCCGCTCAACTTCGAGATGGCCGCCACCGAGGAGATGGTGGCGATTGCCCTGCGCCATCGTCCGCACGCCGCCTGCATCGTGCCGGAGAAGCGCGAGGAGCGGACGACCGAGGGCGGGCTCGATGCCGTCGGCCAGCACAATCACCTCAAGCCGCTGGTCGCGCGGCTCGGCGACGCCGGCATCCGCGTCTCGCTGTTCATCGAGGCCGATCCGCGCCAGCTCGATGCCGCGGTGGCGCTCGGCGCCCCCGTGGTCGAGCTCCACACCGGCCGTTATTGCGAGCTCGAGGGCGACGCGCAGAAGGCCGAGCTGGTGCGTATCGAGAAGGCGGCGGCCTACTGCGCGAGGCTCGGCCTCGAATGCCATGCCGGGCATGGGCTCAACTACGAGAACGTCAAGCCGATTGCCGCCATCGCCAACGTGCGCGAGCTCAACATCGGCCATTTCCTGATCGGCGAGTCGATCTTCGTCGGTCTGAGGGACGCCATCCGCGAGATGCGCCGCCTGATGGACGAGGCGCGCGCTTGATCATCGGCATCGGCAACGACCTCTGCGACATCCGCCGCATCGAGAAGTCGCTCGAGCGCTTCGGCGAGCGGTTCATCCAGCGCGTCTTCACCGAGACCGAGCGGAAGCGCTCGGAGGGCCGCGCCACGCGGGCGGCGAGCTACGCCAAGCGCTTCGCCGCCAAGGAGGCATGCTCCAAGGCGCTGGGCACCGGGTTCCGCCGGGGCGTGTTTATGCGCGACATGGGCGTGGTCAACATGAAGAGCGGCAAGCCGACGCTGGCTCTGAGCGGTGGCGCGCTCTCCCGCCTGCAGGAAATCACGCCGCCCGGCATGACGGCGCAGATCGACCTGACGCTTACCGACGAATACCCGCTGGCCCAGGCCATCGTGATCATTTCGGCCGTCTCCCGGGCATGAGCGAGCAGGCGCCGCCGCCACCGCCCGTCGAGCAGCAGTCGCCGCAGCGGCGCACGTTCCTGTGGGTCGGCGTTTGCGTCCTGATCACGATCGTGTCGTTGCTGGTCGTCGGCAGCCTCGTCCTGCAGGCGAGCGGCTGGACGCCGTTGCGCCAGGCCAGCGGATCGATGCTCCCGACCCTGCTGACCAACGACCGTCTGTTCGTCGATAGCAACGCCTACGACCAGGCACATCCGCCACAACGCGGCGACATCATCGTCTTCGTGGCACCCGCCCACGTGCCCGGCGGACGTGGCGTGCACTACGTCAAGCGCATCGTCGGCCTGCCGGGCGACAGCGTGGCGATGAAGGGCGGTGTGCCGATCATCAATGGCAAGGCCGCGCAGTGGCAACGTCTCGGAGAATGGGCTGACGGCGAGGGCGGCAAGGCGGTCCGCTGGCGGGAGCGGC
>CAZHQA010000204.1:0-6977 GCA_964533955.1 uncultured Reyranella sp. | reverse complement strand
GCGGCAAGGCGGTCCGCTGGCGGGAGCGGCTGGCCGACGGCACGAGCCATGAAATCCTGAAGTACGGCAGCGGCCAGCCAGCCGATGAGGGCGGCCCGGTCACCGTCCCGACCGGCGCGTATTTCGTGCTGGGCGACAACCGCGACAATTCGGTCGACAGCCGTTTCGGGGCGGGGCCGGGTGGCCGGTCCCCGTGGTGGTACGTGCCCGATGCCGACATCATTGGCCGCGCCAATTACGTCTACTGGTCGGGCCTCGAGCGCCTTGGTCGCATCGGCACGGCCTTGAAATGATCATTTTGCAGCGCTCCCATGCGGCGAGCAGGGCGGGAGACAGCGTCGTCCGGCCCTGCTATAGGCCCGGCTCTTGTAAACTGGTACGGCGATGACGGACGTGGTTGAGCGTCGGAAGCGACAAGAGAAGGCGGGCGGCTGGGGGGAAACCATCCGGACGGTGGTCTATGCCGTCCTGATCGCACTGGTCGTGCGGACATTTGCCATCGAGCCGTTCAATATCCCATCGGGTTCGATGATCCCGACCTTGCTGGTCGGCGACTACCTGTTCGTGTCGAAATATTCGTACGGCTACAGCAAGCACTCCTTCCCGTTCTCGCTGGGGTTCTTCCCGGGCCGCATCTTCGGCCACGCTCCCGAGCGCGGCGACGTCGCGGTCTTCAAGTATCCGGGCGACCAGGGACAGGGCGCCAATCGCACCGACTACATCAAGCGCATCGTCGGCCTGCCGGGCGACCGCATCCGCGTCACGAACGGCATCCTGCAGATCAACGGCAAGCCGGTCGAGCGCACCCCGATCGGGGACTACGAGAGCCGCAGCGGCTACAAGAAGGGCACGCTCTATACCGAGGTGCTGCCGAACGGCCGGCGCCACGAGATCCTCGAGACCACCGACAACGGCATGTCCGACAACACGCCGGAATTCCTCGTTCCGGCCGGGCAGTATTTCGCCATGGGCGACAATCGCGACGATTCGCTCGACAGCCGCACCCAGCTGCAGATCCGCGACGCCAGCGGCGCCGTCCGCACGCGCGACGAACTCGGCTGGTACGTGCCGGCCGAGAACCTGGTCGGCCGGGCCGAATTCATCTTCTTTTCCCACGACCCATCGGCCGCCGGATGGTTCGAGCCATGGAAATGGCCGCAGGCGATCCGCTTCAGGCGCTTCTTTCAGGCGATCCACTGAAGCCAGCCGACGCCACCCTGGCGGCGCTGGCGCAAGGCATCGGACATGCGTTCGCGCGGCCGGAGCTCGCCGCCGAGGCGCTGACCCATCGCAGCGCGCTCGACCGCCAGCCGGCGCTCAAGGCGGCCTTCCCCAAGGGCAACGAACGGCTGGAGTTCCTGGGTGACCGCGTATTGTCGCTCGCCATGGCCAACCTGCTCCTGCGCCACTTCCCGCACGAGCGCGAGGGCGAGCTGGCGCGCCGTCACAATGCCCTGGTGAGTGCCGGCACGCTGGTCGAGGTGGCGGAATCGATCGGGCTTGGCGTGCATGTCGTGCGTGGCGCCTCGGAGAAGGGCGACGGCGTCAAGCCGGCGATCCTCGCCGACGCCTTCGAGGCACTCCTGGGCGCGGTCTTCCTCGATGCCGGCTTCGAGGTGGCGGCCGGCGTGGTCGAGCGCCTGTTCGGCGACCGGCTCGCCGCCCAGCATACCGCGCCGCGCGATCCCAAGACCGACCTGCAGGAATGGGCGCAGGCGCGCCGCCTGCCGCTTCCCAAGTACCGCGAGGTCGGGCGCGACGGGCCGGTGCATGCTCCGGGCTTCGTCGTCGAGGTCGCGGTCAGGGGCCAGGAGCCGGCGCAGGGCCGCGGCGGCACCAAGCGGGAGGCCGAGCGGCTGGCGGCGGCGGCGCTGCTCGAACGGCTGGTGCAGGCATGAGCGCGGCGCGCACCCGGGCGGGCTTCGTCGCCATCGTCGGCGCCCCCAATGCCGGCAAGTCGACACTGGTCAACGCGCTGGTCGGTTCCAAGGTCTCGATCGTCTCGCCCAAGGTGCAGACGACCCGCATGCGGGTGATCGGCATCGCCATGACCGATGCGCCCGACGGCGGCCGCGCCCAGGTCGTGCTGGTCGACACGCCGGGCATCTTCCGCATCGCCCGTCGGCGGCTCGAACGCGCCATGGTCGCCGCGGCCTGGCAGGGCGCAGCGGATGCCGACGCGATCGCGCTGGTGGTCGATGCCGAACGCGGGCTCGGCGACGAGACGCGCGCCATTGCCGACAAGCTCAGGGCCTCGCGGGCGCCGCGCTTCCTGATCCTGAACAAGATCGACCTGGTGGCGCGCGAAATGCTCCTGGCATTGACCGCCGAGTCCAACGCCCTGCTGGCCTTCGAGCACACGTTCATGGTGAGCGCCCTCAAGCAGGACGGCGTTGCCGACGTGCTTGCCGCCTTCGCCGCCCGCCTGCCGGAGGGTCCGTTCCTCTACCCCGAGGACCAGGCCGCCGACCTGCCGATGCGCCTGCTGGCCGCCGAGGTGACGCGCGAGCAGGTGTTCCTGCAGCTCCATCAGGAGCTGCCCTACGAGGCCGCGGTCGAGACCGAGAAATGGGAGGAACGCGGCGACAGCTCGGTGCGCATCGAGCAGACCATCCACGTCCAGCGCGAGGGCCAGCGCGCCATCGTGCTCGGCAAGGGCGGCGCCCGCATCAAGCAGATCGGCGCCCGCGCCCGCCACGAGCTGTCCCGCCTGCTCGAGCGGCCGGTCCATCTCTTCCTGCACGTCAAGGTGAGCGAGCGCTGGGCCGAAGACCCCGCCCACTACCGCACGATCGGGCTCGACTACCAACCCTAAGCCCCCTCCGCTCCCGAAGACGGGGGAGGGAGATGAAGTCGACAGTTTCGCCCTCCCCCGTCTTCGGGGGAGGTGCCCCTGTCATCAGGGGCGGAGGGGGATGAAGTCGACAGTCTTGAGGGGGCGCGCCTCAAGTGGGCGCCAGGTCGAGCGCGTGCAGGACGCCGCCGGCGGCGTCGTGATGGCTCACCGTCATCGCCCCGGTGCGGCCGTCGATCTTGATGTGACCGAAATGGCACGAGCCTTCCGAGGGCGCGAGGTCGAAACGGCCGGCCGGCGGCACCTTCTGGAACACCACCTGGGGGCCGAACGTCTTGTCGAGCGGGTTGGGGCCGAACCCGCCGGCGCAGAGCGGGCCCGAGACGAATTCGTAGAACGGCAGGAAGTCGGAGAACTGCGCCGCATTGGGATCGTAGCGATGGGTCGCGGCATAGTGCACGTCGGCGGTGATCCAGTGCACGTTATGGATGTTCTCGCGCTTGATGAAGGCGAGCAGGTCGGCGATCTCGAGCTCGCGGCCGAGCGGTGGTCCGTCGTCGCCGTTGGCGACCGCCTCCGAGCCGGTCTTGGTCCGGAAATCGTTGTAGATGACCACGCCGATCGGCATGTCGGCCTGGATGATCTTCCACGTCGCCCGCGAGTTCTTGAGCGCGCCCTTGAGCCATTCGACCTGCGTGCGGCCGAGGAAGTCGGTAGCGGGCCCCATGGTGGTCTGCCGGTTGTCGCCGTTGGGGCCGCGGAAGCTCCGCATGTCGACGCGGAAGACGTCGAGCCTGGGGCCGAACGAGAAGCGGCGATAGAGGACCATCGGGTCGTCGAGCCCGCCCGACAGGGGCAGGTATTCGCGGAAGGCGCGTTGGGCGTAGGCGGCGAGCGTGGCCACGCTCTTCTCGTGATAGCGCGGATCGGGATCGACGCGCTTTTGCCAGTACCAGTTGTCGAGCACCTCGTGGTCGTCCCACTGCGCGAGCGTCGGCACCTCGGCATTGAAGCGGCGCAGGTTGTCGTCGAGCAGGTTGTAGCGGTGGTTGCCGCGATACTCGTCGAGCGTTTCGGCGACCTTCGACTTGGCCTCGGTGACGATGTTCTTCCAGATCTTGCCGTCCGGCAGCTTCTTTTCCGGCAGCAGCGGATTGTCGGCATAGATCGTGTCGCCCGAATGGACGAAGAAGTCGGGCTGCATGCGTCGCATCGCCTCGTAGATGGTCATGCCGCCCACCTCGGGATTGATGCCGTAGCCCTGGCCGACCGTGTCGCCCGACCAGACGAAGCTCACGTCGCCGCCCGGCGTCGGCGGGACCTTGAAGCGGCCGCCGACCGGCTCGCTCATCGTCTTGAGATCGCCGAGATCGAGATAGGACACGCGATAGAACACCGTCTGGCCCGGCGCGATGTCTCGGATGTGCACGCGCGAGGTGAAGTCGGTGGCTTCCAGCGCGAGCGGGCCGACGATGCGCTTGGGATCGACGAAGCTCTCGGTCGTGGCATAGTCGACGATCATGCGCGCCGGACGGTCGGCGCGGCTCCACACCACGGTGCCGTCAATGCTGACGTCGCCCGACTGTACGCTCTGCGGGAGCTGCGGCCGCGACGTCGCGGTCTGGGCGAAAATGCGCGTGGGCAGCGCGGCGGTGAGCGCGCTCGCGCCAAGCAGTCGCCGCCGGCCGATCTTCTTCATGGAGTCGTTCCTCATTGGATCGCGCATCCTGCCCGGGCGTGATCATGAGCGGGCCGGAAGCCCGCGGTCCAGAAAATCATGACGGAATATGCGCTGTGGACCTGAACTCACATCGGAGCCCGCGCTAGCGCAGGTTGGCGAAACGCGGCATACCCGGCCCATGGAGTGGAGCGATCACGGGATCGTGTTGGGCAGCCGCCTTCACGGCGAGACCGGCATTGTTGCGTCACTGCTGACGCACAACCACGGTCGCCATGCCGGCTTCGTGCCGGGCGGCGTATCGCGGCGCGCAAGCCCCGTCTGGCAGCCCGGCAATCTCGTCGAGGTCGTGTGGAAGGCGCGGCTGGCCGAGCAGCTCGGCAATTTCAGCGGCGAACTGCGCGAGCCGAACGCGGCCCGATTCCTCGATGAGGCTACGGAACTCTCCGGCCTCGCCGCGGCCTGCGCCGTGGTCGACGCCGCCTTGCCGGAGCGCGAGCCGCACCCCGCCATGTTCGACGGCTTCCGGGCCTTCCTGGCCGCGCTTGGCCATGCGGGGTGGCCCGCGATCTACGTTCGCCTCGAGCTTGGCCTGCTGCAGGAGCTTGGCTTCGGCCTCGACCTCGGGAAATGCGCGCTGACCGGCGCGGTCGACGATCTCGCGTATGTCTCGCCCAAGTCGGGCCGGGCGGTGTCGCGCGGCGCGGCCGAGCCCTACGCCGGCAAGCTGCTGGTCCTGCCGACCTTTCTGTCCACCGGTGGATTGCCGTCGGATGACGTCGAGCTCAGGCTCGGCTTCGATTTGACGGGCTTTTTCCTCGAGCGGCACGTGTTTTGGCCACACAACAAGCCCTTGCCTGCCGCACGGGCCAGATTTATGGAAACCCTGCTATAATAAGCATAACAACCATGGCTGCGGCATGAATCGCGGCTGAAACCCCTCGCTCGATGGCAAAACGCAGCAACGTCGTACCGCTCAGCCCGATCAGGCCCGTGCAGTTCGGACAGGCGCTCTCCGAGCGCTACCTGTCCTATGCGCTGTCCACCATCATGGCGCGCTCGCTGCCGGACGTGCGTGACGGGCTGAAGCCCGTGCATCGCCGGCTGCTCTTCGCCATGCGCCAGCTCCGGCTCGATCCCAACAGCGCGTTCAAGAAGAGTGCGCGCGTGGTCGGCGACGTGATCGGCCAGTATCATCCGCACGGCGACCAGTCGATCTACGACGCGCTGGTCCGTCTCGCCCAGGAATTCTCGGTCCGCTATCCGCTGATCGAGGGGCAGGGCAACTTCGGCAACATCGACGGCGATAACCCGGCGGCCATGCGCTACACCGAGGCGCGGCTCACCGAAGTGGCCGAGGCCCTGCTGCAGGGCATCGACGACGACGCCGTCGACTTTCGCCCCAACTACGACGGCTCCGCCCACGAGCCGATCGTGCTGCCCGGCGCCTTCCCGAACCTGCTGGCCAACGGCGCCGCCGGCATCGCCGTCGGCATGGCGTGCTCGATCCCGCCGCACAATGCGGGCGAGCTGTGCGATGCGCTGCTGCACCTGATCAAGACGCCCAACGCGCGCATCGACACCCTGGTCGACATGGTGAAGGGGCCGGACTTCCCGACCGGCGGCATCCTGGTCGAGCCGCGCGAGTCGATGGTCGAGTCCTACAAGACCGGCCGCGGTGCGTTCCGGCTGCGCGCGCGCTGGCAGAAGGAAGAGCTGCCGCGCGGCCAGTACCGTATCGTCATCACCGAGATCCCGTACCAGGTCCAGAAAGGCAAGCTGATCGAGCGCATCGCCGAGATCATCAATGCCAAGAAGCTGCCGATCCTCGAGGATGTGCGCGACGAATCGGCCGAGGACGTCCACATCGTGCTCGAGCCGCGCACCGGGCAGGTGCCGGCGGAGCTGCTGATGGAGCAGCTCTTCAAGATGACGGACCTGGAGACCCGTTTCCCGCTGAACCTCAACGTCCTCGACAAGGACAATACACCCCAGGTCATGGACCTGCGGCAGGCGCTGCAGGCCTGGCTCGACCACCGCCGCGAGGTGCTGGTCCGCCGTTCGACCCACAGGCTGGCCGAGATCGAGCGGCGGCTGGAGATCCTCGACGGCTACCTGGTCGCGTATCTCAACCTCGACAAGCTGATCAAGATCATCCGCGAGGAAGACGAGCCCAAGCCCAAGATGATCAAGGCCTTCAGGCTCACCGACCTGCAGGCCGAGGCCATCCTCAACATGCGGCTCCGCGCGCTGCGCCGGCTCGAGGAGTTCGAGATCAAGGGCGAGCACAAGAAGCTCTCGGCCGAGCGCAAGGATCTCAAGGCGCTCCTCAAGGACGAGCCGCTGCAGTGGAGCCGGATTTCCGAGGAGGTCCAGGAGACACGGAAGAAGTTCGGCCAGAAGACCGCGATCGGCAAGCGGCGTACCGAGCTTGCCGACGCGCCCGCCGAGTTCGAGCATGCGGTCGAGGATTTCGTCGAGCGCGAGCCGGTCTCGGTCGTCCTG
>CAZHQA010000203.1:0-9994 GCA_964533955.1 uncultured Reyranella sp. | reverse complement strand
ACAGCTGCCGCCGGAGCCGCACCGAGTTCGATGATCGCCCGGATATGGGGGGCGGTCCGCTGGTCTTCCGGCGCCCCATCCAATCCTTCGGGGTCGGGCTCACGCAGCGATCGGGCACGCCATCGGTGATAGCCCTTCAACGAGGTTGAACCGCAGGCGACCTGCAGCGCGTCGAGGGCGTCACGTCGCCGGCCGGCCAGCCAATGCGCCGCGGCGTGCAAGGCCCAGGGACGATTTCGAACCAAGGCACGTCCCAATACCGTGGCCGTCGACAACACCTCGTACGACGGCGCGTGCAGGATCGCCGGCGAGACTGCGACCTCGCCGACGTCCGGCGGCAGGTAGCCGATCCATTCGGCCCGGCCGAACAAGCCGGAGGGCATCGAAGAATGCCGCTCGGCGTCCGTCGCGCGAAGCCGCAGGAACGGACGCTGGGCGTCGCCAAGAAGGCTTGTGCTGTAGCGCAGCCGGATCCATTGGCCCGCGGGCAATCCGCCGTCGAACGCCAGCGCAAACCAGGCCTCGCCGTGGCGGTCGCGGTCGGGCGCCTTCTCGACGCGAATCGGCCGCTCGCGCCCCGACGGCACCGAACTATCCCTTGAATTGGATGGCGGCGTGCATCGGGCCATGGAAACTATGGATCATCCTCGGCAAGGCTCTCGCCTCACCCCAAAAGCCGCATCTTGCCGAATGCCGGATCCGCATACTCCGCCTATAAGTTTCGTGAGAATCGTCACATAATCGGATAGGTATAGTACGGAACATTACTTATCGACTGGGGCTAGGGCCGGAAGCGGCCCGCCCGGGGGCAATTGGACGGAATGCACACCAACCCGAGCCTGCGAGTCATCGCGTTGTTCGACGAAATGAGCGACGCCGACCTTGCGCGCGTCGCCGACAGCTGCGCAACCTCCCATCATCGCAAGAACGCCGAAATCCTTAGCGAAAACGATCGTACGGACGACGTCTTCTTCATCCTTGCGGGCGCTGTACGCATCAACAGCATCAGCGCCAAAGGCCGCGAGGTGATTTATTCCGAGTGCACCGCCGGGAACATCTTCGGGGAATTCTCGGCAGTCGACGGGCTGCCGCGCTCGGCCTCGGTGCAGGCCTTGACCGATTGCGTGCTGGCCCGCATGCCTGCTGCCGCCTTCTTCGAGCTGCTGCACTCGAATGCGCCGGTGGCCACCAAGCTGGTCGAGCTGCTGGTCGCCAAGATCCGCAAGACCTCGCAGCAGGTGTTCGAGGTCGCCGCCCTCTCCCTGCGCGAACGTCTGCGCCGCGAACTCCTGCGACTTGCCGCGTCCGGCGAAAAAGTTGGACGAAGCATCATCATCAAGCCTGCGCCGACCCACCAGGAGATCGCCTCGCATCTGGGCTCCCATCGCGAGGCCGTAACGCGCGAGTTCCACCGCCTTGAGCTCGAAGGCCTGCTCGAAGTGCGGCGCCGCCAAATCTGCATCCTCGATCCCGAGCGCCTGGAGAGAATGTACGGCCGTTCGTGACGCCGGCGTCACGTTCTTATGCCGAGGCCTTTGCCGCAGCCTTGGCCTTTTGTTGAGCGATACGCTCACGGGCGGCGAAATCAGGGATCCGGCGAATCGCTTGCTCGACGTGATCGACTGTAATCAGGCGAGTGCACTCGAACTGGCGTGGTGTGTTCTTGTGCCGCGGGCACCACAGGAAGTCCTTGTGGTCGAAGCGGTGGTGCGGATCGTTCCAGCAGCTGTTGCAGGTGTGATAGTTGATCACGCGATAGGGCGTATGGAACTCGTTCAAGGGGTGCGTGAACCCGGCGATCATCACGACAGGACAGCGTGTCGCCCAGGCAAGCCAGCTCAAGCCGCTCGACAGACCGATGAAGAACTCGCAGTGCTTTAGCCAGCGTGCCCGCTCGCTGAGAGGCCTGTCGCCGGTCTCGTCCTCGGCGCCGTTCGGGATATGGTTCCAGATCAGGCCCGTGCCATGCGTCGCCTTCTGGTCGATGCAGATCACCCGGTAGCCCGCGTCCTTGAGCATCTTGATGATGGCGCGCCAGCCTTCGGGATTGTTCCAGTATTTGGACTGCGTCGTGCTTTGCGTTGCGATGACGACGTAGGGCTCTTTGATCGGCCGGGTCTCGTCCTCGAAGTGGAGCTTGGGCGGCTCCTCGGTCGGATCGACGCCCAGGATGTAGCCCGCCGTGCGATGCAGACCGACGAAGCGAAAGTCACAGGGCTGGAAGATGAAGTCCTTGTCGTCGAAGAACAGGCCGATCGAGTAGGTCGCGTAGTAGCGCTCGGGCTTGACCTGCTCGTGGGTGACGAACTCGATATCGGGATAGGCCTTCTGGAACAGCGGAATGAGCTTCTCGCCCATCGCACAGGTCAGCTTGCAGCCGTGCAGCTTGTGAAACTTCACGGCATAGGGAAACCAGCCCATCGTGTCGCCGAGCGTGCCGACCGGGAACTGGATCAGGATCTCACGGTCCTTGGCGGAGTACACGTGATTGAGGACCGGCTTGTCCTGCTGGAAGATCTCGAGCTTGAAACGAACGTAATAGCGCTTGCTGGAGTTGATCGTGCCCTGCTCGAAGACGGTCTCGAACAGAATGTTGCCGGTGTCCAGATCGCTCAGTCGCACCCGCCATGGATGCTCACTCTTGGGCAGGACCGCACGGCAACCATTGTTGAAGTCGAAGCGGATGCCGGTCCCCGGGACCTCCTGCGTCGGTACCGGCGCCGGCAGCGGAAACGGCGGCTTCTCGGGCGGCGCCGAGGGCGCCGCTGCCCCCTCGGCAGTCTTCTGACTCGGTGCCTGCTGGGGCGCCTGGGAAGGCTGCTGCTGGCCTTCCGGGGCGGGCACTCCCACCAGCACTGGACGTTCCGGTGCGACGTAGACGGCGGGCTGGACGTTCATTGGACTACATTCGCCTCTGGCGATGCCAAAGCCGTCCGAATGCTCTGATTTTCCAACGTCAACCCCTTCGCCTGCGACGTCGGACACCCCTCCCGGTATCTGACAGCCATCAGGCACTTCATGCCACGGCAGGCCAAAAAAGTCGACATTGGGCCTGTATCAGCCGTAGCGAGGCGCCGTCGACTAAAGTCCGGCAGGCCGCATGAAATCGCCCGACTGTGCGCTGCGCGGCTGGACAAGAAAATACACTTTATGTATATTTACGCCGCAATGAATAGTCGATTCACGTCTTGCCGCAACCGCATCACCCTTGGCCCTATCGCTGGGGTGAGCTTTCCTGTGGCTCGTGCCGTCGACCCCCCGTATTTTCCCGTTATTTTAACGGTTACCGTAGAGAAACTGCCCTATTTCCTCTATGGCTCCGGCGTCCGCCCGGCCGGTCTGGTTGTGCAGCACAAGCGCCGCACTCACACGGGAACGGGCAATAACGTCCATTGGCCGATCCCGAAAAAGCCCATAGAATCAGGCACAAAGAGCGGTGAGAGGGTTGGGAAGCAATGACGAACGAAGAAAAGCTTCGGGTCTTCGTCATTAATCTCGACCGCTCGCCCGAACGGCTGCAGCGCTTCCTGGCGGACAACGCCATAGCCGGACTGGAGTTCGTGCGCATGGCCGGCATCGAGGGCCAGAAGCTCGACCGCGCCGACCTGGTGCGGCGCAACATCGTGGCGCCCGACCTGCTCTATTCCAACAATTCGGTGGGCTGCTCGCTCAGCCATCTCAACTGCTGGCAGCAGATCATCAAGGAGGGCAAGACGGCCGTCGTGTGCGAGGACGACGCCATCCTGCGCAAGGATTTCGTCGCCGTGCACAGGCACTTCCGCGAACTCGCCGAGCAGCAGGATATCGTCTTCTGGAGCTACAATTTCGGCCTGCACATGACTTACGAAGTGCCGGGGCTCGGAGAGTTCAACGTCGTCACCAACGAGAAGTACCTGAACAGCGAGGAGCGCGTCGCCGACTTTCAGGCCACGACCGTGCCCACCACCCTGTACCGTCCCAAGCGGATCTGGGGGCTGGCCTGCTACACGATCACGCCCAGGGGTGCCGAAAAGCTCCTGAAGCTCGTCCTGCCGCTCAGGAACGGCAAGATCGACGTCATCTATCCCAGTGGGCTCTGGGTCGACCCCATTTCGTGCAGCTTCCCGAACATGAGCCTCGACACGGATCTGGGCCTCGTCCACATCGACAAGATCGTCGCCCGGGTCGCCGTTCCACCGATCGCCGTCCATCGCGTGCTCGACAATGTCAGCACCATCGATTTCGGCCGCGAGGAAGGGCGCTATCAGGCACCCTACAAGGATGCCGACGGCCGTATCCGTATTCCGCTGCCCCTCGACTCACCCAATGTCGGCGCCCTGAACGACACCGGGCTGGTCCTGCACAATTTCAAGCTCTTCGAAAGGGCGGTCGACTACTACGACGCGGCGATCAGGCGCTCTCCCGGGCTGCCGGAGCCGTACTACAATCGCGCCAATTCGCGAATGGCGATTGGCCGCTTCGAGGAGGCCGTGGCGGACTACGACAAGGCCATCCTGTTCAGGCCCGACTATGCGGACGCCCACAACAATCGGGGCTTCGCCCTCGCCCGACTGAGCCGCCACGACGAGGCGATCGCCAGCTACGACAGGGCGCTCGCGCTGCAGCCCGACCATCCGCTTGCCCGCTCCAACCGGCGCGAGGCGCTGCAGGTGCGCGAGGCCGGCAGGTCTGTGGAGAACGCTGCGACACGATGAACGCCGATGGCTGACGAGATATCCGCCGAGAAGATCGCGGCCCCGGGCGAACTGGTGTGGGGTCAGGGCTATCTGCGCCTGCGGCAATGCCGGCACGGCATGATGCTCTACAACGTCAACGACCAGTTCCAGGGCCGCATGCTCGACAAGTACGGCGAGTATTCGGAAGGCGAGGTCGACACCTTCGCCCAGGTGCTGAAGCCCGGCATGACGGCAGTCGAGGTCGGCGCCAACATCGGCACGCACACCGTGGCGATCGCCAATCTGGTGGGCGACGGGGGCCGCGTCGTGGCCTTCGAGCCGCAGCGCGCCATCTTCCACATCCTGTGCGCCAACCTGGCGCTGAACGCCTTCCGACAGGTCACCGCCCTTTGGGCGGCCGCGGGCGCCATGCCGGGCGAGGTCACGGTCGCGCAGCTCGACATGCGCGCGGTACAGAATTTCGGCGGCTACTCGATTGGCTCGGCGACCCGCGGGGATCAGGTTCGACTGATGACGATCGACAGCCTTGCCCTCCCGGCCTGTCATCTGATCAAGATCGATGTCGAGGGCATGGAGGCCGACGTGATCAGGGGCGCCGCCGAGACACTGCGGCGCTGCGGCCCGGTCGTCTTCGTCGAAAACGAGAACAGTGCCAAATCAGCCGAGCTGATCCAGCTCCTGTGGGATCTCGACTACGACTGCTACTGGCACGTCACGCCCTACGAGCGCGTGCCGAACTTCCTTGGGGATCCGGAGCGACTTCACGCCACGATGGTGTCGACCAACATGGTCTGCGTCCCGCGCCGCGCGAACGCCCGGATCGACAACCTGCACAAGGTGTGGCGCGCCGACCAGGATCGCCAGCGCGTATGGCTCGACGGCGCCCTCAACTACCATAGCCCGGTACCGCTCCTCACGGACGACATCGCGGCACTCCACAGCAGCGCGCTCATGCTGGAGGGTCTCAAGTTCCTCGAAAGCGCCCGCGACTACTACAACCGAATCCTGGAGCTGCAGCCAGACCACGCCCAGGCGGCCGCGAAGCGAGATGAACTCGTGAAGAAAATCGCAGGTGCCTAGCATTTGGCCAGCCTGAGGGAAGCGAGCGCTGCCGGGACGCCGTTTCTATCGGAAGAATTCCATATAACTATTTGATATTAAATCATTAATTAGATAGACTAGCGCCTTCCTCACGTCCCGGGGGTCCTGCCCATTTGTCGCGCCGAACGTGACAAACGCCGCACATTTGCAACACGAATGCGGTGTTCAATCTGTGGTATTTAGGACTGTCCGTCGTAGCTCAACACCAGCGCAAAGTGCACCAGCACCAATGGATATCTCTTCGCCTGAAGGGGTGACGATCGACCCCGGCCTCGCCAGCCTGATGCTACTCCTGCGGTTCCACAGCATCGCCGTCAACGGCGACCAGCTGTGCCATCAGCTTGGCACCAAGACGATCGGCATCACCGATATGCTCCGCTGCGCCAAGCAGTTCGGCCTCAAGGCACGATCCAGGGTCACCACCTGGGATCGCCTGCCCAGGACGCCGCTGCCGGCGATCGCGCAGTTCCGAGATGGCGGCTTTGCCCTTGTCGCCAAGGCCGACGCCGAGAAAGTCCTTCTGCAGCTGCCCAACGTCCCGCGGCCGACACTGGTCAAGAAGGAGCAGTTCGAGGCGGTGTGGAACGGCCATCTCGTGCTGATGACGCGGCGCGACCTGCTGGGCCTGTCAAGCCGGTTCGACATCGGCTGGTTCCTGCAGGCCATGCGGAAGTACAAGCACATGCTGGGCGAGGTGCTGATCGCCTCGTTCTTCCTGCAGCTGTTCGGCCTGGTTTCGCCGCTGATCTTCCAGGTCGTGATCGACAAGGTCCTGGTCCACCAGAATCTCAGCACGCTCGACGTGCTCCTGATGGCCCTGGTCGGCATGTCGGTGTTCGAGGCCATGCTGTCGGTGCTGCGAACCTACGTCTTCTCGCACACCACCAACCGCATCGACGTCGAGCTGGGCGCGCGTCTGTTCAGGCACCTGCTCGCGCTGCCACTCGCCTACTTCCAGGCCCGCCGCGCCGGCGATTCGGTGGCCCGCGTGCGCGAGCTCGAGAACATCCGCAACTTCCTCACCAGTTCCGCCCTCACGCTCACGATCGACTTGTTCTTCACGGTCGTGTTCGTGGCCATCATGTTCATGTATTCGACGACGCTGACGATCGTCGTGCTGCTGTCGCTGCCGCTTTACGCGGGGATATCGATCGGCCTGACGCCCGCCTTTCGCCGGCGACTCAACGAGAAATTCCGGCTCGGCGCCGACAACCAGGCCTTCCTGGTCGAATCGCTCAACGGCGTCGAAACGCTCAAGGCGATGGCCGTCGAGCCGCAGATGCAGCGCCGTTGGGAGGACCAGCTCGCCGCCTATGTCGGCGCGAGCTTCAAGGTGCTCAGTCTTTCCAATTCGGCCAGCAACGCCGTGCAGCTGATCAGCAAGCTGGTGACGGCAGCCATTCTCTATTTCGGCGCCAAGCTGGTCATTGCCGGCGATCTGTCGGTCGGCGAGCTGATCGCCTTCAACATCATGGCCGGCCGCGTCAGCACGCCGATCCTCCGCCTTGCCCAGATCTGGCAGGATTTCCACCAGACCAAGATCTCGATCGAGCGCCTTGGCGACATCCTCAATTCGCCGACCGAGCCCACGCAAAGTGCGTCTCGGGCGGCGCTGCCGACGATCCGCGGCGAGATCACTTTCGACAACGTGAGCTTCCGCTACCGCATAGACGGCGCACCGATCATCCAGGACATGACGTTCAAGATCGAGCCGGGGCAGTTCGTCGGCGTTGTCGGGGCTTCCGGCTCGGGCAAGAGCACGATCGCCAAGCTGATGCAGCGACTCTACTTCCCCGAATCGGGGCGCGTGCTGATCGACGGCATCGATCTCGGCATGGTCGACCCGGCGTGGCTGCGCCGCCAACTCGGCGTCGTGCTGCAGGAGAGCGTCCTGATGAGCCGCTCGGTACGCGACAACATCGCGCTCGCCGATCCGGGAATGCCCTTCGATCGCATCGTCGCGGCGGCCAAGCTGGCCGGCGCGCACGACTTCATCCTCGAGCTGCCCGAAGGATACGACACGATGGTCGGCGAGCGCGGCAGCAACCTGTCGGGCGGGCAACGCCAGCGCATCGCCATCGCCCGGGCGCTGGTCATGAACCCCCGCATCCTGATCTTCGACGAGGCGACCAGCGCGCTCGACTACGAGAGCGAGCGGGCGATCCAGGACAACATGAACGCCATCGCCACCGGGCGCACCGTCATCGTGATCGCCCACCGGCTGTCGACCGTGCGGCGCGCCGACCGCATCATAACGGTGAGCCACGGCCGCATCGTCGAAGACGGCAGCCACGACGATCTCCTCCGCAGCCGTGGCCACTATGCCAACCTGCACAGCCTCCAGTCGGGTCTCCATGAAGTCCGTTGAAGCCGCCACCGACCGCCCCGCCCGCCGCGGCCTCTTCGCCCGGCTGACCAGCCCGTTCACGTCGGGCTGGGCCATCTTGAAATCGCTGCTCGGTTTCCTGCCGTCGGGCGGACGCGACCGAGTCGAAACCGAGTTCCTGCCGGCTGCGCTGGAAATCGTCGAGTCTCCGCCCTCGCCGGTCGGCCGCGCGCTCGGCCTGGTAGTCATCCTGATCTTCACCGCGGGGCTCGCCTGGGCCTGTTTCGGCCAGATCGATATCGTCGCCACAGCGCCGGGCAAGATCGTCGCCCATGGCGGCGACAAGGTCATCCAGCCGCTCGAGGCCGGCGTGGTCAAGGCGATCTACGTGCGCGACGGCCAGTCGGTGAAGGCCGGCGAGGTCCTGATCGAGCTCGATCCGACGATCACGGGGGCCGAGGGGGGACGCATCCGCAGCGACCTGCTCGCCGCCCGGCTCGACGTGGCGCGGCTGCACGCCTCGCTGGTCGAGAACGGCGATCCAATGGCCGCCTTCGACCCGCCGAAGGACGTCGACCCGGGCCTGCTCAACATGCAGCGCCGGCTGCTGGAGAGTCAGTTGAGCGAACAGAGGTCCAAGCTTGCCTCGCTCGACAAGCAGCTCGCCCAGAAGGAGGCGGAGCGCGCCACCATCAAGTCGACGATCGAGAAGCTCGACACCACGATTCCCTACATCCAGCAGCGGGTCGAGATCCGCCAGAAGCTGAGCGACAACGCGCTCGGCTCCAAGCTCACCCTGCTTGAGACCATCCAGCAGCTCAACGAGTCCCGCCAGGACCTGCTGGTGCAGCAGAAGCGCCTCGACGAGGCGGCGGCGGCGATCGCCAACGTGATCGAGACAAGGGCGCAGGCTGTCGCCGAATACAGGCGCCAGCGCCTGGGGGAACTCGCCGAGGCCGAGCGCAAGGCGCTCGGGCTGCGCGAGGACCTGATCAAGGCTGACCAGCGCCAGAAGCAGCAGACGCTCACCTCGCCGGTCGACGGTGTCGTGCAGCAGCTTGTCATACACACGATCGGCGGCGTGGTGACGCCGGCCCAGGCCCTGATGTCGATCGTGCCCAAGGACAGCCCGCTCGAAGTCGAGGCGCGGGTCGCAAACCGGGACATCGGTTTCGTCTCGGCTGGCGCGCCCGCGCAGATCAAGATCGATACCTTCAATTTCACGCGCTACGGACTGCGCCACGGTGTGGTGCTGTCGATCTCGCAGGATTCGGTCGAGCGGAACAAGCCGGTCGACAAGAACGAAAAGCAGAAGGGCAGCGCCGACCAGACCAGCGAGCCGGCGGGTCAGGAGCTCGTCTATATGGCGCGAGTGTCGCTCGACAAGACGCAGATGCGGGTCGATGACAACATGGTCAGCCTGACGCCTGGCATGGCAGTCACCGTCGAGATCCGCTCAGGCACGCGCACGGTCATGAGCTATCTGCTGTCGCCCGTGGTCAAGTACGCCCACGAAAGCCTGCGCGAAAGATAGCCGACAAAGGAAACGGCCGGGGTTGCCCCCGGCCGTCACACGACGTCTAGGATTCGGATCGGCTTACTGGAGCACGATCTCGACGCGGCGGTTCTGCGGCTCGCGCACGCCGTCCGGCGTCGGGACCAGCAGGCCCTGCTCGCCGCGGCCGATGACGGCGATCGCGGTAGCCGGCACGCCGTTGCGCACCAGGGCGTCCTTGACCGCATTGGCGCGGCGCAGCGACAGCGCCATGTTGTAGTTCTCCGGGCCCGACGTGTCGGTGTGGCCGGTCGCCGTGATGCGGGCGTTGCCCTTCTGCTTGAAGGCCGCGGCCGCCTGCGAGATCGTCGCCAGCGCCTGCTGGCTCAGGTTCGA
>CAZHQA010000202.1:0-10013 GCA_964533955.1 uncultured Reyranella sp. | reverse complement strand
TGCCGCCCCATGACGGCAGGACACGGCCCGACAGCAGCGAATACTTGGCGGGAATCTCGTGATAGGAGCTGTCGGAGTGCCACAGACGGTCGCCCAGCTTGAAGAACCACTGCCGATCGTCGCCCGAGATGACCTTGCCGTGCTTGTCGAGGTTGGAGAGATCGGCGATGCCGGCGCCCAGACGGTTGTCCGCCGCCTTGCGGATGGTGCCGGGCCGGCTCTTGGCCTCGAGCGCGCCGAAGTTCTTCGAGAAGGCGATCTGCTGCTCGTCGGTGATGTTCTGGCCCGGGAGGACCAGCACCGCGTACCGGTTCATGCCTTCGTCGATTGCCAGAGCGTCCGTTCGGCTGATCGGCCGGGTCAGGTCGACGCCCGACACCTCGCCGGCGAACACGGGATGGATCTGCCTGATCGTGACCGCCACGTCGGTCTCCTTCTCGGCGTTTGCTGCCGCAACTCGGCCCATTCTAATGGCCAAAATAGGTGGATGGGACGATGTGCGGTAAAATAGGTCTCTATGGTTGCAGGTGTCGATTCAAGGGGTGGTAGCGGGGGAATATATTCCCATTATTTTAAACGTTACTTTGGGTAACTGACACAAGATCTGGGGCCTTTTCGCGACACGTGACGACGTGGGGCGGCTCATTTCTTGCAACAGGGTGAACGGGGATCTGGAGGGGTCAATCATGTTCGATTTCAGGAAATCGTTGGCGGCGCTCGCCGTCGCGGCAAGTGTCGGCGGTCTGATGGGCGCGCTGCCCGCTCCGGCGGCGGCGCAGAGCACGCTCAGGGCGGTAATGAATTCGGATCTGAAGATTCTCGATCCGATCTGGACCACCGCCTACGTGCAGCGCGGCTTCGGCTACCTCGTTTGGGACACGCTGTTCGCGGTCGACGAGAAGTTCGAGGTCAAGCCGCAGATGGTGGAGAAGTGGGACGTCTCGTCCGACAAGCTCACCTGGACCTTCACCCTGCGCGATGGCCTGGTCTGGTCGGACGGCAAGCCGGTGACCTCGGAGGATTGCATCGCCTCGATCAAGCGCTGGGGCGCGCGCGATTCAATGGGCCAGAAATTGCTGGCCTCGGTCGCGGGCTTCGAGGCCGTCGACGGCAAGAGCTTCCGGATGAAGATGAAGGAGCCTTACGGCCTGGTGATCGAATCGCTCGGCAAGCCGTCGGCCAACGTGCCGTTCATGATGCCCAAGAAGACGGCCGAGACCGATCCGATGCAGCAGATCAAGGTTGAGGACGTGATCGGCTCCGGGCCATTCATCTTCGTCGCCAACGAATGGAAACCGGGCGAGAAGGTCGTATTCGTCAAGAACACGACCTACAAGCCGCGCGCCGAGCCGCCCTCCGGCCTGTCCGGCGGCAAGATCGCCAAGGTCGACCGCATCGAATGGATCTGGATCCCCGATGCGCAGACCCAGGTGTCGGCGCTGCAGAACGGCGAGATCGACATGATCGAATCGCCCAGCCTGGACCTGCTGCCGCTGATCGCCAAGGACAAGAACCTCAAGCTGTTCGACTACAATCCGCTGGGCAGCCAGTTCTCCCTGCGCTTCAACACGCTGCACAAGCCGTTCGACAACCCCAAGATCCGCTACGCCGCGTCGGTCGCGATCGGCCAGGAGGACTTTCTCAAGGCCTCGATTGGCGATCAGAAATACTACAAGGTCTGCAAGCCGATGTTCGTCTGCGGCACGCCGCTCGCCACCGAGGTGGGCCTGGAGAACATCCTGAACCAGAATGCCGCCAAGGCGCGGGAGCTTCTCAAGGAAGCCGGCTATGACGGCACGCCGATCGTGCTGATGCAATCGACCGACCTCGGCCTGCTGACCAACATGGCGCCGGTTGCCAAGGCACAACTCGAGGCGGCGGGCTTCAAGGTCGACATGCAGTCGATGGACTGGCAGACGCTGGTCGGTCGGCGCACCAAGAAGGAGCCGCTCGACAAGGGCGGATGGAGCGCCTTCATCACCGGCTGGGCGGCGGCCGACATCCTCAACCCCGTGATGGCCGGTTTCTTCAACGCCTCGTGCGACAAGGCGATGTTCGGCTGGCCGTGCGACGAGACGATCGAGAAACTGCGCGACCAGTTCGCCAAGGAGACCGATCCGGCCAAGCAGAAGCAGATCGTGATCGACCTGCAGAAATACTGGGCCGAGCATCCGACCCACATCAACCTCGGCATCTATTATCAGCCGTTCGCGCTGAGCAACAAGGTCGAGGGCGTGCTGCTGACACCGGTCACGGTGTTCTGGAACATCACGAAGAAGCCGTAGGCGCGCCGCGCCACAGCGGCGGCCGGAACAACTCGGCCAATGTCGTCACCGCGCGGTCCGATTCCGCGCGGTCGACGGTTTCGCTGGCGTCGCCATAACCCTTCATGTCTCCGCCGTCGAGGGCCTGGACGACGATGCCGTCACGCCGCGGCACGACATAGACGTGCCTGTAGAAGAGCCCGTAGTGCACGTCGGCCTGCGGGATCAGCCGGGCGATCTGGCCGCGCACCGGCGTCAGGCTGTCGTCCCGCCACAGCGCCCGCGCGCCGTAACCGGTGCAGTTGATCGCCGCCGGCGTGCCGAGTGCCGCGATCTGCGACGGATGGTGGAATTCGGCGTGACGATATTGGCCGCCGGCCACCAGGAAATCGTTGAACAGCGTGTGGCCGTAGTCGGCGATGTTGAAGATCATGAACTCGCTCTGCTGCACCGACCTGGCGCGGAACGGCGCGGCGTCGGGCGAAAGCCGCACGCCCCGCGGCGTCAGGTCGGCGATGCGCCGTCCATGCGCGGCGAAGTCGAGATCTTCGCCGGTTGCCGGGCTCGCCGCGGGGCGCCGAGACGGGGCCTCCTCGACGGCCACCGAGTAGAAGTCGGCCCATTCGACCGGCGCGCCGGGCAGGCCGAGATAGTCGCGGTGTGTCTTGTAGGCAGTGCGCGCCATCTGCTCCCATAGCTCTGCAAATCCGGGGCCCGCTGCCGAGGCAAGCGCGATGCGCGAGTCCGGCGTCCAGGCGCCGGAGGCGCGCGCCGAACGGCTTTGTGGCAGCAGCTCGGCTGCGTAGATCGTCACGCGGGCGCCGGCACGCTGCGCCAGGATCGCCGAGGTGAGCCCCAGCACGCCGCAGCCGATCACCGAGATCTCCCGAGGGTTGGCCTGCATCGCCTTGGCGACGGCGATGGCGCTCGAACCCCAGCTCAGCGACCAGCCGCTGCCGCCATGACCGTAGTTGTGCACGACCAGCGTGTCGCCCAGCCGTTCGGTGTCGAGCCGCGGGCCGGCGGCGCGGAATGGCCGCGTGCAGACGGCGATGTCGATGATGCGATCGGTGCGCGCCCGGATCGGCGCGAGGCTGGACACCGGCGCGCCGGGCATCGTGCAGGCTGCCAGCAATCCGCTGCCCAGCGACGCCTGCAGCAGGCGACGCCGGCTAAGCAGTGCCGGCATTCCTGCGTCTCAGATATTGAACGGCGAAGAGAAGGGCGAGCACGCCGGCGCCGGCGAGGTTGACGGGGGCCGAGCCGACGTAGATCCACAGCCCCAGATAGATCGACGACATGACGAGCGTGATCGCGGTCACGCGCGCGCCGTAGCGGGTGAACTCGTTGAACGAGATGCGCGTGCCGTCCCGTTCGGCGAGTCCCGTGACCGTGACGTTGGCCGAGGCGCCGATCAACGTGCCGTTGCCACCCAGGCAGGCGCCGAGCGCCAGCGCCCACCACAGAACCTGGCCATCGGCGCCCGCGGCCAGGCGGCCCAGCAGGCTCGCCACGATCGGAATGGTCACCGCCGTATAGGGGATGTTGTCGATCAGCGCCGACAGGACTCCCGACACCCAGAGCACGATCAGCGCCGCCACCAGGAGCGTCGCGGGCGGCGACAGCGCGAGGCCGCCCGAAATGCGGTCGATCACCCAGGCCAGGCCGAGCGCCAGGCTCTCGATCAGGCCGGTCGCAACGGCCGCGCCGACCAGCACGAACAGGAACAGGAAGAAGGCGAGCGTCGGCCACTCGATGTCCTTCTCGAGGATGGCGAGCACGCCGTGCTGGCGCTCCTCGGGCGTCGGCCTGTGCTCCTTGAGGTAGTAGTAGTCCTGCGCGAACAGGATGGCGGCGATGCCGATCACGGCCGGCACCGACACCGGCATGTGGGTCAGCGTGTGGGTCATGAAGCCCAGGAAGATCAGTGCGGTGATCCAGCAGGTCGCACGCAGCAGCGGCACGTTCTGCAGCTGCGCGCCGGTCGGCGTCGCCGCGCCGGCGTGGTCGAGGTCGGCACCGCGGCCAATATCCGCGGCGTAGAAGCGGCGGGCCTGCCACAGCAAGGCAACCATCATGAAGGTGCACGGCACTGTCAGGTTGTAGATGAACGCCATGAACGACAGGCCGGTGCGCGGATCGGCGCCGATCAGCACGTTGGGCGGATCGCCGATCAGGGTGGCCGTGCCGCCGATATTGGCCGCCATCACCATCGGCAGCAGGAAGGCCGAGGCGTTGATCCTGAGGCGCCGTGCCATGTCGGACGCCATGGGGTAGGTGAAGATGACCGTGGTGACGTTGTCGAGGATGGCCGACAGGACGCCGGTGAACCAGATGATCAGCGCTGCCGAGCGGCTCGGGTTGCCGCGCGAGCGCTCGAGCAGTCGATCGACCGCCCAAGGAAAGACGTTGGTGGTCTTGAGCACGCCGACCAGCGCCATCATGGCGAACAGCAGCAGGATGACGTTCAGATCGACCGCCTCCTTGGCGGCCTCGAACGAGATCAGCCGGAGGGGCGTGAGGTAGGAGACCAGCCAGACCAGCGCCACCCCGCCGATCGGAATGAGCACCCGATGCACCCGGTCGGCGGCGAGCAGCCCGAACACGCCGACCAGGACGGCGGCGACGAAGCCCTGGCTCAGCGCGTCGCGGGTCGAGTCGAAGCCGCTCATCGGATCAAGAGGACATCAGGACAGATACGTCGCCGACACGCCGCCGTCGACGACCAGCGTATGGCCGTTGACATAGGACGCGGCAGGCGAGGCGAGGAAGATCGCCGCCCCGGCAATCTCCGCGGGCTTGGCCCATCGCTTGGCCGGGCAGCGCTCGCGATGCTTCTCGCCGTTGGCGGAGGCGATCATCTTTTCGTTGGTCTCGGTGGCGAAGAAGCCGGGCGAGAGGGCATTCGAGGTGATGCCCTTGGCACCGAACTCGACGGCCAAGGCGCGGGCGAGGGCCGCCAATCCTCCCTTGGCGGTCACATAGGACGAGGCGTTGGGGACGGCGAGGTCGCCGGCGATCGAGGTGACGAGAATCAGCCGCCCCCAGCCGCGTTCGGCCATGCCGGGCACCAGCAAGCTGATCAGTGCATGGGCCGCCGTCAGGTCGACATCGATCAGGCGGGCGAATGCCTCGGGCTCGATATCGAGGAAGGCGCGGCGATCGCGCTCGCCGACATTGTGGATCAGGATGTCGATCGCGCCCGCCGGGGCGATGGCCGCCTTCATGGCGGCACGGTCGGCCATGTCGAAGGCGAGGGCGTCGGCGACGTGCCCGGCCTTGTGCAGGTCCGCGAGCCGCGGCGCCAATCGCGTACGGTCACGGCCGTGCAGCAGCACCCGGGCGCCGGCCTGGGCCAGACCCTGCGCCATTTCCCAGCCGAGCCCGCGGCCCGAGCCGGTGACCAGGGCGGTACGGCCGTTCAGCCGGAATTGATCGGGAAAGGTCGACATGGGTAGGGTTGCCCGCTATTTGCCACTGCCGAGTTAGCGTTGGATTGGCGAATGCTGCAACTGCCCAAAGTGATCGGTCATCGCGGAGCGAAGGCCTATGCACCGGAAAATACCCTGGCCTCGTTCCGCGAGGCCGGGCGACGCGGCGCAACCTGGGTCGAGATCGACGTCAAGTTGACGTCCGACGGCGTGCCGATCGTGATGCACGATGCCTCGCTGAAGCGCACGATGGGCGTCGACCGCCTGGTGGCCGAAACGCCGCGCGCCGAGCTGCCCAGGGACGTGCCGACCTTCGAAGAGGCGATCGGCTGCTTTCAGGAGCTGGGGCTCGGCTGCAACGTCGAGATCAAGCCGTGCGAGGGCCGTGAGCGGGAGACCGCCCGGGTCACGGTCGCGACCCTGCGCCGCTGCTGGCCGTCGAGCCTGCCGCCGCCCTTGCTGTCGAGCTTCAAGGACCGCTCGCTCGCCGCGGCGCGCGAGGCCGCGCCGGAATTCGCGCGGGCGATCCTGCTCGACGAACTCGCCGGCGACTGGCGGTCGCGGACCGATCGTGTCGGGGCGGTCGGGGTGAACACCAACGGCGAGAAGCTGACGGCCGTCCGGGCGCGCGAGGTCAAGCAGGCGGGCTTCGCCCTCAGTGTCTACACCATCGACGATCCGGCGCTCGCCAGGACGCTGGTCGGGATGGGCGTGGACTGTGTCATCACCGACATGCCCGACGTCATCCTGGCAGCACTCAAATAGACCAATTGGGGGTTGCCTTCGGGGGACAGTCTTGGTGGAGTGTCACGGGACTGAAACATAACAGACACATTGCAGTCTCGCGCCCCGCCGATACATCGACCGGGCCGTTTGGGAGGGAGATTTCATGTCACGCACGTTGCTGTCGTCCGTTGCCGCCGTCGCGGTGCTGGCGAGCACCCATGGGGCTGCTGCACAGACCGAGATCCAGTTCTGGCATGCCATGCCGGGCAATCTGGGCGAGACCGTCAACGAACTCGCTGCGGGATTCAACAAGTCACAGTCCGAGTACAAGGTCGTGGCGACCTACAAGGGGAGCTATACCGAGACGCTGACCGCCGCGATCGCCGCCTTCCGCGCCAAGCAGGCACCGCACATCGTTCAGGTCTTTGAGGTGGGCACCGCCAACATGATGGCGGCCAAGGGAGCGGTCTACCCGATCTACCAGCTGATGGCCGATGCCAATGAACCGTTCGATCCCAAGGCGTATATCGGCCCAGTGTACGGCTACTACTCGACGACCGACGGCAAGCTGCTCTCGATGCCGTTCAACAGCTCCACGCCGGTGCTGTACTGGAACAAGGAGCTGTTGGCCAAGGCGGGCCTCGATCCCGAGAAGCCGCCGACAACCTGGCCCGAGCTCGGCGAGATGGCCAAGAAGGCTGTCGCCGCCGGCGCCAAGTGCGGGTTCACGCCGCAATGGCAGACCTGGACGCTGATCGAGAACTACGGCGCCTGGCACAACCTGCCCTATGCCTCCAAGGAGAACGGCTTTGCCGGCATCGACGAAGAGCTGAAATTCAATGACGCTCCGCGCGTCAAGCTGATCCAGATGTTGGCCGACTGGAGCAAGGACAAGACCTTCGTTTACGGCGGCCGAGAAGGCAAATCCGACCCGCTGTTCAATGGCGGCGATTGCGCCTTCCGCATCGGCTCCTCGGGATCGGCGGCAGGCGCCGAGAAGGCGCTGGGTCAGGACAAGGTTGGCATCGCCATGATGCCCTACTCGCCCGACGTCATTGCCAAGCCGCAGAACTCGATCATCGGCGGTGCCACGCTGTGGGTGCTGCAGGGCCGCCCCAAGGCCGAATATACCGGCGTGGCGAAGTTCATGACCTACCTGTCGAGCACGCCCGTGCAGGCCAAGTGGCACCAGGAAACCGGCTACGTGCCGATCACCAATGCGGCCGCCAAGGCGACCGAGGAGGCGGGGTTCTACAAGAAGTTTCCGGGCCGCGATATCGCGGTGAAGGAACTGACGCTCAATCCTCCCACCGAGAACTCCAAGGGCCTGCGCATCGGCAACTTCGTGCAGATCCGCGATGTCGTCGACGAGGAGCTCGAGAACGTATGGTCGGGCAAGAAGGACGCCAAGGCCGCCCTCGACGATGCCGTCAAGCGCGGCAACGAGTTGCTGCGCAAGTTCCAGGCTGCCAACAACTAGGACCGTGCGTGAGCCTTACTCCTCTGGCCTTCGGGCACCTCCCCCGTCGGACGGGGGAGGCAGGGAGAGGGCCTGACGGGCGCGCTCCTTCGTAGATCATGGAAAAGCGCGTCACTTTCAACGATCGCTGGTTGCCCTACCTCCTTGTGGCGCCGCAGATCATCATCACGCTGGTCTTTTTCTTCTGGCCGTCGGGCCAGATGATCTGGCAGTCGGTGCTGATCGAGGATGCCTTCGGCGGCAATTCCAAGTTCGTCTGGTTCGACAATTTTACCCATCTGTTCGGAGATCCGGCGTACTGGGCCTCCGCCCGTCTCACCCTGGTGTTCAGTGCCCTGGTGGCATCGCTCGGTCTCGCGGTGTCGCTGCTGCTCGCGGTGATGGCTGACCGCGTGATCCGCGGCGCCACCGCCTACAAGACCTTCCTGGTGTGGCCGTACGCCGTGGCGCCGGCCGTGGCCGGCGTGCTGTGGGGCTTCCTGTTCAACCCTTCGGTCGGCGTCGTTGCCTGGATGCTGCAGGCCATCGGCATCGAGTTCAACTACGTGAGCAACGGCAATCAGGCTCTCCTGCTGGTGGTGATCGCCGCTGTATGGAACCAGGTGAGCTACAACTTCCTGTTCTTCCTCGCCGGCCTGCAGTCGATACCGCGCTCGCTGATCGAGGCGGCGGCGATCGACGGCGCCGGGCCCGGTCGTCGCTTTTGGGACATCGCATTTCCGCTGCTCTCACCCACCGGGTTCTTCTTGCTGGTGATCAACATCCTCTACGCCTTTTTCGGCACCTTCGGCGTGGTCGATGCGCTGACCAAGGGCGGCCCCGGCCAGGCCACGTCGATCCTGGTCTACAAGGTCTACAACGACGGCTTCCGCGGCCAAGACCTCGGCGGCTCGTCGGCCCAGTCGGTCGTGCTGATGGCCGTCGTCATCGTGCTCACCGTGGTGCAGTTCCGGTTCATCGAACGGCGGGTGCACTACTGATGGTCGAGAATCGCCCCTTGCTGACCGTGTTCGGCCATGTCGTGCTGATCCTCGGCGTGATCATCATCGCCTTTCCGGTCTGGATGACCTTCGTCGCCTCGACCCACGACCAGACGACGATGCTGCGCTCGCCCGTGCCGCTGTTGCCCGGCCGGCACCTGGTCGAAAACTACGGCCAGATCCTGACCGAGGGTTTCAGCCGCGGCTTCAGCGGCGTGCCGATCTGGATCACGCTGATGAACAGCATGATCATGGCGCTAGGCGTGGCGCTGGGGAAGATCGCGATCTCGATCATCTCCGCCTTCGCCATCGTCTATTTCCGGTTCCCGCTGCGCATGACGTGCTTCTGGGCGATCTTCGTCACATTGATGCTGCCGGTCGAGGTGCGCATCGTGCCGACCTATGGCGTGGTGGCGAGCCTCGGCATGCTCGACAGCTACGCCGGCCTGATCATCCCGATCATCGCCTCGGCCACCGCGACCTTCCTGTTCCGTCAGTTCTTTCTCAGCGTGCCCGACGAACTCGCCGAGGCGGCGCGTGTCGACGGCGCGTCACCCATGCGTTTCTTCTGGGACATTCTGCTGCCGATGAGCCGCACCTCGATCGCCGCACTGTTCGTGATCCAATTCATCTACGGCTGGAACCAGTATCTGTGGCCGCTGCTTATCACCACCAAGCCGGGCTTCTACACTGCCGTCATGACGGTTTCCCGGCAGGCCAACGTCGTGGACAACGTGCCGAGCTGGAACCTGCTGATGGCCATGGCGATGCTTGCCATGCTGCCGCCGGTGCTGGTCGTGGTCTTCATGCAGCGCCAGTTCGTGCGCGGCCTCGTCGAAACGGAGAAATAGGGCCATGGCGCAAGTCCATTTGCGCGGCGTCAAGAAGACCTACGACAACAAGGTCGCGGTCATCCATGGCATCGACATGGAGATCGCCGACGGCGAGTTCATCGTCATCGTCGGCCCCTCGGGCTGCGGCAAGTCCACGCTGCTGCGCATGGTGGCGGGACTGGAGCGCATCAGCGGCGGCGAGGTGGCGATCGGCGATCGCGTGGTCAACGAGCTCGAGCCCAAGGACCGCGACATCGCCATGGTATTCCAGAACTACGCGCTCTATCCGCACATGAGCG
>CAZHQA010000201.1:0-10017 GCA_964533955.1 uncultured Reyranella sp. | reverse complement strand
GAGAGTCCCGCAAATCGACATCTGGTGGAGCCTGCGGGGACCCCCCGTGTTTTTGCGTTATTTTTAGCGTTACCTTGCGGTAACTGCCCCAACATGTAGTGGCTCTCAGGCCACCCGATTGCGCGCCATGACCTCCTTGTAGAAGGCGGCGCTGAGCTTGGGGCTGCGCTGCTGGGTGGCGTAGTCGACACGGACCAGGCCGAAGCGCGTGGCGTAGCCGTCGGCCCATTCGAAGTTGTCGAGCAGGCTCCACAGGAAGTAGCCGCGCACCGGCACGCCTTCGCTGGTGGCACGGTGCAGCTGGGTCAGGCAGTTGCGCAGGTACATCAGGCGATCGAGGTCGTAGACCCGGCCGTCCTTGTCGGGCTTGTCCTTGCTCGAGGTGCCGTTCTCGCTGATGTGGATCTCGGCCGGCTTCCACAGGCGCGCGACATGGCGCGGCGCCCAGTACAGCACCTCGGGCGCCAAGGTCAGCCAGGTCGAAGCCATGTGCGGATAGGACTTGGGCAGCTTCAGCGCCTGGTAGCCGGGCGCCGCCTCGCTCGACAGGACGTAGGGGCCGGGGACGTAGACGTTGATGCCGACGAAGTCGACGGGGCTGGCGATGATCGCGAGGTCGCCGTCGGGGAACCTGGGCGCGTTGGCGCCGAGCCCGGCGAGATAGGAGTCGGTGTAGCGCCCCTCCATCATCACGGTGAGGTAGGCCGCGTTCAGCTCGCGCGTGGCGAGCTCGGCCGCCTCGACATGGGCCGGGATCTCGAACGCCGGCAGCGCCACGGTGAGATTCTCGGCCGGCCCGACCCGGGTGCCTGCGCGGCCGCTGGCGCGGATCGCCTGCACGGCGAGCCCGTGCGCCAGCACGGCGTGGTGGCGCGCCTGGGCCAGCCGGTCGGGCGGCAGCTTCAGGCCGGGCGCGAAGATGCCGATGCCGTAGCCGAACTCGATGAAGCTCGCCATCTCGTTCAGCGTGTAGAAGTTCTTCACGCGGTCGCCGAGCTTGCCGGCGACGGCGCCGGCGTAGTCGGCGAAGTCGAGCGCGGTGTCGCGCCGCTCCCAGCCGCCCTTGTCCTGCAGCGCCTGCGGCAGGTCCCAGTGATAGAGCGTGGCGAAGGGCTCGATGCCGCTCGCCAGCAGCTCGTCGACCAGGCGGTCGTAGAAGGCGAGGCCGGCCGCGTTGAGCTGGCCGCGTCCTTCGGGGAAGACGCGCGGCCAGGCGATCGAGAAGCGGTAGGTCTGTGCGCCGAGCGACTTCATCAGCGCCACGTCTTCCTTGTAGCGGTGATAGTGGTCGACGCTGACGTCGCCATTGGAGCCGTCGCGGATGCGGCCGGGCTCGCGGCAGAAGGTGTCCCAGATCGAGGCGCCGCGGCCGTCGGCCGACGTCGCGCCTTCGATCTGGTAGGCCGAGGTCGCGGTGCCCCAGCGGAAGCCCGTGGGGAAGGCGAGATCGGCACCGGAGTCGATGGTGCGCGGCTGCGCCGCCAGGTCGGGCGCGGCGAGTGCCGCAAGCGCCGCCCCGCCAAGCAGGCCGCGGCGGGTCGGATGGGCTGGCTTGGTCACGGCGCCTTTCTTAGCACCGGCCGTGCCAACGGTATGCGGTGAAAAGTCGGAGGGTTCACGCGACGAGCGAGAACACCGCCGCATAGTGGATGCAGGCGGCGACCAGGACGCAGCCATGCCAGGCTGCGTTCTGGTAGCGGCGGTGGGTCGCGAGGTGGAAGGCGACGCCGGCCGAATAGACCACCCCGCCGGCCAGCAGCAGGACGAGCGTCGGCGTGGCGAGCGCGTGCAGGAACGGATCGAGCGCCACCACGCCGATCCAGCCCAGGGCGAGATAGAGCACGACCGAAATCCGTTCGAGCCGCCGCGGCCGCCACAGCTTGACGGCGACGCCGGCCGCCGCCGCCGTCCACACCGCAACGGTGAGACCGCTCGACCACGGCTCGGGGAAGGCGAGCGTCGCGAACGGCGTGTAGGTGCCGGCGATCATGACGAAGATCGCCGCGTGATCGAGCCGGCGCAGCCAGTCGCGGCGCGGGCTGGCGCGCAGGAGGTTGTAGGTGGCCGAGCAGGCCAGCATGGCGATCAGGCCGGTGGCGTAGACGCCGATCGGCAGCAACCGCCCGCTCGTCGAACCCTCCAGCACGACCACCATGATGGCCACGGCGCCGATCACGCCCAGCCCAAGACCCAGCGCATGGACCACCGCATCGGCCATCAACTCGCGGGCTGTCGGCATGCGCATTTCTCTCATCTTTCTCCCCGTTGATTGGGGAGGAAGTCTTTCCTAGCGCTCGAACTTGCCGGTCAGCACCGCCTTCTCTAGCGTGTTGAAGTGGAGGTTGAAGCCGACGACGGCGGCCGAGGTGTCGGCAGCCACCGGCAGGCTCGCCTCCTTCACGGCGAACAGGGTGAACTGGTAGCGGTGCGCGCCCAGGCCCTGCGGCGGGCAGGGGCCGCCATAGCCCGGCTTGCCGAAATCGGTGCGCGTCTGCAGCGCACCCGCCGGCAACAGGCCGGACGCGGGATTGCCGGCATCGAGCTTGAGCTCGCCTACGGTGGCCGGGATGTTGACCACCACCCAGTGCCAGAAGCCCGAGCCGGTCGGCGCATCGGGATCGAAGCAGTGCACGGCGAAGCTCCTGGTGCCGGCCGGCGCGCCGCTCCACGCGAGATGCGGGCTCTTGTTGCCGCCGGCGCAGCCGAAGCCGTAGTCGCTCGACAGGATGTGGTCCATCGGCAGCGTGCCGCCTTCCTTGAAGCTGTTGCTGAAAAGAACGAGCGCCATGTTTCCTCCTGTCGTTGATGCCGGCTACGATAGCCCAGGCCAGAGGTTCCGATGAAGCAACTCCGCATCCCCGCTGTCTACATGCGCGGCGGCACCAGCAAGGGCGTGTTCTTCCTGAAGGACGATCTGCCCGCCGACGCCGCCCAGCGCGAAAAGGTCCTGTTGCGGGTGATCGGCAGCCCCGACCGCTACGGCAAGCACACCGACGGCATGGGCGGCGCCACCTCGAGCACCAGCAAGATCGTGATCCTGTCGACGTCGGCGCGGCCCGACAGCGACGTCGACTACCTGTTCGGCCAGGTGGCGATCGACAAGCCGGTGATCGACTGGTCGGGCAACTGCGGCAATCTCAGCACCGCGGTCGGCCCGTTCGCGATCGAGCAGGGCCTGGTCAGCGCCCCGAGCGAGGGCACGGCGGTGGTGCGCATCTGGCAGGCCAATATCCAGAAGCGGATCGTGAGCCACGTGCCGATGAAGGACGGCGCGGTGCAGGAGCTGGGCGAGTTCGAGCTCGACGGGGTGAGCTTCCCGGCAGCCGAGGTGAAGCTGGAATTCCTCGATCCCGCGGCCGACGAGGACGGCGAGGGCGCGGGCGGCGCGATGTTCCCGACCGGCCAGCGCATCGACACGCTCGACGTGCCGGGCATGGGCGCCATCGAGGCGACGCTGATCAATGCCGGCAACCCGACGATCTTCGTCGATGCGGCGCGCCTCGGACTGAAGGGCACCGAGCTGCAGGGCGACATCAACGGAGACAAGAAGATGCTGACGCTCGCCGAGGCCGTGCGTGCCCAAGGCGCGGTGGCGATGGGCCTGGCCAGGACCGCGGCCGAGGCGAGCGAGAAGCGCCAGCACACGCCCAAGCTTGCCTTCGTGGCAAAGCCTGCCCTCTACACCGCGTCCGACGGGCGCAAGGTCGAGGCGGCAGGCATCGACCTGCTGGCGCGCATCTTTTCCATGGGCGTGCTGCATCACGCCATGACCGGTACCGGTGCGGTGGCGATCGCCGCCGCCGCGGCGATTCCCGGCACGGTGGTGTCGCGCGTTGCACCCGTCGGCAAGGATGGCCGCGTGCGCTTCGGCCATCCCTCCGGCGTGCTGGCCGTCGGCGCCGAGGCGCACGAGGAAGCCGGTACCTGGGCGATCAGGAAGGTGATGATGAGCCGCTCCGCCCGCCGCCTGATGGAGGGCTGGGTGCGGGTACCGGGCTAGCTGGCCGTCATTGGACTGCGCCCGGACCGCGCGCAGCCGCGTCTATCGCTTGCGCGGCGCGGGAAAGCCGCTGGTGATCTCGACGTGCGCGGCGGAGCAGCCGGACGGCAGCAGCTTGCTGCCGCTGAAGCGCAAGGCGAGCGTGTGGCCATCGTCGGTCTTGAGGCAAAGGTCGCGGCGCCCGAAGGCCTCGCCGAGCAGCGGCGGCGGCGCGCGCAGTTCGCCCGAGCCCACCACATCGCCGGTGTGGGTGACGTAGCCGTCGATGTCGTACTCGGCCGAGCCCAGGCTCTGGCCGTCGGTTGCGGCGAGGCTGCCCGTGCCGCGAATGGCGCCGATGTAGCGCATCGCTAGCGCGGACTGTTCTTGGTGATCCGCGACAGGTCGGCGAGCATGCTGTCCAGCGGTTCGCGGCCACCCTGTGCGGCCGGCCGCGGCAAGGCCTCGAATACCTCGCGTCCCCGCGCGGTGAGCTGCGGTCCGTCGCGATGGTCGACGATCAGCTTCAGGCTGCGCAGGGTGACGAGGTCCTCGGCGCGCATGGCGCGCACTTCGGACTGGCCGAACGCCACCCGTCGCAGGGTCACCTGCTCATTATCGGTGAGGACGCGCGGCACGGGCGGAACGGTCATTGCAGGTCCCTCGCGGTCTTGTGTCGCGGCCTTGCGGCCGGCGGGCGTGACGTCGGAGTGGGTGTAAGGCCCGAGGCCAGAGCGCTACGGCGCAGGGTCGGCAGGTAGGTCGAGGCGATGCCGCGGCGGGCGCCAAGGCTGCGCAGCAGCGCAAGCTCGTCCCGGATGCGGCGGGAATCCTGGGAGAAACAGCTGGGGTTCGGCGGCAGGGAGCACCTGTGGGTCGGCAGCGTGGAAGCGAGCCAACCGACGGAAATCAGCCGCGGGCGAGCAAGGGAGAGGCAGGACCGCGATGGGCGGCCCGTTGCTTCTACATGGTGATTTTCTGGCCGCTGCGCAACCCGGATATCGGGCCCGATCCTAGTATCCCGACGCCTTGTCCGGCTCGCCGACGCTCGGCCAGACGCGGCTGTAGAGGAACAGCAGCGCCTTGCCCGACAGCGATGGAACCAAAGTTGCGGCTTGGGCACAGGGCCGAAAACATGAACCTGTGTCGCAAGTGCGCAATCAAGCGATTGGGCATTGAGAATTCTCCACCCAATGAACAAAATCATATCCTCGAGAGGTTCGAACTCCGCGGTAGATGACACAACGAGAGGTTGCACTAAAGGGTATTGCGGTGGGAGACATCTTCCACGGCCGTCCGGCTGGAAGGGCGAGCTGCCTTTGTCCGGCGCTTCAGGTCGGGGAGAAGACGATCTTCGCGCGCCGGATCACCACTCAATCCGTGCATGAGTTCGATCGGTCGACAGGCGTGGAGAACGTCGACGGAAATCCCATTGTGATCGACTCCGTGGCGCAGCCGCCCCCCGACATCCGCGACATCCTGCTGGGTCTCGACCGCAAGTACCGGGAAGCCGAATACAGGCGCGCCGAGGATCCGCAGTGGCAGCTTCCGGAAGCGGCCGCGAAGCTGACCAAGGACGAGATCCGCGCTCTGCTCTCCCTCGGAAAGATCCACGAGAGCAACTTCATCTGACGTAGCCGGGACAGGCGCGGTGGATCGTGGCGATCTAGTATCCCGACGCCTTGTCCGGCTCGCCGATGCTCGGCCAGACGCGGCTGTAGAGGAACAGCAGCGCCTCGCCCGACAGCATCTTGTCGAAGGTCGGCGGGTGCTCGGCGTCGACGCAGGTCGACAGCGGGCGGATCACGGTGTCGTAGTCGGGGTTGGCGAACACGCCCACCGAATAGCGCTCGCGGCCGTAGTGGTTGACCACGCGATGGAGCGTCGAGGCGAAGCGGTTGTTGGTCCACATGCGCATCGAATCGCCGATATTGACCACGAAGCTGTTCTCGACCGGCGGCACGATCAGCCACTCGCCTGATTTGCTCTTGATCTCGAGCCCGCCGACATCGTCCTGCTGCAGCATGGTGAAGCCGCCGGCATCCTGGTGGGCACGGCTGTCGCCGCCCTCGAGTGCAGCCTGCTGGTCCTGCGGCAGGTAGTGCAGCAGCCGGACCTGGATCAGCGGCTTGCGGTAGAACTGGGCGAAGTAGTCGACCGGCAGCTTCAGCCCGCGGGCGAACACCGAGGCGAGCAGTGCGGTGAAGCCGGTCATCGTCGTGTGATAGTCGAGCACCGCCTCCTTGAAGCCGGGCAGGTCGTCCGGCCACAGGTTGCGGCCGTGCAACGGCTTGCCCGCCTTCACGTCGGGATCGTCGTCGGGCAGCTCGACGGAGGCCTGGAAGGCCTCGTTCTTGTGCGGCTTGCGCGCCTTCATGCGGGCCGGGTCGAGATGCGGCTGGAAGCCCTCGATCGCCGTGCCGCGATAGGCCTTCTGCTTGCCCGGCTCGTCCATCGGAAGGTAGCCGCGGAACAGGTTGGAATGGCCCATGTAGGCCTTCATCTTCGCGTCGAGCGGGAGGGCGAAGAAGCGCGCCGACTGGCGGAAGATCTCGCGGATCTTCTGCGGTGGCACCGGATGGTTGACGATCGTCAGGAAGCCGATGTCGCGGCAGGCGTCGTGCACCTCGCGGGCGACGCGGTCCTTGGCCTCCTCGTTGTTGCCCGAGATCGGCGCGAAATCGATGACCGGCAGCTCGTTGGGCGTTGCCCAGCGCCCGAGCCGGGGGGCGGAGATCTTGTCCGCGGGCGGCGGCGCGACGGGAGCGGCAGCGGCAGCCTGAACGTCCGACATGCTTTCCTCCTTAGGCGGCGAGGGCGTCGACCATGTCCTGGCGCGCCTGGGTCGCGTTCTTGGCATACCACGCGATGCCGCCCGGCAGCATCTTGTTGTAGTTGTCCGGCGCGCCCGGGTTGACCTTGTTCCACTCGGCGTCGAGCAGCTTGGTCGCCTCGGGATTGCTCGGTCCGTAGCCGTTGGTCTTGAGCAGCTCGGCCTGGCCCTCGGGCTGGAGCGAAACGTTGATGAAGTCCCAGATCGCCTTTCCGCCCTGGGCGCCCTTGGGCACCATCCAGCAGGCGCCCCACGAGATGCCCTGGTTCCACGTCCAGTCGCACAGGCCCTTGGTGTCCTGCTTGAGCGGCCAGGCGCGGGTGTTGAGCAGCAGGCCGAGATGGGCCTCGCCGGTGCGGAAGGCGTTCTGGCCGTCGGCGATGACGTTGTAGAAGAACGCGTGCTCCTTGATCTTCTTCAGCATGTCGAGCGCACGCTTGACATCCATCGGATAGATCTTGTCCATCGGCACGCCGGACGCCATCAGCGCTGCCTCGAACTGCCCGTCGGGCTCGAGGCGGAAGGCGCGCTTGCCGGGGAACTTCTTGACGTCCCACACGTCGGCCCAGCTCTCCGGCACCATGCCGCCCCACTTCTTGGTATTGTAGGTCAGCACGTTGGCATAGATGTAATTGCCGATGCCCCATTCGACGGAGTGCTCGGGCCGCACCTTGCTCTTGTCGACGACCGAGTAGTCGATCGGCTCGAGCATGCCCTGCGGGCCGATCTCGAGCGCGGTGTGCAGGTTGCGGTCCATCACGTCCCAGCTCACCTTCTTGCTCTCGACCATCGTGCGGATGCGTGCGGTCGAGGGGCCGGTGCCGTCGATCACCGCCTTCCGGTCGGCGTACTTCTTGAGATAGGGGTCGAGCCAGGAGCGCTGCATGCCCTTGACGGCATCGCCACCCCAGTTGACCACCACCAGCTCCTTGGAATCGGCGAGCGCCGGCGTGAGCTTCGCGACGAGGGGGGCGAGGCCCATCGCCGCCGCCATGCCGAGGAACACGCGGCGCGGATAGACCTTGCCTTCGGTGCGCTCGACGAACTGCTGGATCTCATCGAGACGATCGCGACTGTCCGACATGGCCTTTTCCTCTCAGTGACAGTTCCGCCGTGAGGACCAGCAGGGTGAACAGGATCATGCTGGTCGCCACCACGGCGATGACGGGATCGAGATTGTCGTTGATTCCGTCCCACATGCGGCGGGGCAGGGTGAACAGCGCCCGCCCGCCGATGAAGATGACCACGACCAGCTCGTCCCAAGAATGGATGAAAGCAAAAATCGCACCTGACAGCACCCCCGGCACGATGTTGGGCACGATCACAAAGCGGAGAGTCTGGCCGATCGACGCCCCCAGGCCGCGCGCCGCCTGCTCGAGCCGCGGATCGAGATTGCTGAGCGAAGCCGACACCGCCAGCACGACGTAGGGCAGCCCGGTCACGCTGTGCGCCAGCACCACGCCCAGCGCACTGCCCACCAGGTCGAGGTCGACGTAGAGGCGGTAGAGGCCGAGGGCATAGACGATGGTCGGCACCGCCATCGGCATAATCATCAGCCCGCGCACCTTTTCTGACAGGCTGGAGGCGATGCGCCAGCAGCCGACGGCGCACAGTGTGCCGGCGACCACCGCGGCGAGGGTCGAGACGACGGCGATCCACAGGCTCTGCCAGATGCTGCCGATCCACTGCGGGCTCGACAGGAAGGTCTTCCAGTGCTGCAGCGACAGATGCTCCTGCGGCATCGCGAGGTAGCGCGTGTCGGTGAAGGAGATCGGAATCACCACGAAGGCGGGCAGGGCGAGGAACGACAGCACCAGCCAGGCCAGCGCCATGACCACGCCGGTCGGCTCGAGGCGTTTCATGCGCCGAACAGCCGCTTGACGTCGATCACGCGCGCCAGTGTCCACAGCACGCCCAGCACCGCGATCATCAAGGTCGTGGCCAGCATGGTGCCTAGGCCCCAGCGCAAGGTGTCGTTGACCTGGATGGCGACATACTGGGCGATCATCAGTACCCGACCTCCGCCCAGCAGCGCCGGGGTGATGTAGAAGCCGAGCGACAGGATGAACACAAGCAGGCCCGCGCCGACCAGCCCGGGCGCGGTCAGCGGGAAGAACACCATGCGGAAGGCCTGGAAGCGCGAGGCGCCAAGGCTGCGCGCGGCCGAGACGAGACCGGCATCGATGCCGCGCATGTTGGCGTACAGGGTCAGCACGGCGTACGGCACCATGACGTGCACCATGGCGATCAGGACGCCGGTCTCGTTGCGCACCAGCGCCACCGGCTCGTCGACCACGCCCCAGGCCACCAGCGCCGAATTGAGCGGGCCCTGCGTGCCGAGCAGCGCGATCCAGGCGAAGGAGCGGACCAGGACCGAGATCCAGAACGGCAACAGCACCAGCACCAGCATCAGCCGCTGCGTCGCGGTATTGGCCCCGCGCATGGCATAGGCCACGACGTAGCCCAGCAGCAGCGCAAGGAAGGTCGTGACCGACGCGATGCGCAGGGTGGTGAGCATCACGTTCTGCACGGCGGCGCTGGTGAACAGCAGCCCGTAATTCTGCAGGCCCGGCTTGGGGTCTGTGACGCTGGTCAGCAGCACGTTGCCCAGCGGCACGAAGTAGAGCGCCAGCAGCATCAGCAGGGCCGGCAGCACCACCAGCCAGTAACGTCTACCCGGCGAGGGCACGGCAATCCTCCGCCCGCCAGCCGATCTCCACCGTCGTGCCGGGCTCGAGCGCGACCTGGTCGGCGGCATTGGCGAGCTTGACGATGAAGTCGTCGCGACCGAGCGCCGCCAGCCGCGCGCGCAGCTGATCGCCAAGGAACGACACTTCGACGATGCAGGCGGGAAAGCGGTTGGCGCAGGCAGCCGCGGCGGCGCCCAGCGCCACCTTTTCCGGGCGAACCACCAGGGTCACGTCGCCGGCGCCGGCCACGGCGGTCGCCTGCACGCGCTCGCCGCCGGCCAGCGCGACCACGCCCCCGGTATCGAGCCGGCCGGCGAGCGCATTGCTCTCGCCGAGGAATTGCGCGACGAACAGCGACTCGGGCTTCTCGTAGAGTTGGCGCGGCGGTGCCACCTGGCGCAGCCGGCCGGCGCTGAACACCGCGACACGATCGGACATGGTCATCGCCTCTACCTGGTCGTGCGTGACGTAGACCATGGTGACGCCGAGCCGCTGGTGCAGGTGCTTCAGCTCGT
>CAZHQA010000200.1:0-10033 GCA_964533955.1 uncultured Reyranella sp. | reverse complement strand
CTAGGACGCCTTGCGCAGATCGGGCACGTAGGGCCGCGACGCGAAGTGCTCCTGGTTGTCGCCACTGGCGAAGCGCAGGCCGGCGCGGCGGATGGCGCCGTCATCGACCTTGTCGAGCGGCACGAAATAGCGGTCGTCGGTTCTGATGATGGTGTCGTTGTCGACACGGTTGTAGCAAATGAGCAACGTCCAGCGCCGCCGCGCCGAGCGGTTGGCATCCGAGCGGTGAATGGCATTGCAGTGGAAGATGAGCGCGTCGCCTGCCTCGAGCTCGCAGTACTCGATCGGGCATTTCTCGAGGATGTGCGGCATGCGCTGGGGGTCGACCTCGTTCTGGGTCGGCGACAGTGGCGTGTGGTCGATGCGGCCGAGCTTGTGCGATCCCGTGGCGATCTGCAGGCAGCCGTTCTCGCGGTTCGTCCTGTCGAGCGCGATCATCACCGACAGCAGATCCGGCCGCAGGCAGCCGTTGTAGTACCAGTAGCCGTAGTCCTGGTGCCATTCCCAGGCGCCGCCGACTTCCGGCTCCTTGGCCGTGAGCTTCGACTGGAAGTGATAGACCTCGCCGCCCAGCAGCGCCGCCGAGCTGTCGACCATGCGGGCCGAGCGCGCGGCGAGGCCGTAGACCGAGTCTCCGGCGCGGTTCCACAGCGCAATGCGGGTCGAGCGGCCCTCGCCGTCACGCCGGTCGAGGATCGAGGAGCGGACGGCAGGATCCTGCTCCATCGCGTCGGTGAGCAGCTTCACCTCGTCGGGTGCGAACAGGCCGCGCGCATAGGTGAAGCCCTTTGCATCGAACTCGGCCGTCTGCGCGGCATTCAGCATGTTGGGCATGTTTCCTTCCCTCGGCCCCAGACTATCACGTCAGGGCCTTGATTTCCTCCGGACTAAGCCCGGCCTCGACCAACACCGCCCTGGTGTGTTCGCCGAGATCGGAGACCTTGGGGCCGCTCCTGACCGGCGAGCCCGAGAAGCGGAAGGGCGGTGCGGGCGAGAGGTACTTTCCGGCGCTGTCCTCGATCGGGCAGAGCGATCCGCGGTGCGCGACCTGCGGGTCCTTCAGCGCCTCGGTGACGGTGAGGTAGGGCGAGCAGGGCACGCCATGCTTTTCCAGTGCCGCCACGCATTCCTCGACAGTGAGCGTCCGCGACCACTTCTCGAACTCGTCGACGAACTGGTCCCAGTTCATGCGCCGGTCGGCGTATTTCTCGAAGCGCGGGTCGGTCAGCCAGTCGCGCCGTCCCGCCGCCGTCGCCATGTCCTGGAAAGTCTTTTCGCTCGCAGTGGCGATCATGACGTAGCCGTCTTTGGCCTCGACCGGTCCGTACATCGGCCGTGACGGCATCTCGAAGTCGAACTGCGCGCGGTTGACCTCGCCCAGCAGCATGCCGACCAGCGCCTCGAACATGGAGACATCGACCATCTGGCCTTTGCCCGTCACGTTACGCTGGTGCAGCGCCGCCAGGATGCCGCCCAACGCATAGGCGCCCGAGGCATAGTCGGCGACGAAGATGCCGCAATTGTCCGGCCGCTCGCGTCCCGGCTGATAGTAGAGATGGGCCTTGTCGTAGCCGGTCGAGGCGTGGATCACCGGCGCATAGGCCGGCCGGCCGGCGGCCGGGCCGGTCTGGCCGTAGCCCGAAATGGCGCCATAGATGATCTTGGGATTGATCTTCGCCAGCTCGGGGTAGTCGAGGCCAAGCCGCTTCATCACGCCCGGCCGGTAGTTCTCCAGCACGATGTCGACCGCCTTGACCAGCTTCTTCACCGCGGCAATCGCCTCGGGTTTCTTGAGATCGAGCACGATCGAGCGCTTGCCGGCATTGAGCTGCCCGAACATCGTGCCGGCGCCGTTGCGCTGGACCGGCCGGCTCCTCATCAGGTCGCCCTCGGGCGATTCGACCTTGATCACGTCGGCGCCCATGTCGGCCATCAGGCGCGCGCAATGCGGGCCGGCAATGGTCGTCGAGAAATCGAGAACGCGGACACCGGTGAGAGGGCGGGGCAGGTCGGACATGGTGCTACCGGAATATGAGAATCAGGACGACGCCTCCTACTACTAGCACGCTGCCGACCCATTCGCCGACCGAAGGCCGCTCCTTGAGCACCAGGTGCGAGGCGATGAAAGTGAAGACCAGCTCGATCTGGCCGACCGCGCGCACGAGGGCCGCGTTCTCCAGCGTCATGGCGAGCGCCCAGCAGGCCGAGCCCAGCACGCTGAAGATGCCGACCCAGATCGACGAGCGCCAGTTGACCCAGACCTTGTCGAGCTGCGGCCGGTCGCGTCGGGAGAGATAGAGTCCCATCAGGATGACCTGGATGGTGTTCATGCAGGCGAGCACGGTGATGCCCTTCACCCAGAAGTCGCCCTCGGGCATCAGCTTGGAGGCTTCGCGGATCGAGCCGGCCGCGACGGCGAAGATCACTCCCGACAGCAGCCCGAACAGCGCGCCCTTGTGAGTGAGGTCGGCGATCACGCTTCGCACATTGGCGAAGTTGCCGCGCACGCTCAGGATGGCCACGCCGCCCAGGCAGACCAGGATGCCGATCCAGGCGCCGAATTTCAGCGCCTCATGGGCGATGAAGGTCGAGAACAGCGCGACAAACACCGTCTCGGTCTTGGAATAGACCGTCCCGACCGCATAATTGCGCAGCGAGAAGGCGTGGATCATCAGCGACGTCGCCACGATCTGGGCGACGCCCGCCGTCGTCACCCAGGCGAAGAAGCCGAGCGAGAGGGTGGGCACGTGCCGGCCGGTGCCGAACACCAGGAAAGCCAGCATGCAGAGCGCGAGAGGCGCACCGTAGAGGTAGCGGACGAAGTTGGCGCCATCGACACTGAGAACGCCGCGAATCTTCTGCTGCATCGTCGTGCGGATGTTCTGGAACAGCGCAGCGGCGACGGTAATCGGTATCCAGAGCGGCACATTTCCTCCCAGCGCCAGTGTAGGGACACCCGGCGCGCACGTCTTGCGTGGCGAATTTCGCGTTGCGCGGTTTCGCGCGCTCTCAGGTCAACCGCAGAGAGCGGGCGCGGAAGTCAGGCTCGAACTGGCGCGCCATAGACCTCGACGATCTTTTCGTCCTGGGCCTTGGGCGAGAACAGCTCCCATTCGATGCCGTTGACATCGTGATCGCTCGAGAACGCTGCCGCGGCACTATCCTCGAAGCCGAGGTGGCGCAGCTGGCCCGCGCGGTGCGGTATTTCGTTGATCGAGAAGTTGAGTTGCGAGGTCCGCCACATGGCGTATTTGCCGGCAACGACGGCCGTCGGCTCGACGCCGAGGCGCGCGCTGTAGTCCCGGATCGACGCGGTGAGATCGGCGACGGCGAGCGCGATGTGGAAACGGCGCATGGCAGGCTCCCTCAAATTCATTGTGCCATCAGAACCGCCATCGAAGCCTGGTACAAGATGAACCCTTATCCTGGGATAAATTTCAATCGGCCGGCGGTTGAACGGCGGCATCCGGTGTCGACGGGTCGGCGTCTGAGATCTAGGCTCTGCGGGTGCGAGCAGGGCTGACCGAAGCTGTCGAAACGGCATGGTGTACGCTCGGTCGGCCAGGCGTCTGGTGGACCGGCGGCGAGCGTTTGCAGATCCTGTCGGAGGCCCGTGCGGCGAGACGGTGCGGGCTGTGCCGGCTGCGCAAGGCAGCCCTTTCGCCCCACAGCGTGGCCGGCCGTCACGATTCGCCGGGGGCCCTGCGAACCGACGCTGTCGAGGCCATCCATCGCATTGTCAGCGACCCTGGTCGCCTCTCCGAGGCGTGGTACCAGCGCACCACGCAGACGGGCTTGGGCGACGAGGCCTATGTCGAGTTGCTGGCGGTCGTCGCGATCACGACGGCGGTCGACACCTTCGATCGTGCAGTTGGCTCGCCGCTGCGCAGCGCTCCGGCGACGGTCGCCGGAGAGCCGACGCGGCGACGGCCGGCCGGAGCCAAGCCTGGCCTCGGTTGGATGCCGATGCTGGCGCCGGAGGATGTGACGGCAGACGATCCGCCGCTCTACAGTTCGGCCGGCCGAATCGGGGGCAACGTTCATCGTGCGCTCAGTCTGGTGCCGGAGGCCATGATCCAGTTCTGGGACATGTTCGAGGAAATGTACCTGCCGCAGGACGCCATGCGCGATTTCGGGCGCGAGTATCGCGCCATTGCGCACGCTCAGATCGAAATGCTGGCGGCACGCGTCGCGGTGATCAACCAGTGCGTCTATTGAACCATCAGCCATCTGGCCCTGCTCCGGGGGAGCGGCAGACACAGCGGCGCTGACTACCGGTTCGAGGGCATCATGAATGGCAATGGCGGCAGCGGCGTTGCCGGCGAGGCAGAGTTGCTGGCATTCGCCGATGCCGCCCTCGGAGCCGCCGACGGTCTCGCGGCAGCACGGCAAGCCGTTGCGGCGCGTCTCGGCGATCAGGCCATGGGCGACGCGGCGGCTGTCATCGCCGGTTTCGACGCCATCACGCGCGTGGCCGATGGTTCGGGCATTCCTCTCGAACCGCCCAAGGCCGAGGCAACGGCGGAGTGGCGGGCCAGCCTCGGCATTGACGACTACTGGAGGAAGAAGGTCTAGCGGGGACTGGATGGCCCCATTGCACTCCCGCCGCGCAGGAACATGCGGAGATCCCGGTGTCGAGAAGGAAAGGTGCGTCTTTGCATGCATTTGGCGGGTTGCGCCGAACTTCTAATGACCGGAATAGGTGCTGACAGCGAGTCCGGATAAAATGGCCAGCATGCCTGCCGTCATACCTTCCACCATTTCAGTCTCGACGAGGAATTTCGGGGTCCGTGTGGGGGACCCCCCGTGTTTTTTCGTTATTTTAAGCGTTACCGCGGAGAAACTGCCCTACGAGAATTTGGGCTCGGGGAAGGGGTCCCCATTATTCTTCCATTATTTTAAACGTTACCGGGAAGTAACCGACTTGGGGCACGACGATTCTCCAGGCTCTCGGGCTGGGGTCGCATGAAGAGACGTGCTGTGCTGGCGGCGGCGCTCGCCGCACCCTTCGTGGCGCGGGCGGAGGGATCGTGGCCGACCAAGCCCGTGCGCATCGTCGTGCCGTTCAATCCGGGCGGCGCGATCGACGCCATGGTGCGGGTGCTGGGCGATTCACTGACCGCCCGGCTCGGCCAGCAGGTGCTGGTCGATCCCAAGCCCGGAGCCAACACCATCGTCGGCTCCGACCTGGTCGCCAAGGCGGCGCCCGACGGCTACACCTTCCTGATCACGACCAACTCCACGCACACCAACAACCCGACGCGCTACGCCAAGCTGCCGTTCGATCCGGCCCGGGATTTGGCGCCGGTGTCGCTGGTCTCGCTCGGCACGATCCTGATCGTGGCCAAGGCCGCCGCGCCGTTCGGCGACCTCAAGGGCCTCGGCGCATGGGCCAAGGCCCTCGGCCGACCCGTGACCTACGGCAGCTGGGGCATCGGCTCGTCAGGCCATCTCTATGGCCTGATGCTGGAGAAGGCGCTCGGTGGCCTCTACAGCCATGTACCGTACAAGGGCGACGTGCCGGCGCTGCAGGACGTGGCCAACAGCACGCTCGATCTCACCTGGGCGAGCCCGGTCAGCGCCAAGAGCCAGATCGCCGCGGGCCGCGTGAAGGGCATCGCGGCGGCGGGCAGCAAGCGCTCGGCATCGATGCCCGAGCTCAGTACCTTCGCCGAGCAGCTGGTCCCGGGCTTCGACCTCAGCCTGTTCGTCGGTGCCTATGCGCCGTCCGGCACGCCGAAGGAGATCGTCGAGCGGCTGCAGCGTGAGATGCGCTTTGCTCTGGCCGAGCAGGCCGTCGCCGACAAGCTGATCGCCCAGGGCCAGACGCCGGTCGGCTCGACGCCCGAGGAGCTCGCCAAGGTGCTCGAGCGCGAGACTCCGATCTGGGCGGATCTCATCAAGCAATCCGGCGCGAAGGTCGAATAATGACGACTGCCTATACCCTGAAGCCGCCGCGCTACAACGCAAGGCTCACCGAGGTGGGGCGCGGCACGCCGATGGGCGAGCTGCTGCGCCGCTACTGGCATCCGGTCGGGCTCGCGAGCGATGCCGGCGCCACGCCGCGCCCGGTCAAGGTCCTGGGCGAAGAGCTCATCCTGTTCCGCGACGGCCAGGGCCGGCCAGGCCTGGTCTATCCGCGCTGCTGTCATCGCGGCACGACGCTGTACTACGGCAAGGTCGAGGAGCGCGGCATCCGCTGCTGCTATCATGGCTGGCTGTTCGACGTCGAAGGCCGTTGCCTGGAGATGCCGGCCGAGCCCGAGCCGGCGGGCGCGCAGTGCCAGCGCGTGCGCCAGCCCTGGTATCCCGCCGAAGAGCGCTACGGCCTGGTGTTCGCCTATCTCGGGCCGCCGGACAGGAAGCCGGTGCTGCCACGGTACGAATGCCTGGAGGTGATGGCGCCGGGCGAGTTCGTCGAGGCCGACGATTCGAGCATCGGCTCGGGCGGCATCGTGATCGCGCCGTGCAACTGGCTGCAGCACTTCGAGAACGTGGTCGACCCCTACCACGTGCCGATCCTGCACGGCAGCTTCAGCGGCCCGCAGTTCGTCGAGCAGATGTCGGCCTTCCCGAAGGTGACGTTCGAGTACGGCAGGCAGGGCGTGAAGGCGATCTCGCTGCGGCCCGGCCCCGACGGCAAGCGCTTCCGGCGGGTCACCGAGGCGATCGTGCCGACCTTGCGCGTGGTGCCCAATCCGCGCGTCGCGCAATACGGCATGGTCGAATCGATCGGCTGGACCTTGCCGATCGACGACACGCACTACCGCATCTACGTCGCCGGCCGAGTCCGCGAGAAGGGTGAGCTCGCCAAGTTCAAGTCGCGCTACAACGGCAAAACCTGGGCCGAGCTGACGGCGGAAGAGCACCAGAGGTTTCCCGGCGATGCCGAGGCGCAGGTCGGCCAGGGACCGATCACCTTTCACTCCGAGGAGCACCTGATGACCACCGACCAGGGCATCGGCATGCTTCGCTTCCTGCTGCAGAAGCAGGTCGATGCCGTGGCGGCAGGTGCCGATCCGATCGGCGTCGCCTTCACCGAGGCCGAGGCCTACGTGAAGTTCGACGCCGGTCAGTTCCTGGAGGATTAGCGCTCGGCGAACGCCAGCCTGGCGCCGAGCGCCACGAAGGCGGCGGCAAACGTCCGGCGCATCCAGGTGAGGACTTTCGGGCGCGAGATGATGTGCTTGCGCACCGCTGCCGCGAACAGGCCGTATCCGATGAAGACCACGAGCGTGACCAGCATGAACACGCCGCTCAACAGCAGCATGAGTTGCAACGGGGCGCCATCGTCGGCGGGCACGAACTGCGGCAGGAAGGCGAAGAAGAAGATCGAGAGCTTTGGATTGAGCACGTTGATGAGGATGGCATGGACGATCACGCCGAGATCGGAACGGGCGCCGACCGCCGATTCGACCTTGAGCGCGCCGTGTTCCTTGAGCGCGTTCCACGCCATGTAGAGCAGGTAGGCGACGCCGAGCCACTTCAGCATTTGGAACGCAAGCGCACTGGTGTGCAGCAGGGCGGCGAGGCCCAGGATCGCCGCCGCCATGTGAGGCACGATGCCGAGCGTGCAGCCGAAGGCCGCGACCACACTGGCGCGCGAGCCGCGCGACAGGCCGGCAGCCAGCGTGTAGAGCACGCCGGTGCCCGGCGAGATGACGACGATCAGGGTCGTGATCAGGAATTCGACGGTCACAGGTCGGCTCCGATGGCTTGAGAGACGGAGGCGAGGCCGTCCCGCGCGAGCAGGCCGGCAAGTTCGTCCTTGATGCGCCGCACCAGCGGCGGGCCCTCGTAGACGAGCATGGAATAGAGCTGCACCAAGGTCGCACCGGCGCGGATCCTGGCGTAGGCGTCGGCACCGGAGCCCACCCCGCCGCAGCCGATCAACGGGAACTGGCGCTCGACGCGCCGGGCGGTGCGGCGCAACACCTCGGTGGCGAGCTCCCGCAGCGGCTCGCCCGACAGGCCGCCGGCCTCCTGGCGTCGAGCCGAGCGCAGCGAGGCCGGCCGCGCGAGGGTGGTGTTGCCGATGATGATGCCGTCGATGCGGAGTTCGCGGCAGACGGCGACGATGTCGTCGAGGTCATCGTCGGTGGCGTCCGGCGCGATCTTGACGACCAGCGGCACCGGTTGGCCCGCGATCGCGTCCTGCACGCGCTTCAGCAAGTCGCCGAGCTGCGTGCGGCCCTGCAGGTTGCGCAGCCCAGGCGTGTTGGGCGAGGAGACGTTGCACACCAGGTAGTCGGCGTAGGGGGCGAGCGCCGCCGCGCAGGTGACATAGTCGGCCGCGCGGTCATCGCTGTCCTTGTTGGCGCCGACATTGACGCCGACGAATCCCGCGCGCGGCCGCGCCTTCAGGCGGGCGAGGGCGACGTCCAGCCCCTGGCCGGGGAAGCCCATGCGATTGATGACGCCTCGATCCTCGGGCAGCCGAAACAGGCGCGGCCGCGGATTGCCGGCCTGCGGCCGGGGCGTGACGCTGCCGATCTCGACCAGGCCGAAGCCCAGCTCGAGCAGCGCGTCGGGCACCTCGGCATTCTTGTCGAAGCCCGCCGCGAGGCCGACGGGATTGGCGAGGCGCCGGTTCCATATCTCGACGCCGAGCGACGGCGGGTCAGGCCGGCGGTCACCCGGTGTCAGGCCGCTCTTCAACGCCCTCAGTGCGAGAGCGTGCGCGCGCTCGGCATCGAGGCGGGAGAGGAAGAGGTCGGCGAACGCGTACCAAACGGCCATGCCGTCTGGTAGCGCGGCTTCCACTCAAATGGAACCGCTCGCGGTTCCATTTGAGTGGAAACGCGCCGGCGCAGACACCTCGACCCATGAGCATATGCCGCCCGGCTTCAGCCGGACGGCATATGCCTTAGCAGAAGTCGGCTGTGGAGCGCAGCGGGCCTAGAACAGTCCGCCGCCGCCCCTGTTGCTGCCCCGCGGCGGCAGCGCCGGCGAGCTGTTGAAGATGACGGTGAACAGCTCGCGGAAGAGCTGCTGGACGGCCGGATCGTTCGGTCCGGCAGCGTTGGTCCAAGCCGTGGTCTGGGACAGCGCGATCTCGTTGCGGCAGTAGATCGCGAACACATACATCCTGCCGGGCGTGCCGGGCCGGAACCGCGTGTTGCCCGTGGCGCAGACACCATAAGCCTCGAGATCGTTCGCCGGGTCGGCGATCAGGTAGAGCCGGTACCACGGCCGCGGCCGCTCGGGCGGCTGGTCGTAGGTGAAGGTAAGGTTGGGTGGCGGCTTGGCGATCTGCATCTGCGGCAGCAGCCGCCGCGCCACGTCGTCGGCAGCCATCGTCGGGAACGGATTGCCGGCGAGCACCACCTGGAACGGCTTGCCGTCGGAGATCCAGAAGAACTCACGGTAGTCGTACTGGACCGCGTAGTAGTAGCCGCCCAACGTCGCCGCCCACGTCACGGCCGGGATGACGGTGACCGCGAGCAGGAGGGCGGCGATCTTCTTGAGCATACCCATCGGTGTCCTCCGCAGGTTGCCTGCCGGCGCATAGTACGCGCACGACAAGATCACCTCACGTCACAAACTCGCGTGTCAGGCGGACGTAAGCCGCCGTCTAAACGTCGAGATCACGCGCGAACTTGGCATTTTCCTGGATGAAAGCGTAGCGCTTCTCGGGCTTGCGGCCCATCAGGTTCTCGACCAGCGTCTCGGTCTTCATGCCCTCGCGCCGCTGCTCGGCATCGACGGTCGTCGGCACGTCGACCTTGAGGAGGACGCGCTTGCCGGGGTCCATCGTGGTTTCGCGCAGGTGGGCCGATTGCATCTCGCCCAGTCCCTTGAAGCGACTTACTTCGACCTTGCCCGCCCCGTTGAAGGCGGTGCGCAGCAGCTCGTCCTTCTGGGCGTCGTCGAGGGCGTATTCGGTCTTGCCGCCCTTGCTCAGGCGGTAGAGCGGCGGCTGGGCGAGGAAGAGGTGGCCGTTCTCGATCAGCTTCGGCATCTCGCGGTAGAAGAAGGTCATCAGCAGCGAGGCGATGTGGGCGCCGTCGACGTCGGCGTCGGTCATGATGAT
>CAZHQA010000199.1:0-10101 GCA_964533955.1 uncultured Reyranella sp. | reverse complement strand
TACCTGCATGAGCCGTCCGGCGACGATGGCGGCTGTCCGTTTCGCTATCGCGCGCGGCAGTCCTACCGGCTGGACGATGATCGGCTGACCGTGCGCCTTTCGGTGGAGAACCTCGAAGAGGGGGCCGTTCCGGCGGGCATCGGCCTGCATCCGTTCTTCGTGCGCGACGGCACGACCGAACTCGCCTGCCGTTGCCAGGCGGTTTGGACGGCAGATGCCGAGGTGCTGCCGATCGAGCGCATCGCCATCCCGCCGGCCTGGGATTTTTCCCGTCCGGCCAGGCTCGACGACGTCGTGCTCGACAATTGCTTCGATGGCTGGGACGGCCACGCCGCGATCGCCTGGCCGGCGCAGCGTCTCAAGTTGACGCTCGAAGCCTCGCATCCGTTTCGTCATCTCGTGATTTTCGTTCCGCCCGGCCGCGACTTCTTCTGCGTCGAACCGGTCAGCCACGCCAACGGCCTGGTCGGCTTGAGTCCGCTCGGGCCGGGTGCGACGCTCGCCGGCGAGATCGTGTTCCACGTCTCCACTTTGTGAGGGGCCCATGCCGTCATTTGCTTCCTATCCCAGCCTCAAGGATCGCAGCGTGTTCGTCTCGGGCGGCGGCTCGGGCATCGGCGCCTCGATCGTCGAGCACTTCGCCGCGCAGGGCTCGAAGGTGGCCTTCGTCGACATCGACGAGCCGGCTTCCAAGGCGCTCGCCGCCAAGACCGGCGCGCTGTTCGTCAAATGCGATATTCGCGACGTGAAGGCCTACCAGGCGACGATCGGCGAGGTTGCGGCCAGGCATGGGCCCATCACGGCGCTGATCAACAACGCCGCGCGCGACGATCGGCACGAGCTCAAGGACGTGACTGTCGAGTTCTGGGACGAGCGCATCGCCGTCAACCTGCGTCATGCCTTCTTCGCCATCCAGGCGGTGGTGCCTGGCATGAAGCAGGCCGGCGGCGGTTCGATCGTGAATTTCAGCTCGATCAGCTATCACACCATGACGGGCAATCTCGCCGTCTATCAGGCGGCCAAGGCCGGGGTGATCGGCATGACCCGCGGCCTGGCGCGCGATCTCGGCGTGCACAAGATCCGGCTGAATTCGATCACGCCGGGCTGGATCATGACCCAGCGCCAGATCGACTTGTGGCTCACGCCGGAGGCCGAGGCCGACCTGATGAAGGCCCAGGTGCTGAAGGAGAAGGTCTACCCGGCCGACATCGCCCGCATGGCCCTGTTCCTGGCGTCCGACGACAGCCGCCTGATCTCGGCGCAGAGCTTCGTGGTCGACGGAGGGCGGATGTGACCGCTTCTGCGGCCGGCCGGTTCCTGCTCAAGGAGCTGAAGATCGTCCTGCCGCCGACGATCTATTTCTTCTGCGCCTTCAATCTGATCGTGTTCACCACCAACCTGATGGTCCATCACTACTGGTTCGCCGTGTCGAATTTCCTGCTGGCCACGATGCTGGCGCTGATCGTCGGCAAGGTCATCCTGGTGGCGGACAAGTTCCCTTTCGTTCACCGCTACCGTGGGCCGCCCCTGATCCGGGCGATCGCGTTCAAGACCGTGCTGTATTCCGTCATCGTGACCCTGGTGCGCGTGCTCGAAGTGTTCGTTCACATCGCCCGTGATGCGCGCGGCCCGTCCGTCGCCTTCAACGAGGCCGTCGACAACTTCACCTGGTATCGCTTCATCGCCATCCAGGTCTGGCTGCTCGCCTGTTTCCTGATCTACGTCACGGTCATCGAGGTCAACGCCGCCCTGGGCAGGGGCAGGCTGGCAGAGCTGCTGTTCCGGCGGTCCGCCGGCTGAAGCGGCACGTCCTTTGCAGTTGGCGAAGGGGGCGGTGTTTCCGCCGGGGGAGGAAGCAATGAGTGCACCGATCTTCTTCATGGCGCCCGGCGCACCGACGCCGGTCGCGCCGTTCAGCCATGCCGTAGAGGTCGACGGCTGGTGCTTCGTCACCGGCCAGATGCCGACCTTTCCGGAGGACGACGCCAGGCCGCTGCCGCCGGACATCGAGGGCCAGACAGCCCGCGTGATGGAGAACCTCAAGATCGTGCTGGCCGGCCTCAAGCTCGGCCTCGAGCACATCGTCTGCGCGCGCGTCTACATTACCGACTTCGAGGCCAACTACCCGCGCATGAACGAGGTCTATGCCAGCTACTTCCCCGTCGACCGCCGACCGGCGCGGACCTGCATCGGCGTCACCGGCCTGGCGCGCGGCGCAATGGTCGAGATCGACCTTCTGGCCAAGCGCTGAGGAGGCCACCATGTGCAAGGGCGACGATCCGACCTGCCCCGCCTTCGAGATCCACCACCGACAGCTTGTCGAGGACCTGGCCCGCGAGCGGCGGGCGTTCCTCGCCAGCAAGCATGCCGGCGGACTGAGCACCGCAGGCCTTGCGATGGCCCGCCCCAAGGCGAGCGCCCGGCAGCACTATCTGCCGGCCAACGCCGATACCGTGCATTGGGGCTACTTCAGCAAGAACCTGAAACCGCAGCTCGAGGTCGACCCGGGCGAGATCGTCACCATCGAGACCCTGACCCATCAGGCGAGCGACGATCACGAGCGCATGATCCTGGGCGATCCTGGCGCGGAGAGCGTCTACCTCTGGACCAAAGACAGGAAGGGCGTGTTCCGCCGCGGCGCGGGCGAGGGGGACGGCAAGGGGTTGGGCGTCCATATCTGCACCGGGCCGGTCCTGGTCCGCGGCGCCGAGCCCGGCGATGTCCTGGAGGTGCGCATCCTCGATGTCGCGCTCCGGGGCAGCGCCAATCCTCAGTTCCGCGGGCTCGCCTTCGGCAGCAACGCGGCGGCCAACTGGGGCTTCCACTACAACGACTTCCTGACCGGCGAGAAGCGCGAGGTGGTCACGATCTACGAGCTCGACGCCACGGGCGAGCGCAACTGGGCGCGCGCGGTCTACAGCTTCCGCTGGCCCGACATGGTCGATCCGTTCGGGGTCGCCCATCCGACGATCGACTATCCGGGCCTGCCGATCGACCATGCGCTCACCACGCGCAACTGGGACGTGCTGAAGGGCCTGCGCATTCCGGTACGGCCGCATTTCGGCGTGATGGGGCTCGCGCCCAAGGAAGCCGACGACGTGAACTCGGTGCCGCCGTCCTACACCGGCGGCAACATCGACAACTGGCGCATCGGCAAGGGCGCCAGCGTCTACTATCCGGTGGCGGTGCCGGGCGCGCTGCTCTCGGTCGGCGATCCGCACGCCTCGCAGGGCGATTCGGAGCTCTGCGGCACGGCCATCGAATGCTCCCTCACCGGCACGTTCCAGTTGATCCTGCACAAGGCTGCCGGGCTCGGCGGAACGCCCCTGCAGGACGTCGATTTTCCGATGATCGAGACCAGGGACGAATGGGTGCTGCAGGGCTTCAGCTATCCGAACTACCTCGCCGACCTCGGCGCCGAGGCGCAGGCCGAGATCTTCCGCAAGTCGTCGGTCGACCTCGCCATGCGCGATGCCTTCCGCAAGATGCGACGCTTCCTGATGACGGCCAAGCATCTCACCGAGGACGAGGCGATCAGCCTGATGTCGATCGCCGTCGACTTCGGCATCACCCAGGTGGTCGACGGCAACTGGGGCGTCCACGCGATCGTCCGCAAGGACATCTTTCCGCAGTAGAGCGTCAGGGGAGTTCGTAGATCGTCCGCTCCGCCGCGAGCCCGCGCAGCGCGTGCTGGCGGGCCGACGGCTTGTTGCGGCCATTGGCGAACAGGCCGGCGCTCAGCGGATGGTTGATGACGCTGTCGATCGCCAGGATCGAGGGCATGGCGGCGAGGCCCTGCACGCGCGAGGCGATGTTCACGGTTGAGCCGAAATAGTCCTGCCGCTCGTTCAAGGTCACGGCCAGGCACGGCCCTTCGTGGATGCCGATCTTGAGCAAGAGGTCCTCGCGCCCGCCATGGTCTTCGTTCAGCTTACGCATCGCCTCGCGCATGCGCAGGGCCGCCGTCAGGCCGCGATCCGGGGTTGGAAAGGTCGCCATCACCGCATCGCCGATCGTCTTGACCACGGCGCCGCCTTCGGCCGCGACGATCTCGTTCAGGGTCTGGAAGTGTTCGCGCACGAGGTCGAAGGCCGCGAGGTCGCCGACCCGCTCGTACAGCTCGGTCGAGCCCTTGAGATCGGTGAACAGGAAGGTGAGGCTGGTGATCTTGAGTCGCTGGTCGATGTCGAGCGTGTCGGTGCGATAGATGTCGCGGAACGTCTGGTTGCTGAGCATGCGCTTGGCGGTCAGGAACGGCCGGCGCTTGCCGAGGAAGTCGTTGAGGGCGTCGTTGACGACCCAGATCGACGGCAGTGTCCGGGCATTGGTGCGATTGTCGAACGACAGCCGCAGCGGCCCGGGCCGCATCTCCAGGGCGCCGGCGGGCGCGCTCACGTTGCTGTACACCAGGGCCAGCGCCTGCCGTTCGCGCGTCGCTTCGCCCTTCACCTCGATGAACTGAGCGGCATGCGTGACCGGCTCCAGGGCGATGACGGTTCCGATCGGCAGCTGCAGCGACAGGATGGCCTTGTCGCCCGCCGGCAGCTCGACGACCTCGAGCGTGACGGCCTCGAGGGCCGCTTGCAGCCCGTCTTCCGGCAGCTCGACGCCCGTGCCAAAGAAGACCTGCCGGTAATACTCCGGGATCGGCAGCAGGTGCGGCGTGTGGGCCGCGATCGGGCGCACGCGCGGCGTGATCGTGAAGCTCACCTCGACCATTTCGTCGAGCGTCGGTTCGTGGCCGGCCGCACAGAACGCGCAATGATATTCTTCGGCGCGCACGGTCTTCAGCGACGTGTTCGAGTCGAGTACGCCGCCGCAGCTCGGGCACAGCACGTTCCAGGTCAACTCGCAGATCCCGATCCGCTCGGCGTGGAGAAACATCGCAATGGTGCGCTCCTCGTCCAGCGTCTCGCGTTTGGCGAAATCGAGCGCGTTGATGCGCGTCAGGCGATGGTCGGGTGCATCGCTTACGAGGCGCTCGAGCGCCGCGACCGCGTCGGCATCAGCGGACTGGCGCAGGACGGGGAACAGGGCGTTGGCTTCGCTCATGGTGGAGAATTATGCCCCAAACGGCGGCCTGCAAGGGTCACGCCGGATCAAATGATCTAATGCGGTCACAGACCTTCCCGGCCAATCCAATCGGCCAGTAGCCCCGCCAGTTCATGAGGTTTTTCCAACGGCGCCATGTGGCCGCAATCCTCGATCACCTCGAATCGGCTGTGCGGCAGGCACTGCGCCATCCGCTCGGTCTCGACCAGGCGGCGCAGGCGGTCCTGGCGGCAGGCCACGACCAATGACGGACACATGATGCGGGCGAGATCAGCATAGCCGTCGCGGCGGATCAGGGCTGACTGTCGCGCGCGCACCTCGGGCCCGAGGCGCCGTTGCATGCCGCGCAGGCGTTCGAGCAGGACAGGATCGCGCTCTCGGTCGGGATGCAGGCCGAGCGCCACGCCCGGGTTGGCGCGCTTCGGACGATCGCCGGGCAGGTTGCCCTGGAGGCGGCGCGCGCGCTCTTCCGGCGTGTATTCGCGGGCCGAGCTCGCGACGAAGGCAACACCGCTCACACGCTCAGGGGCCATGAGGGCGAGCACGCGGGCGACGAATCCGCCCATCGAGAAACCGACCAGCACGAATTCGTCGGGCGATTCGGCGAGCACGCGGCGCGCCATGCCTTCGAGGGAGTCGTCCTGGTAGACGTTGCCGTAGTGGACCGTGCCGAGCCGTGCGAGATCACCGGCCATGTCGGCCCACAGCCCGGCATCGCACATGAAGCCGGGCAACAGCACCAGGTGGCGCACGCCTATTCGTACCGCCACTTGCGCTCGCTCATGAACCGGGAGGTCGCCAGGCCGAGCGCCATGCCGCCGACGACGAGAGCCGCCTGGACGGCGGCCTGGAGTCCGCCCATCGCGTCGCCCTGGCTGAACAGCACCACCGACTGGAAGGCGTAGCTCCCTGGCACCATGATGATGATGCCGGGCACGGTAAGCACCATGCGCGGCTCGCGCAGGCTGCCACGCACCAGCGCCGCCAGCAGGCCGACCAGGAGAGCGCCGAGGAAGGTGGCGACGGGCTGCATCGCGCCCGCATCCTGCAGACCGAGGCGCAATTCGTTGCCCAGCAGCGCAAGCAGCCCGACGGCGAGGACCGTGCGGTTGGCGCTGTTGTACAGCACGGCGAAACCGCAGCCGCCGACCAGGCTCGCGGCGCCGCTGAGCACGATGGTCAGCGCGAGGTTCGCCGGCTGCGGCTGGGGCGCGGGGACAGGCACGCTGGCGACGAGGACCACCATCGCCAGGCCGAACGCCGCCGCAAGCAGCAGCGTCATGGCGTAGGCGAGCCGGACCATGCCGGCCGTGGCCTGGTGCTGCAGGAGATCGAGCAGGGCCGCGACCAGGGGAAAGCCCGGGACGAGGAACAGCACGGCCGCGATCACTCCGGCCCCATGGCCAGGAGCCATGCCGGCCCCGGCGAGCAGTCCCGACACGACACAATACAGGCCGGCGGCCGCCGCGGCGCAGAAGGCCGTGACGGCGAACTGGTTGAAGTGCCGGGCGAGCAGCAGCGAGCGCAGCAGCTGGCCGATGCCGCCCGCGGCAAAGGCAGCGAGGTCGCCCCCCAGATTGCCGCCGTTCAGGTGGGAGAAGCTCGCTGAGGCGAGGCCGACCGCGAGAGCGACCACGATGACCCGGTGCCGGGGAGCCGCAGCCTCCACGGCATCGAGCCGGGCGGCGAGCGTTTCCGGTGTCAGGTCGGACGGTGCCTCGTCGGCCAGTCGCTCGAGGACGCCCAGCCGCCAGGCGTTGATGCCGAGCGGGCCGACCTGCCTCACGAGCGTGACCTGCTCGCCGCCGCGCACGGCCATCGCCGTCATGCCCGTCACCGTCACCAGCAGCTCAAGATGGCCGATGCCCAGCCGGGGCGCCAGCCGCTCGACCGCATCGTGGACGCGAAACGCCGCGTCGCCGGCGCGCAGCATCAGCGAGCCATAGCGCAGCAGGACGGCGAGGGCGTCCGCGAGGGAAGACGTGCCGGTCAAACGTAGTGCAGACCCAGGACCTCGGCCGTCTCGGCGCGCACGCGGTTGGTGACGGCGGCGTCGGTCTTGAGGTCGTGGCCGTAGGACGGGATCATCTCGATGATCTTGGGCACCCAGTGGCCGACCAGCTCCTTGTGGAAGCAGTTCTCGAGCATGTGGACCATGATCCAGACGGCCGTCGAGGCGCCGGGCGAGGCGCCGAGCAGGGCGACCAGCGAGCTGTCGGCGGAGGCGACGATCTCGGTGCCGAATTCCAGCTTGCCGGTATGCAGCGTGTCCTTGCGGATGATCTGCACGCGCTGGCCCGCGACGTCGAGCTCCCAGTCCTTCTCGTCCATGTTGGGGTAGAACTCGCGCAGCGCCTTGAAGCGATGTTCCGGGGTCTGCACGACCTGGCCGACCAGGTACTCCTCGAGCGGGAAGTTGTCCCGCGCCACCGCCAGCAGCGGCAGCAGGTTGTCGGGTCTGAGCGACAGCGCGAGGTCGAACACGGAGCCGTGCTTGAGGAACTTGGTCGAGAAGCCGGCATAGGGCCCGAACAGGATCCAGCGTTTGCCGTCGATGATGCGGGTGTCGAGATGGGGCACCGACATGGGTGGCGAGCCGGCCGCCGCCATGCCGTAGACCTTGGCCGCGTGGCGGGCGGCGAGCTCGGGCCTGCCGCAACGCAGCCAGATGCCGCTCACCGGGAAGCCGGCGAATCCCTTGGCCTCGGGGATATCGGACTTCTGCAGCAGCGTGAGCGCCGCGCCGCCGGCGCCGAGGAAGACGTAGCGCGTGTCGACGGTCCTCTTTTCGCCGGTGAGCTCGTTCTTGATCTGCAGGTGCCAGCCGCCGTCGGAGCGGCGATGCAGATCGGTCACCGTCTCCGAGAAATGCACCGAGAACCGGTCGTCGTTCTTCAGGATGTTCAGGAGGTTGGTGGTGAGCGAGCCGTAGTTCACGTCGGCGCCGCTCACGATCCGGGTGGCGGCGACCGGCTGGTTCGGGTCGCGGCCTTCCATGACCAGCGGCGCCCATTCGCGGATCCTGGCGTGGTCTTCCGAATACTCCATGCCGCGGTAGCAGTGATGCGCGCTCATGGCCGCGTGGCGCTTCTTGAGGAACGCCTGGCGGTCGGTGCCGATCACGAAGCTCATGTGCGGCACGGGGTGGATGAAGCTATCGGGCGAGGCGATGGCGCCTTTCTTGATCAGGTATGACCAGAACTGGCGCGACAGGTCGAACTCGGTGTTGACCTCGAGCGCCTTGGCGATGTCGACGCTGCCGTCGGCGCGCTGCGGCGTGTAGTTCAGCTCGCAGTTGGCGGCATGGCCGGTGCCGGCATTGTTCCAGGCAGCCGAGCTTTCCTGGGCTTCGCCCGGCATGCGCTCGATCATCTGCACCCTGAGGCGGGGCTGGAGTTCCTTGAGGAAGACGCCGAGCGTGGTGCTCATGATTCCGGCGCCCACCAGGACGACGTCGGCCTGTTCGTTGCTCATGGACTGGTCTCTCCGGCCTTGAACGGAACCTCGGCGCCCGGCGCCAGGATCACATAGATGCGCCGCCACGGTTCCTCGTCGACCAGCCGCCACGAATGGCCACCACCCACCGTGTCTTCGGCAAGCAGCACGATCCCGGGCTTCAGGGTGAAATGCTGCCGGGCGCGTGTCTGGAAATCGAGCGTGCCGCTCAGCGTGACGACGAACTGGCGCACGGGTGCGGTGTGCCAGTCGAGCGTGCCGCCGGAGGCCGTCGTCTGGAACGACACCGATGTGACGGGCATCTTGCCGCTCAACAGGTCGCCGTGGACGCCTGGCTCGAGTGCAATCCTGCCCTTCTCGAAGTGCGACTGGCCGTCCTTGCCCGACCACAGCCTGATGCAGCTGATCATCGCGATACCATAGCGGTCTTCCGCGCCCGGGTCGCCTTTGTTAGCGTCGTCGGCTCTTTCGATGGGGTGATGTGCATGACCGACGTACGCAAGGAGACGGACAGCCTGGGTGAAGTCGCCGTCCCGGCGGACAAGTTGTGGGGCGCCCAGACCCAGCGCTCGCTCGAGCACTTCAGCATCGGCAAGGACCTGATGCCGCGCGAGATGATCACGGCCTATGCATTGCTGAAGAAGGCGGCGGCCAACGCCAACCGCGCCGGCGGCCGCCTCGACGCGGCGGTCCACAAGCTGATCGTGCAGACCTGCGATGAGATCCTGGCCGGCCAGCACCACGACATGTTCCCGCTGCACGTCTGGATGACCGGCTCGGGCACGCAATTCAACATGAACGTCAACGAGGTGATCTCCAACCGCTGCTGCCAGCTCGCGGGCACGCCGCTCGGCAGCAAGAAGCCGGTGCATCCCAACGATCACGTCAACATGTCGCAATCGTCGAACGACACCTTCCCGTCGACGATGTACGTCGCGGCGGCAGTCGAGACGACGAAGCGCCTGATTCCCTCGGTCAAGGCATTGCACGACGCGATCGACGCCAAGGCCCGGGCGTGGGACGACATCGTCAAGATCGGCCGCACCCACATGCAGGATGCGACGCCGATCACGCTCGGCCAGGAATGGTCGGGCTATGCCGGCATGCTGTCCGACGATCTCGAACGCCTGCAGGACGCGCTGAAGGGCGTCTACCGCCTGGCGCTGGGCGGCACGGCGGTCGGCACCGGCATCAATGCCGCGCCCGGCTTTGCCGAGGCGGCAGCGGCCGAGCTCGCGACGCTGAGCGGCCTGCCGTTCGTGTCGGCGCCCAACAAGTTCACGGTGCAGGGCAGCCACGATGCGCTGGTCCAGCTCTCGGGCACGCTGCGCACGCTGGCCGCCTCGCTCTACAAGATCGCCAACGACATCCGGCTGATGTCGTGCGGCCCGCGCGCCGGCTTCGCCGAGCTCAACATCCCGGAGAACGAGCCCGGTTCGTCGATCATGCCGGGCAAGGTCAACCCGACGCAGTGCGAGGCGCTCACCATGCTCGCTGTCCAGGTCATGGCCAACGACGTCGCCGTGGGCTTCGGCGGGGCCGGCGGCTATCTCGAGATGAACGTCTACAAGCCGCTGATGATCTACAACATCA
>CAZHQA010000198.1:0-10110 GCA_964533955.1 uncultured Reyranella sp. | reverse complement strand
GCACCAGCGCCGCTTCCGCCGCCTTCGCGCCGAGTACGAGGTGCGCGCGTTGAAGCTCCTGGAGACGGTCGGCCTGGCCGACTTCGCGCGCCGCTATCCCTGGCAGCTCTCGGGCGGCATGCAGCAGCGCTCCAACCTCTGCCGCGCGCTGATCCACGAGCCCGAGCTCCTCATGCTCGACGAGCCGTTCGGCGCCCTCGACGCCTTCACGCGCGAGGAGCTGTGGGGCGTCATGCAGGCGCTGTGGCTCGAGAAGCGCTTCACCGCGGTACTGGTGACCCACGATCTGCGCGAGGCGGCCTATCTTGCCGACACGGTCTATGTGATGAGCCGGAGGCCCGGCCGCATCGTCATGACACGGCGTATCGATATCCCGCGCCCGCGCAGCCTCGCCACCACGTTCGAACCGCACTTCGTCGACCTCGTCCATGAGCTGCGCGACCGCATCCAGCAGGAGCACGCGGCGTGAGCATCACCGGCCGCGACCGCGAGATCCTGCGCATCGCCATGCCATGGCTCGCCATGGCGGTCCTCCTGGTGCTGTGGGAGCTCGCCTGCATCGTCTTCGAGGTGCCCGAGATCATCCTGCCGCGGCCGACCAAGATCTTCGTGGTGTTCTGGCAGCGGCTCGACATCCTGCTGATGTTCTGCTGGGAGACGCTGTGGACCACGGTGATCGGCTTCTTGATGGCGATCGGAGGCGGCATGCTGATCGGCGTGCTGATCGGCGCCTCGCCGCTGATCTACTCGGGCCTCTATCCGCTGCTGATCGCCTTCAACGCGGTGCCGAAGGTGGCGATCGTGCCGATCCTGATGATCTGGGTCGGCGTCGGCGCCCTGCCGGCCGTGATCACCGCCTTCGTGATCAGCTTCTTCCCCATCGTCGTCAATGTCGCCACCGGCCTCGCCACCATCGAGCCGGAGATGCTCGACGTGCTCTACAGTCTCGGCGCCTCGCGGTTCGAGATCCTGCGCAAGGTCGGGATCCCGCGCGCCATGCCCTACCTGTTCGCCAGCCTCAAGGTCGCGATCACGCTCGCCTTCATCGGCTCGGTGATCTCCGAGACCGTGGGCGGCAATCGCGGCATCGGATTCCTGATGCTGTCGGCCGGCGCGCGCAACGACGCACCCACCACCTTCGCCGGCCTGTTCGCCATCGCCATCATGGGCGTGGCGATGTACGCCGTCTGCGCCCTGGTCGAGAAGCGCATGACGCGCTGGGCGTTCCGCGGCCAGCTCGTGACCTAGGCCGGCGGACCCTTCTCTCGCACAGCGCGAATCAGAAGCGCCCTGGAGCATGATGGGTTCGGCTGGAATCAGCCGAACCCATCATGCCCTGTGAACGCGGTTCCACCTCATCCCATTCCGCTCTAGGCTTGCGCGTCGAAGAAGGCGTCGGGGTCGTCGATCTCGACCAGCCGTCCCTTGACGATCTCGAGGAAGCGGGTCGCCGCCGTGCGCGTGAAGTAGCGGTCGTGACTGACCATCAAGCAGGAGACGTCGCTGCGCTCCAGTTGCGCCTCGAGATCTTCCTGGCCCTCGATATCGAGATGGTTGGTCGGCTCGTCCAGCAGGTAGAAGTTGGGCCTGAGCAGCTTCATCTTCAGAAACACCAGCCGAGCGCGCTCACCGTGGCTCAGCCCGTCGATCGGCGCGCGGATGCGGGCAAAGACGAAGCCCGCCTGGGCGAGCATGCGGATCGCTTCCTTTTCGCCGACCCCCTCGGCCTCGGTCACATAGTCGAGAATCGCCATGCCGGTCGGCAGGTCGCGCATGGTCTGGTCGAAATAGACCAGTCGGCACGATGGGTTGAAGCGCACCGGGGCCTGGCCGTCATAGTGCTCGCGCTCGGGGTCGTAGGCGGCGGCAAGGATGGTGAGCAGGGTCGATTTTCCGGCGCCGTTGGCGCCCAGGATGGCAATGCGATCGCCCGCTGCGACGGTCAGCCGCTCGACACCAAGCAGCCGCCGGCCGTCCGGCGTCTTGACCTCAAGGCCGGCCAACCGCAGCGCCACACGCGCGTCGATGTCGCCGTCGGCGAGCTCGAGCCGGCGCTCGCGCGCCACGTAGGCCGGCGTGCGGTCGGCCTCGATGCGGGCGATGCGGCTTTCGACCGCGTTCTTGCGCTTGTTGAGGTCGGGATTCTTGACGGCCCAAGCCTTGTAGCGCGCCGCAGCCTGTTCCAGCCGCTTGATCTCCTTTTCCTCGAGCCTGGCGCGCGCGGCCGCCCGGGCGTCCTGGCGCAAGAGCTCCTCGCGGGCCAGCGAGAAGCGCGCGTTGAAGGCGTGGACGCCGTCGCTGCGCAGGAAGAGCGTACGCTCGGTAACGCGGTCGAGAATCTCGCGATCGTGGCTCACGATCAGCATGGGCAGCTTGAATTCGGAGGTCAGCCAGCGTTCGAGCGTGTTGATGTTGGCGAGGTCGAGATGGTTGGTCGGCTCGTCGAGCACCAGGATGTCGGGCTCCTCGAGCTGCGCCGCCGCCGCGATCAGCAGCAGGCGCTGCCAGCCGCCCGATAGCGTGCCGAACGGCTTGTCGAGGGTCTCAGGCGCGATGCCGATTTCGTCGGCCAGCACGTCGATGCGCCAATAGTCGTCGCCGAGGCCGGCGCGCACCAGGGCATCGTGCAGCACGTCGCGCACCGGCCGGCCGGCCAGCCCCGCCGGCACGTCCTGAGGCACGCTGCCGATCCGCAGGCCCCGCGAGCGGATCACCTGGCCTGCATTCAATTCCAGAGCACCGGTCAGGCACTTGAGCAGCGTCGACTTGCCGGCGCCGTTCTCACCAACCAAGGCCGTGCGTGCGTCGTCGAGGAGGAAGGAGACGTCCTCGAAGATGCGGCTCGAGCCGTAAAAGAAGGAGGCGTGCTCCATGCCGAGCACGGCCTGACGCGCCGCCATTCCTGGTCTCTCAGATTGGAGGGGCGTTTCTGAAGGCCGGCTTGCCGGCCGTCAAGTTGCCGGGCGAGGCGATGGCGGCGGCAAGAGTATCGCCGATCAGGGTACCAGGGCGCCGTCCCGCGCGATGAGACGCCCGGTCTTGATCACCACCTTGCGGCGGGGGCGGGTGGCCACAGCTTCGGCGACACTCGCGGCTTCGACGACGACCAGGTCGGCCGGACCGCCTACCCGCAATCCGTAGTCCGCCACTCCGAGCACGCGCGCCCCGGCCGCCGTCACCAGGTCGAAGACGAGCTCGAGATCTGAATCATGCCGGAAATTGGCGCGATAGCCGATCATCATGGCGCGATCCAGCATGTCGCCATTGCCGAACGGCGACCAGGCATCGCGTATGTTGTCGGAGCCCGCAAACACCTCGACGCCGCGTTCGCGCAGGAGCTTGATCGGCGGCATGGCGGCGGCGCCCGGCCCGTGGCTCATGATGGCCACGCCTGACTCGGCCAGGCTATCGGCGGTGCGAGCGGCGAGGTCGTGCGGCACGGATCCCAGCGCAAAGGCATGGCTGATCGCGACCTTGCCGTTCAGTCCATTCGCCTTGGTGCGCGCGGCGATCGCCATCACCTGGGCAATGCCGCTTTCGCCGCCGTCGTGCAGGTGAATGTCGAGGCCCGCGCCACGCCTGGCGGCGATGGCAAAAATCGTATCGAGGTGCCCCTCCAGATCGCCGTCGATGCCGACGGGGTCGAGACCGCCCACGAGATCGGCGCCCTGCGAGATCGCCTCGTCGAGCAGTTCGGCGGTGCCTGGCGAGCGTGCGATGCCGCTCTGCGGGAAGGCAACGATCTCGATCGTGGCGAGGTGGCGAAACTGCTCGCGCACCTGGAGGATGGCCTCGAGGTTACGAAGGCCGAGCTGGTTGTCGACGTCGACGTGCGTCCGCATGTGCAAGGTGCCGCTCGCCAGCACCTGCTTCACCAGGTTCGCTCCGGTCTCCGTCTCGGAAGCGGTCCGGCGCGCCCGCACTTCGCGTTCCGCAACAATGCGATCCGACACCTCATTTCCCGCTGCCTGGTTCGGTACCCAGGGCAGGCCGAGCAGGGTCTTGTCGAGATGGATATGGCCATCGACCAACGGCGGCAGGATGAGGCCGAACGCCTCGACGGCCGAGGGCGGCAGGAAGGCCGCGATCCGGCCGTCCTTCAGTTCGATGTCGTGGCGCGAGCCGTCGGGCAGGAGCGCATTGCGCAGGATCATTCGGCAGCAAGCTTACTCGGCTTCGACGTCGTCGGCACCGGCTTGAAGGCCCGGGTCGGCGCCGCGAACCCGCAGCTCGTGCCGTCGGTCACCTTGACGTCCTTCTCCCACGGCAGCGCGTATTTGCCGGCGGCGAGATCGTGCATGTAGGTGTAGGGGCAATCGCGCGCGCCGCCCCTCACCGCCACGTAGCCGCGATGGCCGAACTGGTAGATGTTGTTCTCGACGCCCCAGTGCAGGCGCGCCTCGTCGCACAAATCCGGGCGCACCTCGCCGGTGATGATCTCGTCGGGAATGCCGTTGCCGGTAACGAGCGGCGTGCCGTCGTAGTTCACGATCATGCCTTCGCCCATCGAGTTGAACGAGCCGTCCGAGCCGGCGAGGCAGACGGAGGCCGTGTACATCAGGTTGCAGAAGGCGTTCGACTGGTTGGTGAAATGCCAGCTCCGGCGGATCGGCGCGGTGTATCCGGCGGTGCGGATCATGATGTTGGCGCCCTTGTAAGCGCTCTCGCGCGCCATCTCGGGGAACATGCCGTCGTGGCAGATGATCAGCGCGATCTTGCTGCCGTTCGGCCCGTCGCACACCGGTATGCCGAGATCGCCCGGCTCCCACGGCTCGACCGGCACCCAGGGATGCATCTTGCGGTAGTAGAGCTTGATCTCGCCCTTGTTGTCGATGATCAGCCCGCTGTTGAAGGGATTGCCATGCGGGTTCAGCTCCATGATCGAGAAGCAGCCCCAGATGTCGTTGGCGACGCAGGCGCCGCGGAACCGCTCGACCTCGGGCCCGTCGAGCCGGCACATGATGGCCGGATTGGTGTCCATCGACAGGCCATGCAGCGCGTATTCGGGGAACACGACCAGATCCATGGTGGCCATGTTGCGCCGCGCCTTGGCGACCAGGGCGCAGATGCGGTCGGTCTGCCGCTCCAGGTCGTCTGGCGTGACGACGACGGGGTTCTGGATCTGCACCAGCCCGATGACCACGCCATCGGGCGCCTTGTTGAGACCGCCTAAGCCGCTCATCGCTTCCTCCGCAGGTTGTTTGGCCGGCGGAGGAGCAAGGCCCGTGCCACCGGTCCTACTTGTCGGCGACCGCGCCGGCTTCCTTGCGGAAGCCGTTCACTGCCGCCCTGGCCGCCAGCGCCATCAGCCCTGAATCGTTGGCGATGGTGCAGAACTGGAAGCCCATGGCGACCGCCCTTGCGGCGTAGCTCGCGGTGCCGTTGTGGATGCCGGCGAACAGGTTGCGTTTCTTGCAGGCGGTCGTGAGCTTCTCGTAGATCTTCAGCACCTGCGGTTCCTCGCGGTCGAGCCTCGGCTCGAGGCCGAGCGACAGGCCGAGATCGGACGGGCCGACATAGATGCCGCTGATGCCCGGCACGTCGAGGATGGCGTCGATATTGTCGATCGCCTCCTGGGTCTCGATCATCGGAATGATCAGCACCTCGTCGTTCGCGGTCTTCTGGTAGGGCGTCGCCGAGCCGTAGGCACCGGCGCGGATCGGGCCGTTGCTGCGCTTGCCCTTGGGCGGATAGAGCGAATAGGAGACCAGCGCCCTGGCCTCGGCGGCGTTGTTGACCATTGGGCAGATCACGCCCCAGGCGCCGCCGTCCAGCACCTTGCCGATGATGCCGGGCTCGTTCCACGGCACACGGACCAGCGGCGTGATCGGATGCTTGTCCATCGCCTGGAAGCAGGCAACCATCGAATGGTAGTCCTGCACGCCGTGCTGAATGTCGACGGTGACGCTATCCCAACCGCACTGCGCCATCACCTCGGCCGAGAAGCCGCTCGGGATGGCGAGCCAGGCGTTGACGCAGGCCTTGCCGGCCTGCAGGCGCTTTTTCAGCATGTTCGACATTTGCGGCGTTTCCCTTTTCCAGTGACGACTCGTGCGGCCGATCATATGGGCCGGCAAGCGGCCCGTCAGCCCTTGACCGCTCCGGCGGACAGGCCCTCGACGATGTATTTCTGCAGGAGCGCGACGAGAATCACCGTCGGGGCGAGCGCCAGCAGGCAGATCGCCATCACCATGTTGAAGAACACGAACAGATCACCGACCAGGCTCGCGATCACCACCGGCAGGGTCATGAAATCAGGCCGCGCGTTCAGGATCAGCGGAATGAGGAGTTCGTGCCACGAAACGATGAAGACGATGACTCCGCAGGCCGAAAGGGCCGGCGTGGCAAGCGGCAGCACGATGTGGACGAAGGCACGGAAGCGGGAGCAGCCGTCGATCCGGGCAGCCTCCTCGAGCTCGGCCGGGATGGCATCGAAGTACGGGGCCAGGATCAGGATCGCGTAGGGCAGCAGGAAACCGGTCTCCGCGGCGACCACGCCCTGCAGCGTGTTGAGCTGCCCAAACGAGCGGATCACGATGTAGAGCGGAATCATCAGCACGATCGCCGGCACGAAGCGCGACACGATGCTGGCCTGCAGCAGGAACGTGGTCCAGCGCGAGCGCAGCCGTGCGATCGTGTAGGCCGACAACGAGCCGAACAGCAGCGTCAGGAACGTCACCGAGACCGCCACGATCAGGGAGTTGGTGAAGGCGGTGTAGAACTTCTTGATGTTGTCGGGCAGGTAAGTGATCTGCTCGAAGATGCGGCCCTTCTGCTCACCCTTGGTCAGGATCACCGTGAAATTGTCGAGGGTGTACTCGGCCGGCAGCACGCGCTTTGTGTCGGCCTGCAGCGACTTCTCCGACTGCACGCTGCCGATGATCACCGCCGCCACCGGCAGCAGGATGAACGCGATCGCCACGAGATTGGCGGCATGCAGCAGCAGGCGGACGAGGGGCGAGGGCCTGAACATCAGAGCGTCACCCGCCGGTAGAACAGCCGGACGTAGACCAGTGCGATGGCGGCGATCATCAGCGCCAGGATGAAGGCCGATGCCGACCCCATGCCGAAATTGTTCGGCGGCGAGAAGGTGATCTTGTAGCTGTACCAGGCGGCGACCCACGTAGCGTCGCCCGGGCCGCCCTGGGTGATGGCGAGGATCTCCTCGAACACGGCGAAGGCGAAGGCGGTGCGCAGGATCAGGATGATGGCGATGATCGGCTGCAGCATGGGCAGCGTGACCCGGCGGAAGCGGTGCCAGGCGTTGGCGCCGTCGATCGAGGCCGCCTCGTAGAGTTCGCGTGGGATGCCCTGCAGTGCCGCGTGCACCAGGATGATAGCGAACGGCAGCGTGCGCCAGATGTAGGGCACGGTGACCGCGTAGAGAGCGGTCTGCGGATTGCCCGCCCAGTTGACCGGATGATCGATCAGGCCGGCGCTGAACAGCAGGCGATTGAGAAAGCCGAACTGGAAGCTGTACATGAACGACCAGATCAGCCCGTTGCAGATCGGCGGGATGGCATAGGGCAGCAGGATCAGCAGCCGCGTCACGCGCGAGGTCCACACGCCCGTCTGGTTGATCAGCAGCGCGATCGCCACGGCCAGGATGATTTCGCTGCTGACGGTGATGACGGTGAAGATCAGCGTGTTCTTGATGCCGACCCAGAACAGCGGATCCTCGAACACCCGACCGTAATTCTCCCAGCCGGTGAACGGAAATTCGCCGCGCCGCAGCTGCGCCATGCCGACGCGGTGCACCGAGAGGTAGCCGGCATAGAGCACCGGGAAGGCCAGCACGACGCCGAGGAAGACCATCGTCGGCAGGTTCATCGCCAGCGCAAACTGCCGCGCCGACAGCTCGCGCCGGAACCAGCGCCGGCGCGGAGCCCTGGCGAGCGGCTGCTGGGCGGTGGTCGTCAGGACGTCAGACCTTGCGCTTGGCGTCGGCGATGCCCTTGATCAGGTTGTCGCAGCAGGCATCGGCCGTGATCTGGCCGGTCAGGCACTTCTGGACTTCGATGTTGAGCTGGTCGGTCCACGGGAAGTGCCAGGGTTGATAGATCGACGAGCAGACCTCGGCGATATAGGCCGATTTGTCCCAGATCTTCAGGATCTCCGGCACGTCTCCCCACGGCGCCCAACCGGTCTTGATGACGTCGCTCTGCATCACCGACTGATAGCCCGAGCCCAGCATGGCATCCTTGGCGAGCCCGATCGCCTGCGTATAGTTTCCGTCCTTGGTCTTGCCGCCGAGATACTGCAGGAGCTTCCAGGCCCATTCCTTGTCGCGATTGGCGGTGCACAGGAAATAGACGTGCGCGTCGGCGATCGTCTTGCCGTCGCCCGGCGAGCCCATGACCTTGACCTTGCCGGCGATCGGCGACTGGGCCGGATCGTTGGCGATGTTGAGGCCGTAGTGATGGTTGGGCCCGCGATAGAGGTTCTTGCCGGCGCCGAAGGCCTTGGCCGAGCTCGTGAACTGGACCTTGAGCGATTCCGGATCGGCGATGTCGAGGCCCTTCTCGAAGGTGTTGGCCCACCACTTCAAGGTCTCGCGCGCGACCGAGCCCGCGCCCAGCATGTGATTGCCCTGCTTGTCGAAGAACGTGCCGCCGCGATTCCAGGTCATCTGGTACCAGGTGCCGGGCAACTGCTCGAGCCCGACGCCGGCGACCCACAGCACCGGATAGCGCGAGACCCCGTCCTTCTTGGCCTTGACGCAGTGCTCGATGAATTCCTCGTAGCTCGTGAACGGCTTGTCGATCTTCAGCTTTTCCAGCATGTCGCTGTAGTAGTTCCACACCCAGGCCGTGGCGAAGTAGGGCAGGCCCATCAGCTTGCCGTTGACCATCGCCACCTGCTTGGTGAAGGGCGTGAAGTCGTTGGCGTAGTCCTTGGCGCCCGGCAGGTCGTCGAGCGGCTCGACCAGGCCCTGGCTGACGAAGTTGGGGAAGGAAAAGGGCGAAGACTGCGAGACGTCGATCTTCTCGCCGGCCGCGTACATGGTCGCGAGCTTGGTCGGATGGTCGTTGAAGGACGAAATCGTCGAATCGACCTTCACGCCCCAGTCGGCCTCGAACTGCTTGGAAATGCGGGCGTAGATGTCGCCGTAGGTCCAGACGACGAAGTTGAGTGTGTCGACCTTGCTCTTGGGCGCGACGGCCCATGGCCCTGCACCCTGGCCGAACGCGGCGCCGGATGCGCCGGCAAGGCCGAGGCCGGCAGCTGCCGCGAGCATGCGTCGCCGGCTCAATTCCCATTTGCGCATCTGCTCGTCGTGCATCTGAATCCCCCTCCTGGCACGGCTCTGCAAAAACCGCGCCGCCATGGTAGAGGCGAGCCTATGACGCTTTTGTCGCTCAGGACAGGCCGGCTTGCGCTTGAATTGGCGCCGGCGTCAGGCGGATCGATCAAGCGCCTGACGGCCAACGGCATCGATTTGCTGCGGCCGATGGCGGCGCAGGATGTTGCCTCCGGCAAGGGCAACCACGCGGCAGCCTACCCGCTCGTGCCGTTTTCGAACCGCATCCGCAACGGCGAGCTGGTTTTCGAGGGCGAGGTCATTCGTCTCGAACCCAATTGGCCGGGCCTGCGCCATCCCATGCATGGCGATGGCTGGGCGCATCCGTGGCGGGTCGACGAGGCCGACGACCGGTCCGCCGATATCGTCTACCTGCACGAGCCGGCCGGCGACGACGGCGGCTGGCCGTTTCGCTATCGCGCGCGACAGTCCTACCGGCTGGACGATGATCGGCTGACCGTGCGCCTTTCCGTGGAGAACCTCGAAGAGCGGGCCGTGCCGGCGGGCGTCGGGCTGCATCCGTTCTTCGTGCGCGACAGCACGACCGAATTCGCCTGCCGTTGCCAGGCGGTCTGGACGGCGGATGCCGAGGTGCTGCCGATCGAGCGCATCGTCGTCCCGCCGGACTGGGATTTTTCGCGCCTGGCCAGGGTCGACGGCGTCGTGCTCGACAATTGCTTCGATGGCTGGGACGGCCACGCCGCGATCGTCTGGCCGGCGCGGCGTCTCAAATTGACGATCGGAGCCTCGCATCCCTTTCGCCATCTTGTGATTTTCGTGCCGCCCGGCCGCGACTTCTTCTGCGTCGA
>CAZHQA010000197.1:0-10175 GCA_964533955.1 uncultured Reyranella sp. | reverse complement strand
GTGATGCTGGTGACGGCCCTGCTGATGGGCTCGAGCTATCCCGTCGCCAAGGACGTGCTCGCCGCCTTGAGCCCGCTGCTCTACAGCAGCTCGCGCTACCTGATCGCCGGCCTGTTCCTGTTGGCGGCGCTGGCGGTGCGCCGCCAGCCGCTCGGCCTGCCGCGCCGCGACTGGCTGCCGATCCTGCTGCTGTCGCTGCTCGGCGTCACCCTGTTCCAGGCCTGCTGGGGCTACGGCATCGCCCACACCTCGCCGAGCGTCGGCTCGATCGTGATGACCACCACGACGACCTTCGCCGCCCTGTTCGCCTGGATGCAGGGTCGGCGGCTGTCGGCCCTCGGCTGGACCGGCATCGCCGTCGCCTTCGCCGGCGTCCTGCTGGTGGTAAACAACAGCCTGACCCGATTCACCGTCGACGTCGGCAACCTGGAAGGCGCCGCCTTCTGGCTGGTCTCGGCCTTCTGCTGGGCACTCTATGTCGATCGCAGCGCGCCCTACACGTTGCGCCTGGGGTCGCTGAGAGTGGTGGCGTGGACCACGTTCCTCGGCGCCATTGTGCTGCTGGCGATCGCGCTCTGCGTCGATTCGCTGTCGGAGTTCGCCCGGCTCGACGACCGGCTGCTGGGCTATTGGCTCTATACCGGCACGTTTCCCGTGGGCGTGGCCTATCTCGGCATCGCCTTCGGGCTCGACCGCCTCGGGGTGAGCCGGGTGATGGTCTACATGTACCTGATCCCGGTGGCGGGCGTCGGCCTGGCGGCGGCGTTTTTCGGCGATCCGCTGACCTGGGCCCGTGTGCTGGGCGGCCTGATCGTCCTCTCGGGCGTCATTCTGACCCGCCTGGCGCTCGACCGTGCCACCCGCCTTAGGTAGAAGAAGCGCGTGAAAAGCACCGTCAAAAAGCCCTCCCTGCGGCCTGTCGCCAACGAGCTCGCCACCCCCGGCACCGGCGGGCGGCGGGCCTTCGTGGCACGCCACACCAAGGAGACGCGCATCGCCGCTGCCATCAACCTCGACGGCACGGGCAAATACGACATCAAGACCGGCATCGGCTTCCTCGATCACATGCTCGAGCAGCTGAGCCGTCACAGCCTGATCGACATCACCCTGCGTGCCGACGGCGATCTCCATATCGATTATCACCACACCACCGAAGATTCGGGCATCGTGCTCGGCCAGTGCCTGATGCAGGCGCTGGGCGATCGCGCCGGCATCCGCCGCTACGGCAGCGCGCAGATCCCGATGGACGAGACGCTGACCGAGGTGGCACTCGATGCCAGCAACCGGCCCTACCTGATCTGGAAGGTGGCCTTCTCCAAGCCCAAGCTCGGCACCATGGACACCGAGCTGTTCAAGGAATGGTTCCAGGCCTTCGCCCAGCAGGGCGGGCTGACGCTGCATGTCTGGAACCACTACGGCGAGAACAACCACCACATCGTCGAGAGCTGCTTCAAGGGTCTCGCGCGCGCGCTGCGGGTCGCCTGCGAGATCGATCCGCGCCAGGCGACGGCCGTGCCCAGCACCAAGGGTGTGCTCTAGGCACACGCATGACCGTCGCCATCGTCGACTACGGCTCGGGCAACCTCAGGTCCGCCGCCAAGGCGTTCGAACGCGCCGCCCGCGAATGCGGCGCCGACGATCGCGTGCTCGTCACCGCCGACCCGCGCGAGGTCGCCGGCGCCGACCGCATCGTGCTGCCCGGCGTCGGCGCCTTCGCCGACTGTCGCGCCGGCCTTTACGGCGTGTCCGGCATGGTCGACACGCTGCAGCGCGAGGTGATCGAGCGCGCCAAGCCGTTCCTCGGCATCTGCGTCGGCATGCAGCTCATGGCCACGCGCGGCGTCGAGTACGGTGTCCATGCCGGCCTCGACTGGATCGCCGGCGACGTGGTGCGCATCGAGCCCAGGGGCGCGACCGGCAAGGACCGCCTGAAGATCCCGCACATGGGCTGGAACGAATTGCTCGAGCTCAAGCCGCATGCCCTCCTCGACGGCCTGAAGGCGCACGACCACGCCTACTTCGTGCATTCCTTCCAGCTCAAGACCACCCAGCCCCAGACCCTGCTCGCCACCACCGACTATGGCGGGCCGATCACGGCCGTGGTCGGGCGCGACAATCTCGCCGGCACGCAATTCCATCCGGAAAAGAGCCAGGCGACGGGGCTGCGGCTGATCGGCAATTTCCTGCGCTGGAAACCCTGAGCCCCTCGGAACGGGCGTTCAGAAAATCCGCCGTGTTGCCATCCAGCTTACCGTAACCTTCCGCAAGGCCGCGCATTGCTCGGTCCTCGTGATCGAGGACCTGGGCATAGTTGCGTCCGATCTGCAGCGGTTCCTCGACAGCACGGGCTATCGGGTCGTCGGGCCTGTCCGCACGACCGACGAGGCACTCGGCACGATTGCCAGCAGCAGTCTCGACGGCGCCGTGCTCGACGTGAAACTGCTCGGCGGCGCGTCGGCGCGCGTGGCGCACGCGCTGCAAGCCGCCGGGATTCCCCACATCTTCGTCAACGGCTGGGCGGCCGGGCAGATTCCCGAGCAATGCCGGGACAAGCCCGTGCTCAACAATCCCTACGACTACCGCGCGCTGCTCGATGCTCTGGATGGGGTCATGGCGCACGAGTCCCGGCCCTGAGCCGACCCTCCTGACATGCGTGGCAGTGCATTGCCGCCGCGCCCCGCCGAGTCCTAGGCTGAGAGAGCTCACCCGCGTACCGCGTTCCCATCGTCGAGTTTTGAACAATCTCCTTGGGAGGAGCTCTCATGACAAAACAAGCGAAACGCCGCGACTTGTCCCGTCGCGGTCTGATGGTGGCCGCCGGCATCGGCGCCGCGGCGCTGCCGGCGATCGCACGCGCCCAGGCCCCGGCGACGCCGCCGGCCGGGCCGGTTGCCCCGCCCAGCACCATCACCAATCCGCCGCGCGATTTCAGCCCGCGCGGTGCTCCCACGACCTACTTCAGCGATCCCGACGTGCTGACCATCGATCCGTCGTTCGGTGGCCTCGCCCAGCCCAACGCCAGCATCATGCGGCTGTGGACCGGCGCCCTGTGGGCCGAGGGGCCGGCGTGGAACGCGCAGGGCCGCTATCTGCTGTGGAGCGACATTCCCAACAATCGCCAGCTGCGCTGGCTGGAGGACGACGGCCGGGTGAGCGTGTTCCGCATGCCGTCCAACAACAGTAACGGCAACAGCTTCGACTTCCAGGGCCGCCAGCTCTCGTGCGAGCACCTGACGCGCCGCGTCGTGCGCTATGAGCTCGACGGCTCGATCTCGGTGCTGGCCGACAGCTACCAGGGCAAGCGGCTCAACTCGCCCAACGACGTGGTCGCCCATCCCGATGGCAGCTACTGGTTCACCGACCCGCCCTATGGCGGCCAGCTCTATGAAGGCGCGCCCGACGCGTCGGGCGGGCCGAGCAATGCGCAGGGCAAGCTCAAGCCCACCCTCGGCCAGGCGGTCGGCATGGGAACCTACAAGCGCGAGTTGCCGACCAACTGCTACCGGGTCGGGCCGGACGGCAAGATCGACCTCGTGATTACCGAGCAACAGGTACCCGATCCCAACGGGCTCTGCTTCTCGCCCGACTACAAGAAGCTCTATGTCGTGAGCACGGGCAAGGGCCCGGGCGACACCGGGCCGGGAGGCAAGGGCGACGCGTACGTGTTCGACGTCGGTCCTGACAACAAGCCGTCGAACGGCAAGCGCTTCTCCGACTTCATGGTCGACGGCATCAATTGCGGCCCCGACGGCGTGCGTTGCGACGTCGAGGGCAACCTGTGGGCGTCGAGCAATGCCGGCCGCAACGTCGGCTACAGCGGCGTCACGATCTGGAACCCCGACGGCAAGCTGATCGGCCGCATCCGCCTGCCCGAGGTGTGCGGCAACATCACCTTCGGCGGGCCCAAGCGGAACCGGCTGTTCATGGCGGCGAGCCAGTCGCTCTATGCGCTCTACGTCGGCACGCAGGGCGCGGCGCCGGGCTGACGGGCTCCTTTGTCGCTCTGAGCGATCGGGTGATTCGAGTGCGGAACACTCGAGACGCCCAGGCATACCCTCCCTGAAGACGAGAGAGGGAAATGACGGGGATAAGCCGTCTCCGCTGTCACGATAAGTTCACGCTTCGACAAGAGATCGGTAACCTCGCCTTAGCATGGTGCGCCCCTTCCAAGGGCGCACCATGTCCGCAACGACATCACCTGCTGCGGCGCAAGCTGAGCGCCAGCGTTGGCTTTCGATTCTCGCCAAAGCGCCGGAGGACCGCCTCGAAGCGCTGTGTCGCGGAATCGGCGAAACTCCCGACTACACTCTTCTGCGCCGGCCCGAGATCGGGTTGGTCATGGTGCAGGGCCGGATATCGGGCAGTGGCGCCGCTTTTGCCGCCGGCGAGATGACGGTGACCCGGGCCGCCGTCCGGCTCGAGGGTGGACAACTCGGCATCGGATACGTCGGCGGTCGACGGCCGCGCCAGGCCGAGCTGGTGGCGCTGATCGACGCCCTGGGACAGTTGCCGCACTGGCGACAACCGATCGAGGACCGGATCGTGGGCCCGCTCGCGGCGGAGGCCGAGGCCAGGCGCCGCCAGCGGCTGGCGACGGCGGCCGCCACCAAGGTCGATTTCTTTACTGTCGCACGAGAGGCCGGCTCGTGAGCGCCATCGCAGCAGGTCCTCTGGCTCAGGGTCTCGCCGATCCAGCGCACGACAGCCAGCGCCTGTTCCGCGCCGTGCTCGAGGCGTTCAGCCACCCCGGTCGCATCGTGACTCTGCCCGATCCGCCGGCCGCGGCGGCCCCCCTCAGCCGGGCCGCCACCGCCTTCGTGCTGACCCTGATCGACCGCGACACACCGCTGTGGCTGGCGCCCACATTCGCTACGGCGCCCGTGCGCGACTTCGTCCGCTTCCACACCGGCGCCTCGATCGCCAGGCAGCCCGGCGACGCGCTGTTCGCCGTCCTGGCCCCCGAGGGCATGCCGTCCCTCGACAGCTTCCCCATCGGCAGCGATCCCTATCCCGATCGCTCGGCGACCCTCGTGGTCGAGCTGCCGTCGCTGACCGGCGGGTCCGAGCGCGTCTGGCGGGGACCGGGCATCCGCGACCACGAGCACGTTGGGCTGCCCGGCCTGCCCGACCGGTTGTGGCAGGACTGGACCGCCAATCGAGCCCTGTTTCCCTGCGGCATCGATCTGGTCTTCACGGCCGGCGTCGATCTTGTCGCCTTGCCGCGCAGCATCGCCGTGGAGAGCTGACCATGTACGTGGCCGTCAAAGGCGGCGAAGCCGCAATCGCCCATTCGCTCGACCTCCTGGCCGATCGCCGCCGCGGCGATCGCGCGGTGGCCGAGCTCTCGCTCGGGCAGATCGAGCAGCAGCTGTCGCTCGCCGTCGACCGGGTCATGACCGAGGGCTCCTGCTACGACCGCTCGCTCGCCGCACTGGCGATCAAGCAGGCGCGCGGCGATCTGGTCGAGGCGATCTTCCTGCTGCGCGCCTATCGCACCACCTTGCCGCGCTTCGGCGACAGCGCGCCGATCGACACCAGCCGCATGGTGGCCGAGCGCCGCATTTCCTCGACCTTCAAGGACGTGCCCGGCGGCCAGGTGCTGGGCCCGACCTTCGATTACACCCATCGCCTGCTCGACTTCACGCTGATGGCCAACGGCGAGCGCCCCGCCGCACCGGCCGCCCCGGTCGACGCCGCGCACGCCCTGCCGCGGGTCGGTGACATCCTGGAGCGCGAAGGCATGCTGGAGCCGCCGCCGGCGGCGGAATCGGGCGCGCCGGCGCAGGACATCACGCGCACGCCGCTCGTGCTGCCCGCCGCCCGACCGGTCCGGCTGCAGAACCTGGCGCGTGGCGACGAAGGGTTCCTGCTCGCGCTGGCCTACTCGACCCAGCGCGGCTACGGCAACAACCATCCCTTCGTCGGCGAGATTCGCTTCGGCGCCGTGCCTGTCTCCTTCGTGCCCGAGGAGCTGGGCTTCGAGATCGACATCGCCGAGATCGACGTCACCGAGTGCGACATGGTCAATCAGTTCGCCGGCTCGCACGACGTACCGCCGCAATTCACCCGCGGCTATGGCCTGGCCTTCGGCCACGCCGAGCGCAAGGCCATGGCGATGGCGCTGGTCGACCGCGCATTGCGGGCCGAGGAGCTCAGCGAGGCCGCCATCTCGCCGGCGCAGGACGAGGAGTTCGTGCTCGCCCATTCCGACAACGTCGAGGCATCGGGCTTCGTGCAGCACCTCAAGCTGCCGCACTATGTCGACTTCCAGTCCGAGCTGGTGGTGGTGCGGACGCTCAGGGCCGAGGCCGAGGCGCGGCGGCGCCAGACGGCGCTCGACCGCGCGGCGGAGTGAGCGATGCCCGACAGCCACGACACGCCGACCCGCGACGCCGCCTACAACTACGCTTACCTCGACGAGCAGACCAAGCGCATGATCCGCCGCGCCATCCTCAAGGCGGTGGCGGTTCCGGGCTACCAGGTTCCGTTCGGCGGCCGCGAGATGCCGCTGCCCTACGGCTGGGGCACCGGCGGCATCCAGGTGACGGCCGCCATCATCGGCCGCGACGACACCTTGAAAGTGATCGACCAGGGCGCCGACGACACGACCAATGCCGTCTCGATCCGCCGCTTCTTCGCCCGGGTGGCCGACGTCGCGACCACAACCAGGACCGAACAAGCGAGCATCATCCAGACGCGCCACCGGGTGCCCGAGACGCCGCTCCAGGAGGGCCAGATCCTGGTGTTCCAGGTGCCGATCCCCGAGCCGCTGCGCATGCTCGAGCCGCGCGAGACTGAAACGCGCACCCTGCACGCGCTCACCGAGTATGGCGTCATGCAGGTCAGTCTCTACGAGAGCATCGCCAGGCACGGCCGCATCGCCAAGACCTACAACTATCCTGTGCTGGTGAACGGGCGCTACATGATGAGCCCCTCGCCCATCCCCAAGTTCGACAACCCCAAGCTCGACCGCAATCCGGCGCTGCAGCTCTACGGCGCGGGCCGCGAGAAGCGCATCTACGCCGTGCCGCCCTATACATCGGTGAAGAGCCTCGACTTCGACGATCACCCGTTCGAGATCGAGCGCTGGACCGAGTGCTGCGCGTTCTGCGGCTCGACCGAGAGCTTCCTCGACGAGATGATCGTGGACGACCAGGGCAAGCGCCTGTTCGTCTGCTCCGACACCGATTACTGCGAAAGCCGGCGGAAGTGACGCCAGGGTCCATCGCGCCCCTGCTCTCGGCCCACGGCGTCACCAAGCGGTTCGGCGGGCGCATTGCCTGCCAGGGCGTGAGCTTCGACCTGTGGCCCGGCGAGGTTCTCGGCATCGTGGGCGAATCCGGCTCGGGCAAGACGACCCTGCTCAATTGCCTGGCCGGCCGGCTCGCGCCCGACGAGGGCACGGTCGACTACGACACCGCCGCCATGGGCACGGTCGACATCCATCGCCTGAGCGAAGCGCGCCGCCGCCTGCTCGCCCGCACCGAATGGGGCTTCGTCAACCAGGATGCGCGCGAGGGCCTGCGCATGGCCGTGAGCGCCGGCGCCAATATCGGCGAGCGCCTGATGGCCATCGGCGCCCGCCACTACGGCAACATCCGCCAGACGGCAGCGGACTGGCTGGAACGGGTCGAGATCGACCTCGACCGGCTCGACGACCGGCCGACCACCTATTCCGGCGGCATGCGCCAGCGCCTGCAGATCGCCCGCAACCTCGTCAGCGAGCCGCGGCTGGTGTTCATGGACGAGCCTACGGGAGGACTCGATGTCTCGGTACAGGCCCGCCTGCTCGATCTGCTGCGCGGCCTGGTCGACCGCTTTCATCTTTCGGCGGTCCTGGTGACGCACGATCTCGGCGTGGCGCGTCTGCTCACCCATCGCCTGATGGTCATGCAGGGCGGCAAGGTGGTCGAACACGGGCTGACCGACCAGGTGCTGGACGATCCGCACCACGCCTACACCCAGATGCTCGTCGCCTCGATCCTGCCGGCATGACGATGACTTGCTTCGACCCATCCTCTTCCGGCCCGCATCATGAATCCATGGGCGCGCAGGATGCGCGCGGTCCGGAAGACCATGATGCCGCCCTCTGCGTGCGCGGGCTCAACAAGTCGTTCGTGATGCATGCCCAGGGCGGCCTGGCCTTGCGCGTGCTCGAGGATGTCGCGCTTTCCGTCGCACCCGGCGAATGCCTGGCGCTGGTCGGTCCCTCGGGCGCCGGCAAGAGCACGTTGCTGCGCTCGCTCTACGGCAACTACCGCGCCGACTCGGGCTCGATCCGGGTGCGCCATCGCGAGGATTGGGTCGAGCTGGCGGGCGCCGAGCCGCGCATCACCCTCGACGTGCGCCGCCACACCATGGGATTCGTCAGCCAGTTCCTTCGCGTGATCCCGCGCGTCGCATGCGTCGACGTGGTGGCCGAGCCGATGCTGCGGCTCGGCGCCGACCCGACGGAAACCCGCCGGCGTGCCGAGTTCCTGCTCGGCGTGCTGGGCATACCGAACCGGCTGTGGGCCCTGCCGCCCGCCACCTTCTCCGGCGGCGAACAGCAGCGCGTCAACATCGCCCGCTCGCTGATTGCCGACTATCCGGTGCTGCTGCTCGACGAGCCGACCGCCTCGCTCGATACGGCGAACCGCGACGGCGTGATCGAGCTGATCCGCCAGCGCCGCGAGGCCGGCGCCGCCATCGTCGGCATTTTCCACGACCTTGCGGTTCGCGAAGCGCTTGCGACCCGGGTCCATGACGTGGCTTTGCCAGGAGTACAAGCATGAGTACCGAGACGATCTTCACCAACGGCCGAATCGTCACCGCCGAGGCCGAATTCGAGGGCACCGTCGTCGTGCGCGAGGGTCGCATCATCGACGTCGACCAGGGCCGCAGCCACGCCGCCGACGTCGATCTCGAGGGCGACTACCTGGTGCCGGGATTCGTCGAGCTGCATACCGACAACCTGGAAAAGCACTTCGCGCCGCGCCCCGGCGTGAAATGGCCGAGCGTGCCCGCCCTGATGGCACACGACACGCAGATCGCCGCCGCCGGCATCACCACGGTGTTCGACTCGCTCGCATTGGGCGACGTGCGCGGCGAAACCGACCGGGTACGCAACAAGGAGCGCATGATCGAGGCGATCTGCGGTGCGAGCGAGCGACGCCTGACTCGGGTCGAGCACCGCCTGCATCTGCGCTGCGAGATCGTCGCCGACGATGCCGTCGAGACGGTCGATCGCTGGATCGACCTGCCGCTGGTCGGCCTCGTGTCGATCAACGACCACACGCCGGGTCAGCGCCAGTTCCTCGACCCGGAGAAGCTCCGCCTCTACCACACTAAGAAATACGGCATGACCAACGAGGAGTTCGAGAGCTTCCAGGCCCAGTCGATCGCGCTGCACCAGAAGAATGCCGTCCGGCACCGCAGCGAGATCGTGTCGCGCGCCCAGGCCCGCGCGCTGCCGATCGCCAGCCACGACGACGCCACCGCCGAGCACGTCCGCGAAGCGGTGCAGAACGGCATGACCATCGCCGAGTTCCCGACCACGCGCGAGGCGGCCGACGCCTCGCACGAGGCGGGCCTTGCCGTCCTGGTCGGTGCGCCCAATCTCGTGCTGGGCGGCTCGCACTCCGGCAACATCGCCGCCATCGACCTGGTCGGATCACGCAGCGCCGACATCCTGTCGTCCGACTACGTGCCGGCGAGCCTGCTGGAAGGCGTGTTCAAGCTCGCCGCCTCGCGTATCGGCATCACGCTGCCGCAGGCGGTGAAGCTCGCCTCGCTCAACCCGGCACGCGCCGTGGGCCTGAACGACCGCGGCGAGATCGCCGCCGGCAAGCTCGCCGACCTGGTGCGCGTCAGGATGCTGGGGGATGCACCGGTCGTCCGCTCGGTGTGGCGCGAGGGCCAGCGGGTTGTTTGATTTGTCCCGCCGGAGGCGCGCCACCGCAGGAGCGCGATTCATATCAACGAAAAGACCCGCCCGGTCATGACTGGCCCGCTGGTCTACGTCATGGGCCCGTCGGGAGCGGGCAAGGACTCGGTGATGGAGCGCGCCCGGGCGCTGCTGCCCGGCGACGCAGCCGTGGTCTTCGCCCATCGCTACATCACGCGCCCGCCCGGGGCCGGCGGCGAGAACCACGTGGCACTGAGCGCGGCCGAATTCGCGCTGCGGCGTACTCATG
>CAZHQA010000196.1:0-10208 GCA_964533955.1 uncultured Reyranella sp. | reverse complement strand
CCAGACCTCGACGCCGAAGCCCTTCATCGGCGCGCCGCTTTCGGCGTCTTCCCAGGCGCCGGTCCAGCTGTTGGCGATGGTGTCGCCGGCGAAGGTGCGGAGCTGCTTCTTCAGGCGGTAGTTGCGCTGCCGTGCGCTGCGCGTGGTGAAGAAGGCGCGCACGGCGGCGCGGCCGGTGAATTCCGGCACGCTGCCGAAGCGCACGATGCAATCCTCGGTGAAGCCGTCGGCCAGGGCATCGACGTTCCACGGCATGAAGAGCGATTCGACGTGTTTCACCAGGACGAGCGCTTCCTCGCGCGTGCGCGGGTTGGCGCTTTCCTGCTGGCGCAGCGGCTGGACGGCCATGTCTTCCTCCCTTGGGCGCATACTATAGTGCGCTCAGGCGATTTCAGGGGGAAGCATGGAGCGGTTCTGGCTCAAGAACTACCCGCCAGGCGTGCCGGCGAACATCGATCCGTCGGTCTATCCCAGCCTCGTGTCACTGCTCGAGGAGAGCTTCACCAGGTACCGCGCCGCAAAGGCCTACGTCTGCATGGACAAGGCCTTGCGCTTCGGCGAGGTCGACGCGCTTTCCCGGGCGCTGGCCGCCTGGCTGCAGGGCCGCGGCCTGAAGAAGGGCGCGCGCGTGGCGATCATGATGCCCAACGTGCTGCAGTATCCGGTCGCCGTCGCGGCCGTGCTGCGGGCGGGCTGTATCGCGGTCAATGTCAATCCGCTCTACACCGCGCGCGAGCTCGAACATCAGCTCAAGGACTCCGGCGCCGAAGCGGTGATCGTGCTGGAGAATTTCGCCGCGACCCTGCAGGCGGCGATCGCCGGCACGTCGATAAAGCATGTCGTGGTCGGCTCGCTGGGCGACCTGCTGGGCTTTCCCAAGGGACCGATCGTCAACTTCGTGGTGCGCACGGTGCGCAGGATGATTCCGCCCTGGTCATTGCCGGGTCATTTCAGGTTCACCGAGGTGATCGCGGCCGGCCGGTCGATGGCGTTCACGCCACCCGAGCTGGGGCCCGACGACGTGGCGGTGCTGCAATACACCGGCGGCACGACCGGCGTGGCCAAGGGCGCGACGCTCCTCCATCGCACCATCGTCGCCAACCTGCTCGCCTCGGAAGCCTGGATGCAGCCCGGCCTGCACCGCAAGAAACTTTCGGGCCAGCTCACCATCGTCTGCGCGCTGCCGCTCTACCACGTGTTCGCCTTCATCACCTGCGGCCTGCTCGGCCTGCGCACCGGCGCGCTCAATGTCCTGATCCCCAATCCGCGCGACATGAAGGGCACCATCAAGGAGCTGGCCAAGTACCACATCAACATCTTCCCGGCGGTCAACACGCTGTTCAACGGACTGGCCAGCCAGCCCGAGTTCGCCCGGCTCGATTTTTCCGGCCTGGTGATCTCCAACGGCGGCGGCATGGCGGTGCAGGAAGCGGTCGCCAAGAAGTGGCTCGCCATCACCGGCTGCCCGATCGTCGAGGGCTACGGCTTGAGCGAGACCTCGGCCGGCGTCACCTGCAATCCCACCGACTCCGACGCCTTCACCGGCACGATCGGCCTGCCGTTGCCGAACGTCGAGATCAAGATCCTCGACGAGCAGGGCCGGGAGTTGCCGCTCGGCGAGGCCGGCGAGATCGCGATCAAGGGCCCCCAGGTCATGCGCGACTACTGGCAACAGCCGGCCGAGACAGCCAAGGTCATGACGGCCGACGGCTTCTTCAAGTCGGGCGACATCGGCGAGATGGATGCGCGCGGCTACGTCAGGATCGTGGATCGCAAGAAGGACATGATCGTGGTCTCGGGCTTCAAGGTCTTCCCCAACGAGATCGAGGACGTCGTGGCCAGCCACCCGGCTGTGCTGGAGTGCGCCGCGGTCGGCGTGCCCGACGAGAAGTCGGGCGAGGCGGTCATGCTGTTCGTGGTGCGGCGCGACAAGAATCTGACGAAGGAGGCACTGGCCGCCTACTGCGCCCGCGAGTTCACCGGCTACAAGCGGCCGAAGTACATCGAATTCCGCGACGAACTGCCCAAGACCAATGTCGGCAAGATCCTGCGCCGCGAACTGCGCGACGGCGCCCTGAAGAAAGCCGCCTAGCCGTCCCGGCGGGCGCAACCGGAAGGGCCCTCCCGCGTTGGCGTCATGCCATTCGCAGGAGGAGCAATCCGATGATCCGCAAGCAACTTTTCGCCCTGGGGGCGGTGGGACTGGCCGCGGGCGGCTGTTCCTATACGTCGAACACGGAGGCCGTCGTGGCGCCCCGTCCGGCCGTCGTCACCCAGGCCTATGTACCGGCGACAACGGTGGTTTATACGGATCCGACCCCGGTACCGGCCTATGTCCCGCCCGCCCCGCCGCAGCCGGCGGTTGGCGTTCAGGCCTTTAGGGATGAGTATGGTTTCCGCTATGATGGCCAGGGGAACCGGCTCGACGCGCGGGGCAACATCATCAGCCCGCACTCGACCACTCCCTAGGTGCTTGTGATGGGGGGCTGTGATGTCGTCTGTTCGTTGTTTGGCCGTGGTGACGGCCGGCCTGTTTCTGGCCGGCTGCAGCCTGCCCAAACCCATGTACACGCTGGTCAAGGATCCGCCTCCCTATCGCACCGACCCGAGCGGCCAGCGCCTCGATAACGAGGACTACGCCATGGATGCGGAGGGCTACCGCATCGACAAGCAGGGCAATCGCATCGGGGTGATCGACATCCCGGGCAAGACGGCGGGCGAGACGTCGAATGCCATGGCCGGCTTCTACATCAGCAGCACCGGCCGCAACGCGCCGGGAAGCGTCATGGTGCCAAGCGAAGGCGCCGACTCGGGCGCAGGCTACGGCCCGGGCAGCGCCAATCCGATGCCGAGCGGCGGCATGCCCACACCGAGCTCGGTCATTTCGCCCGGGCCGGCATCGTCCCTCGGGCCGGCCGCGTCCGGCACGCCGACGCCGATCACGCCGCCCTCGACGACGAGCCCCACCAAGTAGCGCCCCACCAAATAGCGGCGGGCTATTCGATCTTGACGCCGGCGGCCTTGATCACCGGCGCCCATTTGGCGATCTCATTCTTGATGAAGTCGGCCGTCACCTGCGGTGAAGTATTGGTCGTCGGCACCGCTGCGATGTCCTCGAGGAACTTCACCATCTCGGGATCGGCCATCAGTTTGCGCGAGGCCTGGTCGAGCGTATCGACGATCGGCTGGGGCACGTTGGCCGGGCCCAGGATGAGATTGAAGGTATAGGCCTCGTAGCCCTTCACGCCGGCCTCGATCATGGTCGGGATGTCCGGTGCGATCGAGGCGCGCTTGGCATAGGCGTAGGCGAGGACGCGCGCCTTGCCGCTCCTGTGCAGCTGCAAGGTCGTCGAAAAGGTCTCGAACATCCAGGCGATCTGGCCCGACATCATGTCGTTCAGCGCCGGCATCGAGCCCTTGTAGGGCACATGTTCGACGTCCATGCCGCCGACCTCGCGCTTGAAGTACTCCCCCGCGAGATGAAGGATCGAGCCGGCGCCGGAGGATCCGTAGGAATACTTGCCCGGGTTCTTCTTCATCAGGTCGACCAGGCCCATCACCGTGTCCGGCATGTCGGGTCGCGCGACCAGCACCAGGGGATTGACGCAGATCGACGAGATCGGGGTGAAGTCCTTGATGGCGTCGTAGGCAGGCTTCACGAACGCCGTCGGATTGATGGCGTGTGTGGAAGAGGGCGCGCAGAGCAGCGTGTAGCCGTCCGGCTTGGCGTTCTTCACCTCGACCGCGCCGATCGAGCCGGCAGCGCCCGCCTTGTTGTCGACCACCCAGGTCTGTCCCAGGAGAGCCGTCATTTTCTCGGCCGCCTTGCGCCCGATGATGTCAGTCGGGCCGGCCGGAGCGAACGGAATCACGAAACGGATCGGACGGTCGGGATATTTGCCCTCCGCACGGACGATGGCGGGGGCAGCGACGGCGCCGAAGGCGGCGACGACGAATTGACGACGCTTCATTACACACAACTCCTCACGAAGACGCGCTCCAGAACGACCGGAATCGCATCATTTCACTCCCTGTGCGAACCATAGACGAAGCCCGTTTGACCCGCCAATGCATCGTCGTCGCAAGTCGCCGCCATGGCCGCGCCCGACGTCCGTTTCGCCGCGGGCCCGACGGGATATTTGCACGTCGGCAACGTCCGCGCGGCCCTGTTCAACCGGCTGTTGCCCGCCGCAATGGCGGAAAATTCATCCTGCGGCCCGACAACACCAACCGCGCGCGTAGCGAGCCCGAGTTCGAGGCGGCAATCGGCCGCGACCTCACGTGGCTTGGTCTGGTCTGGGACATCGGGGAGCGCCAGTCCGATCGGCACGCGCTGTACGACGGGGAGCGCGAGCGGCTGATCCCGGCCCGCCGGAAGCTCGAAAGCGAGGGCCGCGCGTATCCGGTCGCCGCGGCGGAGGTGCTGGATGGACTTGGTGCGCAGCTCAGCACCCAGGTCCGATCAGTGCTGGAAGCCTGGACGACGGCGCTGTCGGCAGCGAGCGGCCGCAAGGGGCTGCGCTCTCCCATGCGCTGCGTCTCGCGCTGACGGCGCTCGAGAAAGGGCCGGAGATGGCAAGACTCCGGCCGCTGATCGACCGGGCCAAGGCGGCGGCGCGTCTGGCCGGCCAGGCCGCCTGAAAGAAAGTGCCTGCTCGGCACCGCTGTTTGCGCAGCAGGTTCGCTTCGTATAAAGAGGCGTCATGTCGCTATTCCTCCTTCGGGGCGCCGTCACGGCGCGATGTATCGAGGTCTGAGGTCCGTTCAGGGCCTGCCAGGCGTCGTCTGCATTTGATCGAGGAGTGAGGGGCGATGTCGCCCAGCAAAGACAAACTCGTCGTCTACAACACGCTGTCGCGCGAAAAAGAGCCGTTCGTGCCGCTCGATCCGGCGCATCTACGCCTCTATGTCTGCGGGCCGACGGTCTACGACTACGTTCACATCGGCAACGCGCGGCCCGTCGTGGTGTTCGACGTGCTCTACCGGCTGCTCAGGCGCCGCTACCCGCGCGTCACCTACGTCCGCAACATCACCGACATCGACGACCGCATCATCGTGCGCGCCGCCGATAACAAGGAGCCGATCGAGGCACTGACCTCGCGCACCGGCGCGGCCTATCAAAGCGACATGAAGCGGTTGGGGGCGCTCGCACCCGACCATGAGCCGCGCGCCACCGAGTATGTCGGGCAGATGGTCGCCCTCATCCAGAGGCTGGTCGACAAGGGCCATGCCTACGCCGCCGACGGCCACGTGCTGTTCAGCGTGCCCAGCATGCCCGACTACGGCCGGCTGTCGCGGCGCACGCGCGACGAGTTGGTCGCGGGAGCGCGCGTCGAGGTAGCGCCCTACAAAAAGGATCCGGCCGACTTCGTACTATGGAAGCCTTCGACCGAGGCTCAACCGGGCTGGCAGAGCCCGTGGGGCCGCGGCCGGCCGGGCTGGCACATCGAGTGCTCGGCGATGAGCGGATCGCTGCTCGGCGAGACTTTCGACATCCATGCCGGCGGGCTCGACCTCATCTTCCCGCATCATGAAAACGAGATCGCGCAGAGCCGCAGCGCGTTCGGTCACGCCATCATGGCGAAGTATTGGATGCACAACGGCTTTCTCAACATCTCGGGCGAGAAGATGAGCAAGTCTTTGGGCAACTTCTTCACCGTCCACGAGCTCCTCGACCAGCATCCGGGCGAGGCGATCCGCCTGCTGTTGCTCAGTGCCCATTATCGCCAGCCGCTCGACTTCACCCATGAGGGCCTGGTCCAGGCCAGGGCGACCCTCGATCGTTGGTACGGCGCGTTGCGCGGCAAGCCGGCGACGGACGCAAACGAGGTGCCGCCGTCCGTCGAGGACGCGCTGTCGGATGACCTCAACACGCCGCTGGCCATCAGCGCGATCCACCAACACGATGATCCGGCACGCCTGCGTGCCGGCGCGCGGGCGCTCGGCCTGTTGCAGCAGGACGCCGAGTCGTGGTTCCGCTGGACGCCGGCCGGCAACGCCGGTCCGACCGAGGCGGAAATCGAGGCGGCAATCGCCGCGCGTCAGGCGGCACGAAAGGCCCGGGACTTCGGGGAATCCGATCGGATCCGCGATGATCTGAAGGCCAAGGGTGTGGTGCTCGAGGACGGACCGAAGGGCACGACCTGGAAGCGCGCCAGCTAGCGCTTCTCCAGCAGCACGCTCTGGATGGCGCGGCCGAAGTAGCCCTCGCAGTCGGCGAGCCGCGCCATTGCGAGCCCGATCGAATCGGGGCCGGCCCAGGTCTCGGCATCGAGCAGGATCCAGTCGCCCACCGGTTCGCGCGCCAGGTTGAGCGTCAGGTCGCCGTTGATGAAGGTCCATTCCCTGAAGTCGAGCACCGAGGAAGTGCCGTTGCAGAAATCTGCGGCGATGGCAGCACGCATCAGCGGCGAGATCGCCGCACCTTCGACGACCGGCCGGTCGGCGCGGTACCACACCGCTGCGGGTCCGGGCAGGCGGAACGAGCCGCGGGCGATGCGCATGGAGATCCCGCTCAGGAAGGGCGTGCGACCCATGCCGGCGGTATCCGGCGCGCGTCCCATGTCTGGCCCGCGCACGTCGATTGGCGGGCAGAAGGCGCTGCTCGGCAGCGCACGCGGCTCTCGCCGGATGCGTAGCGCGGTTGCGCGCACGACTTCCTTGCCCTCGCTCAGCAGGCGGGCACCGACGAGCTGGATCTTCTTTCCTTCGCGCAATACTTCGGTCTCGATGCTGAGTGGCGCCACGGGCACCGGCCTCATCAGATCGACGGTGAGGCGAGCCACCCGCATGGGCACTGGCGAGGGCAGACTTTCGACGGCCCAGCAGATCAGCGAGGCGGGGGCCGCACCATGCTGCAGCCTGGGATCCCACGGTCCGCCGGCAAAGGCGCTGGTCACAACTTGCGCGCCTTCGACGCGGTAGATCGCTTCCATTCCTGATCGACTCCTTGGCGCGCCGTCATAGGTTTCCGCGCGGCCGTCGGCAATTCCTATCAGGCGAGGCAGGTCGGACGTCGAATACCGGCCGGATAATGAACGTGCGGGTGGTTGACAGGTCGTCGTATTTAACCTATGTGTTAAATATGGATCCGCTCTCCCAGACCTTTTCGGCCCTCGCCGACCCGACGCGGCGGGCGATCCTGGCGCGATTGGCGACAGGAGCGGCCACGGTGGGCGAGCTGGCCGAGCCCTTTGACATGTCGCTGCCCGCGGTGTCGCGGCATCTCCGGGTGCTCACGGACGCGGGCCTGATCGAGCGTCACACTGAGGCGCAGTGGCGGCGCTGCGAGCTGCGCGGCGAGGGTTTTCGCGCGGCGGCCGATTGGATCGAGTTCTATCGCCGTTTCTGGGAGACGCGGTTCGATCGCCTCGATGAATTCCTGAAGCGCACCGCACCTGTGAAGCCTGCGAAGGGGAAACGCCATGGCCGAGTCCGCTAGTGGCCTGATCCTGCGCATGACGCGCATGTTCGACGCCGCGCCCGAACGGGTGTTTGCCGCCTGGACCAATCCCGATCACTTCGGCCAATGGTTCGGACCGGTCAACATGAAGACCGTGCAGTGCGAGATCGACGCGCGCGTCGGCGGCGCCTGGCGGTTGATGGGCGAGGGCAACGACATTCCGGGTCGTCACGACCCCGGCCGCGTCCGGCCAACGGTGTCGGGCAAGTATCTGGAGGTCGAGCCGCCGACGCGACTGGTCTTCACCTGGGCCTGGCACGAGAAAGACGACTTTGCCTCGCCGCGCGGTCAGGAGAGCGTCGTCACCATCCAGTTCAAGCCGGTCGGCGAACGGACGGAGATGCTGTTCACCCAGGCCGTGTTCAAGGACCAGCCGACCCTCGAGGCGCACAACCGCGGCTGGGCCGAGTCCTTCGACAAGCTAGGCGATTTTTTCAGGAGGGCATCATGACGACACATCCCATCGTCTCCCACGAAGAATGGCTGAAGGCGGCCAGGGCCCATCTCGCCAAGGAGAAAGAGTTCACGCGCCGGCGCGATGAGCTGGCGCGCGAGCGCCGCGAGCTGCCATGGGAGAAGGTGGAGAAGAACTACGTGTTCGACGCCGCGGAGGGCAAGGTGTCGCTCGCCAGCCTGTTCGCCGGCAAAAGCCAGCTCATCGTCCAGCATTTCATGTTCGGCCCGGACTGGAACGAGGGCTGCCCGAGCTGCTCGTTCTGGACCGACAACTTCAACGGCATCGACGCCCACCTCGCCCATCGCGACACCGCGTTCGTGCTGGTCTCGCGCGGGCCGATCGAGAAGCTCGAAGCCTATCGCAAGCGCATGGGCTGGACTGTCCGGTGGGTGTCGTCGCTCAACAACGATTTCAATTTCGACTACGCCGTCTCGTTCCAGCCGGACGAGTCGGACAAGGCCTACAATCTCGACACCATGAAGCCCTACGGCCAGGAAAACCCCGGCCTGAGCGCCTTCCGCAAGGACGAGGGCGGTGCGATCTATCGCACCTACTCGACCTACGCGCGCGGGCTCGACGTGTTGAACGGCGCCTATCACCTGCTCGACATGACGTCGAAGGGCCGCGACGAGGACCCCAAGCACCCGATGTCCTGGGTCCGGCGCCACGACAAGTACTAGGAGGGACGCACCATGGATACGATGATCGACACTCGCATTCTGCGCCTCACGCGCCTGTTCGACGCACCGCGCGAGCGCGTGTTTGCCGCCTGGACCGATCCGGACCAGTTCGTGCAATGGATGTGCCCGCCGGGCTTCGGCCTCGATGAGTGCACCATGGACGTACGCAAGGGAGGTGCCTGGCGCGTCCACGGATACAAGCCGGACGGCGCGTTCTTCGCCAAATCGGGCATCTATCTCGACGTGATCCGGCCGGAGCTGCTGGTTTTCACCTGGGCCCATCACGCCGAGGACAACCATGCGAGTGCGCGCGGCCACGAGACGACGGTGCGGGTGGAGTTCCGCACGGTCGGCGACAGGACCGAGATCACCCTGACGCACGGACCGTTCATCGACACGCCGGATCTCAACGGTCACAGCACCGGCTGGCAGGGCTGCTTCGACAAGCTCACGGCATTCCTGCGATGAGCGGCGTGACCCACAACGTCGTGTCGCGCGGGAGCGGCTCAGGGCCCGTGCGGCGTTCCTGGCCAAGGAAAACGAGATGGCCTGGGTCCGTCGTCACGACCAGCATTGAGGGAGGCCGGCATGGCAGCGATCAAGATCTACGGTGTACCGCCCAGCACCTTCACCCGTGCCGTGCGCATGGGTTGCCACGAGAAGGGCATTGACTACGAGCTGGTGCCGACGTTTCCCAGCACGGTCGGCGCGCTCAATCCGTTCGGCAAGATTCCGGCGATGACGCATGGCGATCTCACCCTGTTCGAATCGTCCGCGATCCTGCGTTACCTCGACCAGGCCTTCCCCGGCCCCAAGCTGTGGCCCGCCGATGCCGGCGCGGCCGCATTGGTCGACCAGTGGGTGGGAGCTGCCGGCGATTCGCTGTTGAACTCCGCCCAGCGCTACATGGCCGCGCGGTTCAATTTTCTGCCGGTGCCGGGCGAGATGACCCTGAAATACCTCGACAAGACCCGCGACGTGCTGCCGGTCTTCGACCGCCAACTCGGCAAAGCGAAGTACCTGGCGGGCGACAGCTTGACGGCTGCCGACCTGATGGCCTGCCCGGCGTTCTTCTATTTCCCCGAAGTCGCCGAGCTCAGGGCTATTCTCGACAGTCAGCCCAACTGTCGGCGCTGGATGGACGATATTGCCGCCCGGCCGAGCTTCGCGGCCACGGTCACACTGCCGGAGATGCGGCCGAAGCTTGCCAACTGAGGCCGCGACCCCATCTAATTGGCCGACTGCCGCCAATCAGGGGACCGAACCATGACCCATACTGCGACCTGGCACGGCAAGATGCTGGCCGAGAGCGACAAGACGCTGGAGGTCGGCGGCTACCGCTACTTCCCGCGCGATGCGGTGCGGATGGACCTTCTGAAGATCGCGCCCAAGACGGCGCACGATCTCGAATGTCCGCACGGCGTTCAGTTCTACGACGTCGTCGACGGCGACAAGAGCAGCCCGCGTGCGGCCTGGTCGTATGAAGCGCCCCAGCCCAAGATGAAGCCGGTCGACCATTGGATCGGCTTCTGGGAAGACGTCGAGATCAGCTGAAGCATGATGGGTTCGGCTGGAATCAGCCGAACCCATCATGCCCTGTGAAACCACT
>CAZHQA010000195.1:1969-10282 GCA_964533955.1 uncultured Reyranella sp. | reverse complement strand
GTTCGAATGGTCGTGGGCCTGGGGCAGGCCAAGTTCCAACCCGCCCGGCAGCGCGGAGCGCGCGGATCGCTTCCTGCTGCGCCGGCCGTCACCGCAGACCGGGCGTTGGGGAGCCGCCATCGGGCTCACCACGCCGCTGCCCGGTCTCGACGGCGTGGGCAGCATCTGCCTCAGGATCGTCGGACAGCGTGTCGATCCAACGAGCGGCAACCTGGTGCCCGTGCAGAGCACGGTCCACTGCACCCAGTACGGGATCAACTTCGGCGGCGTGTCGAGAGAGGCTGGCCGGCTTCTGCTGCGCGATTTCAACCAGGCCAGGGAGGGCGAGCGGATCGCCGACCTGCCCCTCGTGAACGCCAGCGCGACCCCGGCGACCCGCGCCGGCGCCAACACGCTGCTCATGGTGCTCGACGAGCGGTTCGACCGCGCCACCGCCGAAACCCTGGACACGGGGTTGCAACGCTGTGCCCGGTTCGATGCCGGTCTGTCGCTGCTCGTGCTGTTTCGCGAGGGCGTGCTCGAAGCCGGCCGCGCCGCCGCCGCTCCGATCGAGGAGATCGCCCGCAAGCTCGGCATCGCGGTCAACATCAACGAGGACGTGCACGGCGATTGGTCGCGTGCGCTCGGAAGGCAGCACGGGAACGCCTGGGCGATCGTCGATCCCGAAGGGCGGCTCGCCTGGACGCATCAAGGCGCCCTCGAAGCGGCGACTCTGTCATGGGCGCTCGACACCCACCTCCGACTCTCGTCCGCTGCGGCGCCGAGGACCTACGCCGCCCACCGCCTGGTCGGCAGCCAGTTGGCCGCCATCGCGCTGCTGCCCGATCTGTCCGCTCTGGTCGACGCGCATTGCCCGCCGCCGCCAACCGGTTTGCGCGGGCCCGGCCGCACCAGAATCGCCTTTCTGATGCAGGGCTCGCCCGCTTCGGTCGCCGAGCTGAAGCGTCTGGCGAGGCAGGCGGCGGACGCGACCGACGGGCAAACCGTCGTTGCCATCGTCGACGGCGCGAAAGCAGGCGACCTCGAGACCCTGAAGGCCGAGATCGGGGCTGAATTCGTCGCCATCGCCGACCATTCCGGCTCGGTCGCCGATCGCTTCGGCATCGATGTCTGGCCGACGACGCTCAGCGTCGACAATAAGGGTATGGTCAGCGACGTCGCACCCGGTGGTCAGGCGTCGCATTAGAGTACGCTGACCGCCAGCCGCGACGCTCACTCCAGCGTCGTGGCACTCAAACCCAACTGTGCACGCCGCCTGAGCCATTGGCTCGGCCGGTAGCGATCATCGCCGGTGATCGCCTGCAGCTGCACCAGGATCTCGTGGCAATTGCGCACGCCCAGCCAGTCGGCGAGCGCCAGCGGCCCGCGCGGATAGTTGAGGCCGAGCGTCATGGCCGTGTCGACGTCGGCGGCCGAAGCGATGCCGATCATCGCCATCTCGCAGCCGAGATTGGCGATCATCGCCACCATGCGCTGGGCGATGAAGCCGGGCGAATCCTTGATCAGGGTCACCTTCGCACCCGTGCGCGCGAGGATCGCGGCAGCGGCGTCGCGCACCAGTTCGTCGGCCCCCGGCGCCGTCATGATGGTCAGCCGCTTGGCGATGTCGCCGGTCAGGTCGACCGCCACGGTACGCCGCGGATCGAGCGCGCGCTCGATCACGGTGGTCGTGCAGTCCTTGCCGACCGGTGCCACCAGGATCGGGCTGCGCCCATCGTCGGCGCCGAGCGCCTTGGCGCCGGTCGCCATGACCAGGTTCACCAGCTTGTCGTTGTGCGTGTCCATCACCACCACGCTCGCCGCCGGCACGACTGACGGCACGTGGTCGGCGCCCGGATCGATCTTGGCGCCCTTGGCGTCGTAGGCGTACCAGCCGCCGCCGGTCTTGCGGCCGAGCCTGCCCGCGGCATAGAGGCTCTCGTGATAGGGGCTGGGCGTCATGCGCCGGTCGTGGAAGAAGCCTTCGTAGATGATCTTGCGCGCCGGGAAGTTCACGTCGATGCCGGTGAGGTCCATCAGCTCGAACGGACCCATGCGGAAGCCGCAGGAGTCACGCATCACCGCATCGACCTGGCTCGGGCTGGCGCGGCCTTCCTGGACGATTCGCAGGCCCTCGGTGCCGATCGCCGTGCCGCCGAGATTGACAAGGAAGCCCGGCGTGTCGCCGACCACGACCGGAACGCGGGTCTGGCGCTTGCCGAGAGCGACCATGGCCTCGACAACCTCGGGCGCGGTGTCGGCGGCACGGATGACCTCGACGAGCTTCATCAGGGGCACGGGGTTGAAATAGTGCATGCCGCAGACGCGCCCCCGGTGCTTGAGTGCGCGGGCAATCGAGGAGATGCGGATCGACGAGGTGTTGGAGGCGATGATTGTCTCGGGCGCCACGACGGCTTCCAGCTCGCCGAACAGCTTCTGCTTGACCTCGAGATTCTCGAACACCGCCTCGATCACGACGTGGCAGGCCTTGAGGTCCTCGAGCTTGTCGGCAACGCCGAGATTGGCATCGGCCCTCGCCAGGTCGGCGTCGCTGAGCCGGCCCTTGGCGACCAGGCCCTTCAGCGTCTCGAGGATCGCCGCCCTCGCCCTGGCCGCGCCACCGGCAGCGGCGTCGAACATCAGCACCTTCATGCCGCCCCTCTCGGCCGATCCCTGGGCCGTCACCTGGGCGATGCCGCGCCCCATGGCGCCGGTCCCCACCACCCCCACCACCAGGTCGGGGCGATTGATGTCGAAAGTCATGCGTTCTCCTATGAATTCGCGAAGCCGGCCGATTTCAGGCTGCCGGTCACTTCGTCGAGTGCCGCGGGGTCGTCGATGGTGGCCGGCATCTTCCACGGCTGGCCGTCGGCGATCTTCTGCATGGTGCCGCGCAGGATCTTGCCCGACCGCGTCTTGGGCAGCCGCGGCACGACCAGTGCCTGCTTGAAAAAGGCGACCGGGCCGATCTTGTCGCGCACCATTTGCACGACCTCGCTCACGATCTCGCCTTCCGGCTTGTCGACGCCCGACTTCAGCACCAGGAAGCCGAGCGGCACCTGGCCCTTCATCTCGTCGGCGATGCCCACGCAGGCGCACTCGGCGACCGCGTCGTGGCTCGCCAGCACCTCCTCGATCTGGCCGGTCGACAGCCTGTGGCCCGCGACATTGATGACGTCGTCGACGCGGGTCATCACCGAGACATAGCCGTCCTGGTCGATCACGCCGGCGTCGCCGGTCTTGTAGTAGCCGGGATATTCGCTGAGATAGGCTTCCCTGAAGCGTTCGTCCGCCTTCCACAGCGTCGGGAAGGTTCCGGGCGGCATCGGCAGCTTCGCCACCAGCGCACCCACTTCGCCGCGCTTCATCGGCGCGCCGTTGTCGTCCAGCACGTGCAGGTCCCACCCCGGCGCCGGCACGGAACAGGAGCCGGGCTTGATCGGCATCGGCTCCAACCCCTGGAAGTTGCCGCAGATCGACCACCCAGTCTCGGTCTGCCACCAGTGATCGACGATCGGCACGCCGAGCATCTTCTGGGCCCACTGGATGGTCGGCGGATCGCCGCGCTCGCCGGCGAGGAACAGCGCACGAAAGCGCGAGAGGTCGTAATGTCCGAGCAGCTTGCCGTCGGGGTCCTCCTTCTTGATGGCGCGGAACGCCGTCGGCGCAGTGAACAGCGCGACGGCCTTGTGCTCGGAGATCACGCGCCAGAACGCCCCGGCGTCGGGCGTGCCGACCGGTTTGCCCTCGTAGAGGATCGAGGTCGCGCCGTAGAGCAGCGGCCCGTACACGGTGTAGCTGTGGCCAACCGCCCAGCCCACATCCGAGGCGGTCCACCACACCTCGCCGGGCTCGATGCCGTAGAGGTTCTTCATCGACCAATGGAGCGCCACGCAATAACCGCCCGTGTCGTGCACCACGCCCTTGGGCTGGCCGGTCGTGCCCGAGGTGTAGAGGATGTAGAGCGGATGGGTCGCCTCGACCGGCACGCAGGGGTGAGGCCTGGCGCCGGACACCGTTTCGCTCCAGTCGAGATCGCGGCCGGGCTTCATCGCGGCAAGCGATTGCGGGCGCTGCAGCAGGATGACCTTCGGCACCTTGTGGGCGGCAATGTCGATCGCCTGGTCGAGCAGCGGCTTGTAGTGGACGATGCGGCCAGGCTCGATGCCGCACGAGGCGGTCAACACCAGCTTGGGCGCACTGTCGTCGATGCGGGTTGCCAGCTCGTTGGCAGCGAAGCCGCCGAACACCACCGAATGGATGGCGCCGAGCCGCGCGCAGGCCAGCATCGCCATCGCCGCTTCCGGGATCATCGGCATGTAGACGATCACCCGGTCGCCCTTGCTCACGCCCTGCGCCGCGATTGCCCCGGCCAGCTCGGCCACGCGATCGCGCAGTTCGCGATAGCTGAAGCTCTTCTTGATGCCGGTGACCGGCGAATCGTAGATCAGAGCCGCCTGGTCGGCGCGGGCGCCGTCGGCATGACGATCGAGCGCATTGTAGCAGGCATTGAGCTCTCCCCCGGTGAACCAGGCGTAGAATGGCGCGCGCGAGCCATCCAGCACCTTGTCCCAGCGCCTCGACCAGGACAGGTTTTCCGCCTGCTCGGCCCAAAAGCCGTCCTGATCCTCGAGAGAGCGCGCGTGAACCGCGCGGTACTTGTCGCCGACTGCCATGTGTTCCTCCGCCTTCGTGATGCGCTAGGATCGGGCCACTGACAAGAGGGAGCACGACGTGCGGCGGCGACTGGTTCTGGCGACGCCTCTTCTCATGGCGACAGGGCCCGCGCCGGCCCAGTCGTGGACGGAATACCGCACCGAGAACGGCCGCTTTCGCGCCCAGTTGCCCGGTCCGCCCAATCTCCGGAAATCGGCCGTCGCCATCGGCAACAACGAGACCGCGCCCGCCATCGAAGCGGTCGTGACCTTCCCCGGGGTCACCTACCAGCTGGCGACCGTCGCCTATCCGCAGCGCGTGTCGCAAGCCGCCTCAGCCGAGCGAATGCTCGACTACTTCCGCGCCAACCTGTCGGCCGGCCACACCTACAGGAACTACAAGGAGCTGACCCTGGGCCGCGTGCCGGGACGCGAGTTCCTGCTGGTCGAATCGAACGGCCGAACATCGGCCGTTCGCCTGTTCTGGTCGCGCGGCACGCTCTACACCCTGACGGTGACCGGCACTATCGGCGTCGAAGCCAGGCCCGAGACGCGCAAGTTCCTCGAATCGTTCGAGGCCGTCCCCGCCTGATCGCGGCTCACTGCGTCGCGATCGGAATGCCCGCTGCCTTCACCAGCGAGGCGTTGGCCTCGATCTCCTTGCGGATCTCGGCATCGAACGCCTTGGGCTCGAGCAGGTTCTGCTCGGCGCCCAGTCCCGCGAGGCTGTCGCGCACCTCGGGATCCTGCAGGGCGGCCGCCGTCTCACGATAAAGCCGGCCGACGATGTCGCGGGGCGTCTCGGCCGGCACGAACAGACCGACCCAGAAATTGTAGTCCGACTCCGGTACGCCGAGCTCGAGTGTGGTCGCAAGCTCCGGCAACGCCGCCGACCGCCGCGAGCTTCCCATGCCGAGGGCCACCACGCGCTTGGCCTCGATCAGCGGCAGGCAGACGTTGATCGGACAGAAGAAATAATCGATGCGGCCGGCCAGCAGCTCGTTCACCACCTCGGGCGTACCCTTGAACGGCACGTGCACGGCATCGATACCGGCGCCAATGCGAAACCGCTCGGCGTTGAGCTGGTTGGCCGTGCCGACTCCGGCCGAGCCGTAGTTCAGCGCGCCAGGCCTCGCCTTGGCGAGCGCGACCAGCTCCTGCACCGTCCTGATGCCCTTCTCCGGCGCCACGACCAGCACCTGCGGCAGCACGGCAAGCGGCGTCACGCCCGCGAGATCGCGCAACGTATCGTAGTTCGTGTTCGGATAGGTGATCGGCGTGATCGTGTAGGACGACGACTGCACCAGCAGGGTGTAACCATCTGGCCTGGCGCGCGCCACCGTGCCGACACCGATCGTGCCGGCCGCACCCGGCTTGTTGTCGACGATGAAGCTCTGCCCGAGTTCTGCGCTCAGCTTCTTCGCCACCGTACGTGCCATGACATCGGTGGCGCTGCCGGCCGTCAGCGGCACGACGATACGAACGGGCTTCTCCGGCCAGGTCTGCGCACCGCCCCCGCTCGTCATCAGGCCCAGCGCCAGGGGAATCCAGCCAATCCAACAGAGCTTCATCGTTTGCCAGCTAGGCACAACACGACGGGGCAAACCAGAGGCTTGCCCGCTCACTTTCGTCTGACGGTGCTGGCGCTGCCTGTCGATGCAGCAACCGCTATTGCTGGGCGCCCGGCAGCGTCGGGCAGGGGCCCGTGCCCGGCGGACACGCGGGCGAGCGCGCCATGTTGGGCGTGGTCGATGCCGGCCCAGTCGTGGTGCCCGGCATCGGGTTGGTCTGCACGCCGATATTCGGTGTCGTCGGGCCGGTAACCGAGGGCGAGCCGCTGATTCCCGCGCCTGGACCGATGCCACCGCCGGGAATGCCGGCCCCACCCGGAATCGTCGACGGGCTGGCACTGGTCCCGCCGCCGAACGTGCCGGGGCTCGTACTGGCGCCGCCGCCCGCCTGGGCGAATGCCATGCCGCTCAGGGCGATGAGTGCGATCGAAAGGGGCAAGAATGACTTCTTCATGCGCCGTCTCCTGCAATGACCATCCAGCTGACAACGATCCGACCGCGCCAGCTGTTGCACGGGACGAGGCCGTCCACACCTCGGGACGAGCCCTCGCGACGCCGAACGATTGGCCTTCCCGCCGAGCGCTGGCATATCGTGTCCACAAAAGGACGGGAGGAACGCATGATCGGGCGTCGAACGGCGATGGCCGCGGGACTGGCAGCGCTCACGCCGGTCGTTGGACCGCTCTCGGCGCGCGGCGAGAGCGCGTGGAAGCCTGTGCGCCCCATTCGGCTGATCGTGCCCTATGGGCCGGGCGGCTCGGCCGATCAGGTGGCCCGGCTCTACGCCGAGCGCATGAGCGAGGGGCTGGGGCAACAGGTGATCGTCGAGGACAAGCCCGGCGCTTCAGGCGGCGTCGGCGCGCAGATGGTGGCCGGCGCGGCGGCCGACGGCTACACGCTCCTGCTGTCGCCGACGGCGGTGATGGCGATCACGCCAGGCGTGCGCAAGGTGCCCTACAATCCCGACGATCTCGTGCCGGTCTGCCGGCTCTCGACACCCATCCTGACCGTGACCATCACCAACGCGCTCGGCGCCAGGAGCTGGCAGGAATTCGTCGCCCTCGCCCGGCAGAACCCCGGCAAATACTGGTACGGCTCATCGGGGCTCGGCACCATCACGCACCTGACCGGCGAAGTGCTGACCCGCGCCGCCGGCATCCAGATGCAACACGCGCCCTACAAGACCATCGTCGACGCGACAGGCGACATCTTCGATGGCCGCATCCAGATGGTGTTCGATCCGTCGTTCGTGCCCTACGCCAAGGCGAACAAGGTGCGCGCCGTCCTGACCGACGGACCCGCTCGCCAGCCTGAGCTGCCCGACGTGCCGACGGCGCGCGAGGTCGGGCTCGACCTCAATGGCTTCCGCGAACGCAGCTGGTTTGCCCTGTTCGCCCCAAAAGGCCTGCCACCGGAGGCTGCCAGGCGCCTGTCGGACGAGGCGGGCAAGGCGGCCGCCCTGGCGGACATTAAGGACAAGCTTCTGATGGTGGCGCAGTACGCCCATTTCCAGCCCACTGCCGAATTCACGCGCCAGCTGGCCGACGACAGGATCTTCTTCGCCAACCTGATCAGGGAGCTCAATCTGAAACTGGAGTAAGCCCCCTAGTTCCAGGATCCCGGCGTCCAACCCCACTGGTCGTCGCTGAGCGACCACCCGCCGTTGGTCCATACCGAGCCCTGGTACGGACGCTCGACGAAGCCGCCGGGTAGCCAGGTGTAATTTGAGGCCGTGCTGTCCCAATGGTAGTGCCCGGCGTTCCACTGGAAGTAGCCGTCGTCGGGCCCCCTGGGCTTGGGTGGGATGTATTCCGGCGGCCCCTGAGGCGGCGCATAGGGCGCAACGATGGTCACGCCCTTCTTTTTCGGGACCGGCGCCGAGCCTGGTGTCGGCAGCGACGCGGCCACCGATGGGTTGGGCGGCGGCGTCTGGCCGGTCGTGCAGGCGGCGAGGCAAGCGACGGCGCCCACGGAGAAAACCGGACCGAGGACGCGGCCAAATTTGACGAGCATTCGATTCCCCCCATGAGACGCGACTGGTTCGCGACTCTGCCAGTGATATCGGGCTGGAGTAAATGGCGTGCTTCATGTGAAAGTGCGCGGCCACT
>CAZHQA010000195.1:0-1869 GCA_964533955.1 uncultured Reyranella sp. | reverse complement strand
CGTTCAGCCGAACGGAATATGCTCTAGGCAGGCGACAGGTACAGGCCATGGCGAAGAAGCGGACGGGCCAGGGAACGGGCAAGCGAGGCGGCAAGGCGGCAGGCAAGCGCAGGCGACCGACCTCCAAGCGGACGTTGGCCAAGCGCACGTCCGTCAAGGCCAAGAAGCCCGCCGCGCCCAAGCCGATCAAGCGCGTGCCGGTGCGCCGGCGCTTTCCCGGCGCCCGCCCTGCCCCGCACCTCGCGACGCACAAGGCAACCGCGCCGCGCGCCAATATCTACGAGCGCGACCTCGACAGGACGGCGGCCAACTTCGCCATGCTGACGCCTTTGCAGTTCATCGAGCGCACCGCGTCGGTCTATCCCGACAAGCTGGCGCTGGTGCACGGGCCGCGGCGTCAGAGCTGGGCCGAGACCTATGCGCGCTGCCGCAGGCTCGCATCGGCGCTGGACAAGGCCGGCATCGGCACCGGCGATACCGTCACGATCATGGCGCCCAACATCCCCGAGATGTACGAGGCGCATTTCGGCGTGCCGATGACGGGAGGCGTGCTGAACAGCCTCAATACGCGGCTCGACGCGGCGATGCTCGCCTTCATCCTCGATCACAGCGAGACCAAGGTGCTTTTGGTCGACCGCGAATTCCATCGCGTGATGAAGGAAGCGCTGGCGCTCGCCAAGGTGAAGCCGCTCGTCGTCGACATCGACGACCCGCAGTGCGACGACCGGGCGCCTATCGGCGGCACCACCTACGAGGCGTTCATTGCCGAGGGCGATCCCGACTATGTCTGGGACTATCCGACCGACGAGTGGAACGCCATATCGCTCAACTATACCTCCGGCACGACCGGCAACCCGAAGGGCGTGGTGTATCACCACCGTGGCGCGACGCTGTCGGCCTATGGCAACGCCACGCAGTGGGCGATGGGCCTGCATCCGACCTACCTGTGGACGCTGCCGATGTTCCACTGCAACGGCTGGTGCTTCCCATGGACGCTGGCACTGGTCGCCGGCACGTCGGTGTGCCTGCGCCGCATCAACGCCGGCAACATATTCGACTCGCTGGTCGAGCACGACGTCACCCACATGTGCGGCGCGCCGATCATCATGCAGTTCATCATCGGCGCCTCGCCGGCCGAGCGCCGCCCGCTCGGACGCAAGGTCGAGTTCATGACCGCGGCCGCGCCGCCGCCTGCCGCGGTGCTCGAAGCACTCGAGAAGGAGAATTTCCGCGTCACCCACGTCTATGGCCTGACCGAGGTCTATGGCCCGGCGACGATCTGCGCCTGGGACGACAAGTGGGATAGCCTCGACTCGGCGGAGCGGGCACGTCTCAAGGCGCGCCAGGGCGTGCGCTACTCCGCCGAGGACGGCGTTACGGTCATGGACCCGATCACCATGAAAGAGGTGCCGCGCGACGGCAGCACGATGGGCGAGGTGATGTTTCGCGGCAACCTCACCATGAAGGGCTATCTCAAGAACCCCAAGGCGACGCAGGAAGCCTTCGAGGGCGGCTGGTTCCACTCCGGCGACCTGGGCGTGATGCACCCCGACGGCTACGTGCAGCTCAAGGATCGCTCGAAGGACATCATCATATCGGGCGGCGAGAACATCTCGTCCATCGAGGTTGAAGATGTCCTGAACAAGCATCCGGCCGTGATGTTCGTCGCGGTGGTCGCCAAGGACGACGAGAAGTGGGGCGAGACGCCCTGCGCCTTCGTCGAACGCAAGAATGGATTTGAGAATGTGACGGCCGAGGAGTTGATCGAATACTGCCGCCAGAACCTCGCCCGTTACAAATGCCCGCGCTATGTCGCGTTTGTGGAGCTGCCGAAGACCTCCACCGGCAAGATCCAGAAGTTCAAGCTGC
>CAZHQA010000194.1:0-10353 GCA_964533955.1 uncultured Reyranella sp. | reverse complement strand
CGGCTCACCAGGTTGAAGATCGTCGTCTTGCCCGCGCCGTTGGGGCCGATGATGGTGAAGACTTCGCCCCTATCGACGTCGAAGGTCACGCTGTCGACGGCCTTGATGCCGCCGAAGTTGATCGAGAGGCTGTCGGCCTGGAAGAAGCTCATCGCAGTCGCTCCGACCGCATGTAGGTCTTCTGCCGCTTGAAGGTCGACGCCTTGTACATCGGGAAGGTGGAAAAGAAGATCCGGATCTTCACCCAGCGGCCGTAGATGCCGAGCGGCTCGAGCAGGATCACCAGCACCAGAATCAGGCCGAAGATGCCGGCCTCGACACCGGGCTTGGCCAGGAACGCGCCGATCGCGGCACCGAGCTTGCCGATCGGCGTGATGCCGGTGGCGGTGGCGAATTGCGCCATGCTGTCGGGGATCGAATCGCGCATGATGGCGATCAGTGGCGGCAACAGCGCCACAAAGATCGCGCCGAACACCGCGCCGTGCAGCGAACCCAGCCCGCCCACGATCACCAGCAGCAGGAACTGGATCGACTGCAGGATCGAGAAGATGTCGGGGGCGAGAAAGGAGATCTTGTGGGCGAACAGGGCGCCCGCCAGCCCCATCAGGCCAGCCGAGTAGGCGAAGGCCATGGATTTGTAGATCGCAAGGTTAACCCCCATCGATTGGGCGGCGATCTCGCTGTCACGGATCGCGATCCAGGCGCGGCCGGTCGGCGCGCGCAGCAGGTTGCGTGTCAGCCACAGCACGACGACGAGGAAGAACAGGCAGAGATAGTAGAATGAGCGATCATCGGCGAGTTCGACGCCGAAGATGACCGGTCGGTCGACCTTCATGCCGGCGAAGCCGTGGGTCACGGATTCCCAGCGGGTGAACACCTCCTGGATGATCACCGAGAAGGCAAGCGTTGCGATCGCCAGATAGATGCCGGTCATGCGCAGCGCCGGCAGGCCCACGATGAGCCCGCACGCTGTCGTGATCGCGATGGCGAGCGTAGCAGCCACGACCCACGGCACGCCGTGCTGGATGAAATAGGCATGGGCGTAGGCGCCGATGCCGAGGAATGCCGCGTGGCCCAGCGACACCAGGCCGGTATATCCGACCAGCACCATCAGCGAGACGCCACACACGGCATAGATGAAGACCCAGGTCGTCTCGCCGACATAATACTCGTCCATCAGGAGCGGCAGGACGAGCGCGGCGACGGTCAGGAGGCCGTACCAGGAGGCATCGACCTTGTCGCGAAACAGGCGAATGTCCTGGTTGTAGGAGGTCTTGAACTGGAAGCGCATGTTGGGCGTCTACACTTTCTTGCGGGCCAGCGACCCGAACAGGCCCTGCGGGCGCACGATCAACATGACCAGAAGCACGATGTAGGGGGCGGTATCCTTGAATCCCTCCGGCAAGGTGGCGCCGGCATAAAGTTCGATCAAACCGATGACGATGCCGCCGACGAGCGCGCCCGGGATCGAGCCGAAGCCGCCCAGCACGGCCGCAGCGAAAGCCTTGAGCGCCACGGCGAGGCCCATGTTGGTGTCGATCAGCGTCACCGGTGCCAGCAGGATGCCGGCGGCGGCGGCGACGGCAGCCGAGATCGCCCAGATCAGCGAGAAGATCAGTTTCACCGGGATGCCCATGTAGTAGGCAGCCAGCTGGTTCTGCGACGTCGCCTGCATGGCCACGCCGATGCGCGTGTGGTTGAAGAAGACGTAGAGCGCACCGCAAAGGATAAGCGTGCCGGCGACGATCGAGAGATACTGGTGGCTGAGCGTGACGCCACCCACCGTCCACACGCCGCCGAACGGCGTCGGCAGGGTGTAGATCTCCGAGCCCCAGGCGATGCTGGCGAAGGTACGGAACATCGCGCCGAGCCCGATGGTCAGCATGACCACGGCGAACTGCGGCTGGCCAAGCACCCCGCGCAGGACCAGCCGGTCGAGCAGGGCGCCGAACACGCCGATGGTTACGACGGAGATCAGGAAGGCCAGCCAGTAGTCCAGCCCCCACCATACGACCGCCATGTAGGCCACGAAGGCGCCCAGCATCAGCAGGTCGCCCTGGGCGAAGTTCACCAGCTCCGTCGCCTTGTAGATGAGGACAAAGCCGAGCGCGACCAGGCCGTAAATGCAGCCGACCGCCAACCCGTTGAGGGTAAGCTGAAGAAATATGACCAGTTTCCGTCCCCTGCACCGGGCGGTCTGTCGCCGCCTCGTCCGTGCAAATATGAACGGCTGTTCAGTCCTGTCAACGCGCTATGCGGTGACTTTGTCCGGAGCGTCGCTTCGCAAGGTGTGACGAGCCTGTAGGATGCCGACATGGCCAAGTCCCTCACCACGCCGGAGGAGCGCGTCGCGCTGTTCCAGGAGCTGTTTTCCGACACGATTCCCCACAACAAGGCGCTCGGCTTCAAGGTGCTGGCCGTCGCACGGGGCCTTGCCTCGATGCAGCTCGACTGGCGCCCTGAACTGGTCGGCAACCCCGAGACCGGGGTTGTCGCCGGCGGGCCGCTGACGGCGATGCTCGACAGCTGTTGCGGCATGGCGGTCGCCACGATGCTGAGGGACCCCAAGCCCTTTGCCACCCTCGACCTGCGCATCGACTACGCGCGGCCCGCGACGCCAGGCCAGCCGGTGATCGCCGAGGCGGAGTGCTACCGCATCACGAGGTCGGTCGCTTTCACCCGCGCCTTTGCCCACCAAGGCGATCCCAAGGATCCGGTTGCGGCGGCGGCAGGCACCTTCATGCTGGGCACCAAGGGTGAGGTCACGCGTCCGCAGGCTGTCGGCAAGGAGTTGCTGAAGTGAGCGGCAACCTGATGAAGCGTCTGGCCGAGGCGCGCAAGACCGGCAACGTCGCGCGCCTCGCCGAAGCGATCCCTTATGCCAAGTGGATGCAGATCGCGCCCGAGAACACCACGGGCGAGCTCCTGACCCGCATGCGCTATCACGAGTCGCTGATCGGCAATACGTTCCTCCCGGCGATCCACGGCGGAACCCTGGGCGCCATGCTCGAGATGGCGGCGATCTTCCACCTGCTGTGGGAGACCCAATCGGGGACCGTGCCGAAGATCGTCAACATCACCGTGGACTATCTGCGCTCGGCACGGCCGCGCGACGTGGTGGCCGCCGCCAAGGTTACCAAGCAGGGCCGCCGCATGGTCAATGTCTTCGCCGAAGCCTGGCAGGACGACCGCGCCAAGCCGGTTGCGACGGCGTCTGCGCACTTCCTGGTGAAATCGGACGACGACGCAGAGCCATCACTGTAGACCCGCGATCGCACCGGCAAGTCAGCGCGTTACCGCCGGATACTTGTCGGCGCCGGTCACCGGGCTGAGCGCGGCGGGCAGGCGCGTGGCGAGGTAGAAGACCACCAGCCCGATGACGGCGCCAACAATGTGGACGTTGCGCAGCGCCCAGGCGAGTGCCGACGGCTCGGGCCCGTGCTGGGCGACGCCGGCATTGACCAGTGCACCGAACAGGGCGGCGCCGGTCGCTTGGCCGACGATGCGCATGAACATGTTGGAGGCCGTCGCCGAGCCGCGCTCCCGTAGGGCCGCCGCGCCCTGCACGGAGACGAGATAGGTCGTGTTGCAGCACCCCATTCCGATACCGACCAGGAACGCGCCCGCGGCCGCCCAGACGGGCCCGCTGGCGGCCGACATGGTGACCAGCACGGCGCTGCCCAGCGCCAGCATGATGCCGCCCAGCGTCGCACTGGCCCGATAGCTCGTGCGGATCATCAGCCGGCCCGACAGCAGGCTGGCGACGGCCCAACTCACCGACATGGCGCCGAGCACGATACCGGTCACCGCCGGGTCGCGACCCATCACTGCCTGCACGAAGATCGGCAGGAAGCCGGTGACACTCATCATCACCATGCCGATGGCGAAGCTGCCGAAATTGCCGAGCGCGATCACCCGGTTCGACCAGAAGCGCAGGGGCAGCATGGGGGCGGGCACCAGACGTTCGTGACGGACCAGCGCCGTCAGGGCCGCAATGCCGGCCGCCACCAGGATCACGATCAGCCAGGGGTTCAGCCGGCCGGCCTGGATCATCGCCATCATCAGCGCGCCGCCGCCCGACATCAGCAGGAACGAGGCGAGATAGTCGATGCGAGCCGCCTTGTCGTGCGGTCGCTCGTGCAGAAAGGTCGCCAGCATGGCCATGGCGACGGCGCCGATCGGCAGGTTGATCCAGAACACGACCGACCAGCTCGCATGCTCGATCAGGAAAGCCCCCAGGGTCGGACCGACGATCGCCGAGGCGCCGAACACGCTCGACAGCAAGCCCTGTACCTTGGCGCGCTCGGCTGGCGTGTAGATGTCACCGACGATGGCATAGGCGACGGGTTGCACCGCACCTGCCCCTATGCCCTGCAGGGCGCGGAAGGCGATCAGGACGATCATGTTCTCCGCGAAGCCGCACAGCGTCGAGCCCAGCAGAAAGACACTGGCGCCTGCGAAGAACACCCGCTTGCGCCCATAGAGATCGGAGAGCCGGCCGTAGATCGGGATGCTCACGGCCTGGAACAGGAGGTAGACGGCGAACACCCAGCTGAAGAGGTGGAAGTTGCCCAGAGTGGCGACGATCGTTGGCATCGCCGTCGCCACGATGGTGCTTTCCACCGCGGTCATGAACGTGGCCGTCATGCAGGCAGCCAGGATCAGGCTGCGCCGCCCGGTGATTGCGTGCTCGGTTGACGACATCGGGCCGTCTTACGACGGACGTTGCGGCAGGTCGACGCCGTAATGCCGGGCATTTCGCTTCATGTAGGCTTCGGCTTCTCGACCGGCTCGCCGCGCGCTGCAGCGCTGATCATATCGAGGAAGCTGTGCCATCCGACGGCGTTGAGCTTCATGAAGGCCTCGAGCACCGGCAGATGAGTCAGCGTGAGCTTGGCGTCGCTGAGCTCCAGGATGAGATAGGACTCCGGGTAGTCCGAGATCGCCTGGCCGGCCGCGAGCACGTTCCAGGTGTAGGCGAGCTTCGCTTGTGGCAGCCATTGGGTGACCACGCCCTTGATGTGGCCGCCCATCAGTTCGACCTTCCCGCCGGCCCGGCCTTCGATGACACCTTCGCCGTACCAGCCGGGCAGACGCCTGGTATCGGTCAGCAGTTCCCAGATCTTGTCGCGTCCCGCCGGCAGCGGCCAGTCGAAGCGCGTCATATGCGCATGGGTGAATTGCGCGTCGCGAGTCATGGACTTTCCTGCTCCTTCGGATAAACAACGCCCGGCATGGATTACGAGTCACCCAAATCGGCACGGGACGACGTGGTGCGCGACGGCGCGGATTTCGAGGCCTACCGGCGGCCAGGCGCGCTGATCGACTCGGATCATCCGAAAATCGTGGCCTATGCAAGCCGGGTCGGCGGCGCGGGTAGCGACCGCGAGAAGGCTTTGCGGCTTTACTACGGCGTGCGCGACGAGGTCCGCTACGATCCTTACAACACACCGATGAAGCGCGAGGCCTATCGCGCCAGCACGACGCTGGGTGCAGGCCATGGCTTCTGCATCAACAAGGCGGGGCTTTTCGCCGCGGTTTGCCGTGCGGCTGGTCTGCCGGCTCGCGTCGGCTACGCCGACGTACGAAACCACATGACGACCCAGCGGCTGACCGACCTGATGGGCGGCGACACGTTCTACTACCACGGCTACACGCAGGTGTGGCTCGACGGGTGCTGGGTGAAGGCCACGCCTGCCTTCAACAAGGAGCTGACCGAGAAGTTCGGTCTCAAGCCCCTAGACTGGGATGGCATTGCCGACTCGATCTATCATCCCTTCGACCTCGCCGGCCGGCGACACATGGAATATCTCGCCTATCGCGGCGTGTTCGCCGATGTACCATTCGAAGAGATTCACGACGCGTTCCGCCACTACTATCCGCGCATGACGCGCCTGCAGGAGGAGCTGCCGCTCGGCGGCTCGATGGGCGGCGATTTCGGCGCCGAGGGTGCTGCGGAAGCCAGGAAGTGAACGCTGAGCCGCGGTCCGCCGCCTACCTCGCGCTCCTGATTTCGTTGTCGAGTTTCGGCCCGCTCACCATGAGCATCTACACGCCGGTCATGCCGTTGATCGGCTGCGATCTCGCTACGGGCGCCGATGCCGTGAAGCTCACGCTCACCACCTACATGGTTGGCTTCGCGATCGGTCAGCTCTTCTATGGCCCGCTCAGCGATCGTTTTGGGCGGCGGCCGATGGTTCTGTTCGGTGTCGCCTTTTTCACGCTCATGTCGGTCGGGTGTGCCTTCGCAACCTCGATCGGCGGGCTGATCGGCCTGCGCGTATTGCAGGGGCTCGGCGCGGCCTCGGGCGCTGTTCTCGGCCGCGCGTTGCTGCGCGATGCCTACAGCGCCAAGGAAATGCCTCTGGTCATGAGCTGGATCGCGCTCGCCATGAATGTCTCGCCCGCACTGGCGCCGTCGATCGGCGGTTTCCTCGGTCAGCAATTCGGCTGGCGTGCGACCTTCTGGTTCGTCGGCGGCTTCGGTGCGCTGCTGCTGCTCGCGGTGGCGCTGTTGCTGGGCGAGACCAACCGCTTCAGGAGCGCGCGGCTCGACCTCGGCAGCCTGACGCGCGGCTCGGGAGACATGTTGCGCAACCGGCGTTTCCTCGCCTACGTGCTGACGCTGGGCTTCGCTTTTGCCATCAACTTCGGAATGCTGGCCGGCACGCCCTTCATCCTTCAGGACAAGCTCGGATTCTCGCCGCGCGAGTTCGGCCTCATCGTCCTCCTGTCGGTGAGCGGCTTCACCGCCGGCAACTTCGCCAACAACCGGCTGGTCGGCCGTGTCTACCCCGACACGCTGCTCCGACTCGCCGGATGGTTCCATGTCGCGGCGCTCGCCGTCATGGGCGTGTTGTCGGTCTGCGGCGTGCAGACCTGGTGGGCAATCGTCGTGCCGCACATGGTGCTGAGCTTCGGCTCCGGCATGATCGGGCCCAATGCGAGCGCCGGAGCCGTCAGCCTCTACCCGCGGCTCGCCGGCACCGCGTCGTCGTGGGTCGGCCTGGCACAGATGGGCATGGGTGCGCTCGGCACCATCGTCGTCGCCGCGCTGACTGTCATGGGCGGGCGCTACATCGCCATGCCGCTCGTCGTCGGCTTGCTGCCATTCGCCATCGCTACCGTGCTGGCGTCGCGTCTCCTGAAGATCGTGCCCCTGACCCGATGACATCATGCTCGCCTGCCGGAACGGCGGGAGGCGCGGCAGCGCGATGCTTTCCTCCGCGCGGCGAGCGCGCTACATCCTCGCGCAGGATCACGAGGAGGAAACAGCCATGGCGAACATGCTGAAGGACAAGGTGGTGCTGATCACCGGAGCGGGCGGCGGCATCGGCCGCGAGATGGCGCTGCTCGCCGCCCGGGAGGGCGCCGCTGTCGTGGTCAATGACCTCGGTGGCGCTGTCGACGGCGAAGGCTCGGGCAGTGCGACCCCGGCCCAGAAGGTCTGCGAGGAGATCAAGGCGGCCGGCGGCAAGGCCGTACCCAACGGCGACAGCGTGTCCGATCCCGCCGGGGCCGAGCGCATGGTCAAGGCCGCGGTCGAAAACTTCGGCAAGATCGACGGCGTCATCAACAATGCCGGCATCCTGCGCGATCGCATTTTCCATCGCATGAGCCACATGGATTGGAAAATGGTGATCGACGTGCACTTGAACGGCGCGTTCAATGTCAGCCGTGCCGCTGCCAACTACTTCAAGGAGCAGAAGTCGGGTGCCTTCGTGCACTTTACCTCGACCTCCGGCCTGGTCGGCAACTTCGGCCAGGCAAACTACTCGGCCGCCAAGATGGGCATCATCGGCCTGTCGCGCTCGATCGCGCTCGACATGATGGCGTTCAACGTCCGATCGAATTGCATCTCGCCGTTTGCCTGGACGCGCATGATCGGCACCATTCCGGCCGACACGGAGGCGCAAAAGGCAAGGCTCGAGCGGTCCAAGAAGATGACGCCGGCCAAGATCGCGCCCATGGCGGTGTTCCTGCTGTCGGACGCAGCCGAAGGAGTCAGCTCGCAGATCTTCGGTGTGCGCATGAACGAGATCATGCTGTTCAATGCCAACCGGCCGGTGCGCTCGGTGCACAACTCCGAAGGCTGGACGCTCGAGGCGATTGCCGAACACGCCGTGCCGTCGATGAAGCCGTACTTCACCGACATGAAGCGCTCGCCGGAGTATTTCACCTGGGATCCGGTGTGAGCGCCACGAGGCCTTGCCCCGAGGCTCGTCTCTGAAGCGGAGTAGTCGCAAATGGCCGAACTGAAGAATGAACCCAAGATCGATGCCGAGGAAGTGCTGAACGGCATCGTCGAATGGGTGTCGATCGAGAGTCCGAGCCATGACGGCAAGTCGGTCAACAAGGTCGTCGATCATGTCGAAGATCAGTTCCGCGACCTCGGGCTGAAGCTCGAGCGTATCCCGGGCCGCGACGGCTTCGGCGATATCCTTGAATGCAAGACGCCGCCCAGCTGGAGCCACGGCGACGGCAAGGGCATCCTGGTGCTGGCGCATCTCGATACGGTGCATCCCATCGGCATGATCGAGAAGGACCTCAAGGTCCGGCGCGAGGGTGATAGCATCTTCGGGCCCGGCATCTACGACATGAAGGCGGGCGGCTACATCGCCTACTACGCGCTGCGTCATCTCGTTCGGCAGGGCAAGAAGACCAGGCTGCCAGTGACGTTCCTGTTCATTCCCGAGGAGGAGGTCGGAAGCCCGACGTCGCGCGCCCGCATAGAGGAGGCGGCACGCGGCCACAAGTACGCGCTGGTCATGGAGCCCGGTCGCGACGGCGACCGGGTGGTGACCTCGCGCAAGGGCGTCGGCCGCTTCGTCATGACGGTCAAGGGCCGGGCCAGCCATGCCGGCGTCCGGCACGAAGACGGCCGCAGCGCCATCCTGGAGATGGCACGGCAGATCCTGCGCATCGAGGCCAAGACCGACTACAAGCGCGGCATCACCTGCAACGTCGGCCTGATCAATGGCGGAACCGGCGTCAACGTCGTGTCGGCGGAATGCACCGCCGAGATCGACTTGCGCGTGCCCGACCCACGCACGGCCGAGGAGATGGTCGACTGGTTCCTCAAACTTGAGGCGATCGGGCCCGAAGTCGAGGTCAACGTCGAGGGCGGAATGAACCGGCCGCCCTATCAGAAGGACGCAGGCATCGCCGCCCTGTTCGAGAAGGCACAGGCGATCTATCGCGAGATCGGCAAGGAACTGAAGGACGTGCCGCTGACGGGCGGCGGCAGCGACGGCAACTTCACCGCCGCTCTCGGCATCCCGACGCTCGACGGTCTGGGCGCCGACGGCAAGGGCGCACATGCCGCCTACGAGCAGATCTACTACTCATCGCTTGTGCCGCGCACTTACCTCTGCACGCGGCTCCTGGAGACGCTCGACTAGTTGCGCGGCTTCCTGCATCTCGCGGGCCAGCTTGACCGATCTGGCGCGATCAAGTTGGCCCGAAATGCCGACTGACGCGATGCCGCGGCTCATCGCGCGCCGTTCGTTCAGCACCGGCACCGATACGATGGTGACGCCCGCGATGTAGGTGTCTCGGTCGATGCTGTAGCCCTGCCGCCGTGTCGCATCGACCTCCCTGCACCACGCCGCCCAGCTCGGCGCATTGTCCCAGCGCAATGCCTTGAAGTGCTTCTCGATCTCGGCCGCCGGATGGTGGCCAAAGGCGGCGACGCAGCGACCGGTAGCGCTGATCAGCGTCGGAAAGCGGCTGCCGACGTCGACGTGGAGGCGCACTGGTGACTGGCTGCGCGACAGCGCAACCACGATCATGTGCTGCAGGTTGGGCAGCGCCAGCCCGATCGAAGTCACGCCGTAGCGCCGCGACAGCACGTCGAGATGCGGCTGTACCCGCGCCGGGAAGTCGTCGCTCTCAAGCGAGGCCCGGGCGAGGGCGAGCGTGCCCATGCCGAGCGTGTACTGCTTTTCGGCATCGACCTTCACGAATTCCTCGGCCACCAGCACGCGCAGGATATGCAACGCCGTACTCGGCACGATCTCCAACGCCTGCGCGATCGCCTTTACACCCATCGGCGAGCGCGCGTGGCCAAGCAGGCGGAGGATGGCGATGGCGCGGGAGACGGCCGGTACGGCGCGGACGATCATTATTTGTATGTATACAATTACAGAAGCCTCTAGACAATCACGCTCCCCAAGAGGCACTTTCGGCGTGCCATGAAGCTCACCGACTTCACGAGCTATGCCGACGCCCATAAGCATTTCTCCGCCGCGAGACTGTGGGAGTTGTTCGAGGGCGACCGGGAACGGCTGAATATTGCTCACGAATGCGTCGATCGGCATGTCGAGGGCGACAAGACAGCGGTGATCGTCGTGC
>CAZHQA010000193.1:0-10398 GCA_964533955.1 uncultured Reyranella sp. | reverse complement strand
TCAGGGATCGGATGCGGTCACTCGGATTGCGGGCGCCGGCGATGTCGAGGCCCAATAACCACTCGATATCCTCCTCGGGGATTCGGACAGAAACAGTCTGCATGGCCCTCACCAGATTACTGGCGTGCGAATAAATGCGCTCGTACACAATAGTATACAAACGCAAACGTTGCAAGAGCCCTGCCCGGAGCGTTCACCACGATTCAACGATAACCAATCCGGCTCTAATCTCCCCAGCGACATGCCGACCAACTTCATCTTCATCCTGGCCGACGATCTCGGCTACGCCGACCTCGGCTGCTACGGCGGCCGCGCGCCCGTCTCGCCCAACATCGATCGCATGGCCGCCGAGGGACTGCGCTTCACGCGCGGCTATGCCAATTCGGCGGTCTGCTCGCCGACGCGCTTTGCGCTCGCCACCGGACGCTACCAGTACCGCATCCGAGGCGCCGCCGAGGAGCCGATCGGCAGTACCATGCGCGGCGACAAGGTGATCGGTTTGCCGCCCAGCCATCCGACAGTTGCCTCGCGCCTTGGCGATGCCGGCTACCGCACGGCGTTGATCGGCAAATGGCATCTCGGCTTCCTGCCGACCTTCAGCCCGCTCAAAAGCGGCTATCACGAGCATTTCGGTCCGTTCTCAGGCGGCGTCGACTACTTCACCCATCAGGACAGCTTCGGCATCCACGACCTGTTCGAGAACGACCGCGAGGTGACCTGCGCCGGCTATCTGACCGATCTGCTATCCGACCGGGCGGTCGAGTTCGTCTCGCGCTGCGGGAAGTCGAAGCAGCCGTTCCTGCTCAGCCTGCACTACACCGCGCCGCACTGGCCGTGGGAGACGCGCGACGACGGCGAGCTCGCCAGGTCGTTCGGCAGGAACCACCCGATCTATCACCTCGACGGCGGCAACATCCACGCCTACCGGCGCATGATCCATCACATGGACGAAGGAATCGGCCGCGTGCTGGCCGCGCTCGACGATGGCGGCATCGCGCACGACACCATCGTGGTGTTCACCAGCGACAATGGCGGCGAGCGCTTCTCCGACAACTGGCCGCTGGTCGGCGGCAAGATGGACCTGACTGAAGGCGGCATCCGGGTGCCCTATGTCGTGCGCTGGCCGGCGGGGACACCTGTCGGCGCGACGACCGATCAGCTTGCCATCACCATGGACTGGGTGCCGACCTTCCTTGAGGCGGCCGGCACTTCCACCCATCCGGATTATCCGAGCGACGGCCTGTCGCTCGTCAAGCAGCTCGCCGATCCGCGCGCCGTCACCGAGCGGCCGCTGTTCTGGCGCATGAAGCACAACGAGCAGCGTGCGATGCTGTCGGGCCGCTGGAAATACCTGAAGGTCAACGAGCACGAATACCTGTTCGACGTGGTCAGCGACGAACGCGAACGCGCCAACCTGGCCAGGCGTCATCCCGAGCGTCTGGCCGAGATGCGGACCGCCTGGCAGCAATGGGACTCCACGATGCCGCCCATCCCCGACGATGCCGGAGTCCGTCTGGTCTATGGCAAGAAGGACATGCCGTAAGCGTCGGCGATCAGGATGACAGCACGGCGCGCAGCATCGCCGGACCGGTCATGACTCGCGCCCACCCAGGCGGCGGCGGCCTGGGCCAGCGCGATGCAGGCCCACAGCGCGAGGTCGATGCTGCCGGCAATCGCCACACAAAGTTGAATCGGAGACGCTTCTGCAATTGCGGATATCACGCTCTGCAATTTCACTGTAGATGCTGACAGCGATCGCTTTCCTCTAGGCTGGCGCCATGAACGACACTTCCTCCATCCGCGACATCCTCGACTTCTGGTTCCTGCCCCTCGCCGACCCGGGATACGGCAAGAGGCGCGAGTTGTGGTGGAACAGCACACCGGAACTCGACGCCGAGATCGGGAGGCGTTTCGGCATGCTGGTCGAGCGCGCGATCGCGGGCGAACTCGATCACTGGCGCAAGTCGCCCGACGGCGCGCTCGCCCTGACGCTGTCGTGCGACCAGTTCACCCGCAATATGTGGCGCAAGACGGCCCGCGCCTTCGCGGGCGATGCCAAGGCGCGCGAGACCGCCCGCCATGCAATCGCCAACGGCTATCCCGCCGTTTATCCCGTCGACATGCGCCTGTTCTTCTTCATGCCGTTCCAGCACAGCGAGGATCTTGGCGACCAGGATTTCTGCTGCACGCTGTTTGCCAGCCTGGGAAACCCCGACAACGACAAACACGCCATCGAGCATCGCGACATCGTCGCCCGCTTCGGCCGCTTTCCCCACCGCAACGAAGTCCTGGATCGGCCCAGCACGGACGAAGAGCTCGACTACCTCAGGACGGCGAAGCGCTTCGGGCAATGAGGGTGCGGTAGAGGTCTGCCGTCGCCCTGTCGAAGCAGCAGAAGACCACGTCGTCGAGCCAGGCCCGCGCCTTGACCGTGCGGACCGCGATTTCGGCCGCCGGCTGCCTGGGATAGCCGTACACTCCGGTCGAAATCGCGGGAAAGGCGATGCTCTTCAGGCCATGCTGCTGGGCGACGGTGAGGCATCGGCTGTAGCAGCTCTCCAGCAGCTCCGGTTCGCCGTCAGTACCGCCTCGCCACACCGGGCCGACGGTATGGATCACGTGGCGCGCGATCAGCCCGTAACCCTTGGTGATCTTGGCGTCGCCGGTGTCGCAGCCGCCCAGCGTGCGGCATTCGGCCAGCAGTTCCGGTCCGGCCGCACGATGGATGGCGGCGTCGACGCCACCGCCGCCCAGCAGAGATTCATTGGCCGCGTTGACGATGGCGTCGACGTCGAGCCGTGTGATATCGCCCTCGACGACCTCGAGGCGCGCCATGGCTTACCAGTAGCGAATGGGGCCGGTGTCGAGGTGGACGAAGCCCGACCGCGGATAGAAGCCGACTCCGCCCATCTGCAGCGCCCGCGCCGCCTGTCGGATCTTGAACACCGGAACACCCGGGAAGCGGATATCCATGGCGTTGCCATTCATGTGCTGGCTGTCGCGCGCCACGCCCCGGCTGACGCTTGCCAGCCAGGCGTTGGTGGTGGGCGAGCGGTAGGCCGAGAGCACCTCGATGGTGCCGCCATATCCGCAGATGTTCATGGTGTGCCAGAGCACGTCGAACAGGAGCGGATCCATCTCGGTCTGCGCATTGGTCTGGCTGTCGCGCAGGAAGGCGTTGAGCTTGTTCAGCGCATCGCGATGGTAAGCGCCGTCCGACCAATAGGTGACGGTGAGGGCCTCCTGCGAGTTGACGTTGAGCAGCGTCAGGCTGCGCGGGCTGTTGAGGTCGAGGACCGGCGGCGGCAAGGACTGGGCCGGCGCCGGCGCAAAGCCCCCATAACGCGTGCCGCGCAGGTTCTGCGGCGTCGTGGGGCCAGTCTTCTGGACCGCTGGCCTGGCCTGGACCTTCTTGGGTTCGCTCGTTTGGGCGAAGCTCGCGCCGGCAAACGCCAGCACCATCGCCAGACTCACTACAAAGCTCCGCATCTCCCCTGCCCGGCTCTGTTGTATTGTTGTATTTATGTCACAGATGGTTGTATCAGAGTCCCATCCGCGACTCAAATCGAAATTCCCTGTCGCGTGATAGGGTTAGACCAACTACTTCACCTACCATCAGCAGACTGGGCCCGCCGAGCTGGGCGTGCATCGCCTGTCGCTCGATGGTCGCGAGCGTACCGACGATGCGGCGCTCGCGTTCGGTCGTGCCGTTCTCGATCAGCGCCACCGGGGTGCCGGGCGCCAGACCGTGCTGCGCCAATTGACGGGCGATCATCGGCAGCGTGTCCGCACCCATGTAGATGACGACGGTCTGGCGCGGCCGCGCCAGCATCTGCCAGTCGAGCGCGAGCTCGCCGTCCTTCGTGTGGCCGGTGACGAACACGCAGGCCTGGGCATGATCGCGATGAGTCAGCGGAATGCCCGCGCTCGCCGCGCAGCCCAGCGCCGCCGTGATGCCGGGTACGACCTCGACGGCCACGCCTGCCGCCATCAGCGCCTCGATCTCCTCGCCGCCGCGGCCGAACACGAACGGATCGCCGCCCTTGAGCCGCACCACGCTCTTGCCCGCTCGGGCGAGGGCTATCAGGCGATCGTTGATCTCGGCCTGCGGCATGCAGTGGTGAGCGCGGCGCTTGCCGACGTAGACCCGCTCGGCATCGCGGCGCGCAAGCGCCAGCACCTCGTGCGACACCAGCCGATCGTAGACAACGACATCGGCCCGCTGCAGCAGGCGATGCGCCTTGAGCGTCAGCAGATCGGGATCGCCGGGGCCGGCGCCCACCAGATGCACCATGCCCGGTCCCGATGCCGGCTGGGTGCGAGCGCCGTCAAGCAGGCGGATCAGTTCGCGGCGCGCCGCGATCTCGTCGCCCGCCAGTGCAAGCTCGCCGACGCGGCCCTGCAGCACGCGATCCCAGAAGCGGCGTCGCTTGGCCGAATCGGTCAGCGTGCGCCGCACCTGATCGCGAAAGATTTCGGCAAAGCGCGCCACTCGGCCGATCGCGGCAGGCAGGGCGCGCTCGATCTCGGCCTTGAGCTTGCGCGCAAGCGCCGGCGCCGTGCCTCCGGTCGAAATGGCGATGGTGATCGGCGCGCGATCGACGATCGACGGCATGATGAAGCTCGACAGCGCCGGCATGTCCACGACGTTCACCGGCAGCGAGCGGGCCTGCGCCGCGAGCGACACGCGCGTCCTGAGCTGCTCGTCGTCCGTCGCCACGAAGGCCAGCGACATGCCGGCGAGGTCGGCCTCGTCGAAGGCGCGGCCGGTCCACACGATCCGGCCGTCGGCAATGAGCTGGGCGATCTCGCCGGTGACGGTCTCCGCGATCAGCGAAACCTGCGCGCCGGCCGACAGCAGCAGCTCGACCTTGCGCGCCGCGCCGTCGCCGCCGCCCACGACCAGGGAGCGACGGTCCTGCAGCGACAGGAAAAGCGGAAAGGTCTTGATCATGCCGCCTTCCTCACCCGCGCAGAGCGCAGCAGCTGGCGAATCTCCGGCCGGCAGGAGCCGCAGTTGGTGCCGGCCAAGGTCGCGGCGCCGACGGCATCGAGCGTGGTCGCGCCCTGCGCGATCGCGGTCTCGACGGCAGCACACGACACCGCGAAGCAGGCGCACATTTCGCCGCCGCGATCGGCACTGTCGCCGCCCTGTAACAATGCGCGGCGCTGATCGACGGTCATCCGTTCGATGGCCATGAACGGTGCCAGGCGATCGCGCGCACCGTCTTCGCGCGTTTCGCCAAGCGTCATGACGGCTTCAAGACGGCCATCGGCGATCACCGCCCCCAATCCCGCCTCGCCCTCCAGCCATGGGCCGGGATTGGCGGTGCGCAGCGCCGCCGACAGAGATTGCCGCGCTGCCGCAATCGGTTGGTCGCCGGCCACGACATAGGCGTAGTGGCCATTGCCCTTCACGCGAGTCCAGTAGGCGACGGTCGGCAACATGATCGCGCGTCGAGCGAGAATCGTGCCATGCCATCGCACGGCAAATGCACGAATCTCCACTGGAGTATGCTTGAGCTCGGGCTGGCCAGATACGGGATCGACGGCGGGATTGACCGCTGCATTGATCCTGCCGGCGCGCGAGACCTGGGCCGTCCAATGCATCGGGGCGAAGGCCTCGCCCGGCCGCAGGGTCTCCGACAGATGCACGCGCAGCACGGCGCGACCCCAGTTGCTCTCGAGCACGGCAATGTCGCCCTCGCCGATGCCGCGCTGAGCGGCATCGCGCGGATGGAGTTCCACCAAGGGCTCGGGCCGATGGCCGGCCAGGCGCACCGATTTGCCGGTGCGAGTCATGGTGTGCCACTGGTCGCGCACGCGGCCGGTGTTGAGCCGCAGCGGCCGCGAGAGAGTAGGAGCGTGGGCCGGCGCGCGCGCGGCTGTCGCCACGAAGCGTGCGCGGTGATCGGCATGGAAGAAGCGGCCGTCGCCGAAGAAGCGCTTGCGCTCCGGCCAGACGAAAGGCGCGAGCGTGCGATAACCCTCGTCGTCGAGGCGAGCATGGGCGCCGATATTGAAATCGCGCGTACCGTTGTTCTCGAAGGCCGACAGGGCGGCGTGCTCGCGGAAGATGTCGGCGACGGTCTTCCAGGCGAACGCCCCGCCGAAGCCCAGCCGCTCGGCGACGCCGGCGATGATCCGCCAATCCTGCCACGCTTCGCCAGGCGCCGGCAGAAAGGGCCGCTGCCGGGAGACACCGCGCTCGGAGTTGGTGACCGTGCCGTCCTTCTCTGCCCAGGCGAGCGCGGGAAGGCGGATGCGGCAGGCATCGACCGTATCGCTGGCGCGCACCGCTTCAGACACGACCGACAGCTCGCACCCCTCGATCGCAGCGCGCACTGCGTCGGCGTTGGGCAAGCTGGCGACGGGGTTTGTCGCCATGATCCAGATCGCCTTGATTTCGCCGCGGCCAACCGCCTCGAACAGTTCGACGGCCTTGAGGCCGGGCTTGCCGGCAATGCGCGGCGCGCGCCAGAAGCGGCGCACCCGATCGACGTCGGCTGGCGCGAAATCCATGTGGGCGGCCAGCGTGTTGGCCAGCGCGCCCACTTCGCGGCCGCCCATGGCGTTGGGCTGGCCGGTGATCGAGAATGGCCCCATGCCGGGCCGGCCGATGCGGCCGGTGAGCAGATGGCAATTGATCAGGGCATTGACCTTGTCGGCGCCGGCGGTCGACTGGTTGACGCCCTGCGAGTAGAGCGTGACCGACTTTTCGGCGGCCGAGAACCAGTCGAAGAAGGTCTCGAGATCGTCGGCCGCCAGGCCGCAATCGGCGAGATCGCTCGCCTTGGCCGCCGCCAGCGCCGCTTCGAGGCCTTCGGTGTGGCGTTCGACGAAGTCCCTCGCCACCACGCCGCGGCGGCTCAGCTCGAGCAGCAGGCCGTTGAACAGCACGACGTCGCTGCCGGGCCGGAGCGCCAGATGCAGGTCGGCAATGCCGCAAGTCTCGGTGCGGCGCGGATCGACCACCACGATCTTCATCGCCGGCCGCTCCCGCTTGGCGGCCTCCAGCCGCTGGAACAACACGGGATGGCACCAGGCGAGATTGCTGCCGACCAGGACCACGAGGTCGGCCAGCTCGAAGTCCTCGTAAAGCCCCGGCACGGTGTCGCTTCCGAAGGCGCGCTTGTGACCGGCCACCGACGACGCCATGCAAAGCCGCGAATTGGTGTCGATGTTGGCGGTACCGAGAAAGCCTTTGATCAGCTTGTTGGCGGCGTAATAGTCCTCGGTCAGAAGCTGGCCGGAAACGTAGAACGCCACCGCGTCCGGGCCATGCCGGGCGATGACGTCGCGAAAGCCGGTGGCCACGGTGCCGAGCGCGGCCTCCCACGAGACACGACGGCCGTCGATCTCCGGATGCAGCAGGCGATCCTCGAGCGACAGCGTCTCGCCCAGTGCCGCGCCCTTGGAGCAGATGCGGCCCCGGTTGGCGGGATGCTCGAGGTCCCCTTCGATGGTCGCTCCGCCGCGGCCATCGGGCCTTGCCACGACGCCACAGCCCACGCCGCAATAGGGGCAGGTGGTGCGAACGGCGTTCATGCGGCCAGCGCCTGCACGGGAACCTGCGCCGCAAGCTCGCGCAGCCGCTCGATCTCCTGGCGGCGGCAGAACTCGAAGAAGCTCTCGACGGGCGCCAGCCGATGGGCAAGCCAGGCGGCGAGAAGCCGCTCGATCATCGGGGCCAGATCCTGGAACATCACATCGCGGGCATACTCGCGCGCCATCGCCTGCTCGGCGGTAGAGGCGGCGCCGCCGCCGATATAGACGTGGTAGCCCTCGACGGTGTCCTCGCCCTGCACGACCTTGCAGGCCAGCAGACCGATGTCGCCGACATAGTGCTGGGCGCAGGAATGATGGCAGCCGGTGAGGTGAATGTTGATCGGCAGGTCGACCGCCAGCCGCGCCTCGAGATAGTCGGCGAGGCGCAGCGCATGGCCTTTGGTGTTGGACGCCGAGAACTTGCAGCCGGCATTGCCGGTGCAGGCGACCAGGCCGCGGCGGATGGCGCTTGCCTCCACACCGATGCCCATCGCCTGGAGCGCCGCGATGCAGACACCGACATCCTGGTCGGCGACGTCGGAGATCAGCAGGTTCTGCCACACCGTGAGCCGCAGCGTGCCGCTGCCGAAGCGCTCGGCGACATCGGCCAGTCCGCGCATCTGCTCGGAGGTGATACGGCCGACCGGCAGCACGACGCCGAGATAGTTTAGACCCGGCTGCTTCTGGTCGTGCACGCCGATATGGCCGTGCTTGTCGGCCATGGGCCGCGGTGCCAGTTCGATGCCTGCCGCCCGGCGCAGCGGCGCACCGTATTCCTTTTCGACTTCCCGCAGGAATTCGGCGCGGCCCATGCGATCGAGCACGTATTTCAGCCGCGACTTGGTGCGGTTGGTGCGATCGCCATGGGCGATGAAGGCACGCACCACGGCACCCGCCACCTTCACGCATTCCTCGGGCTTCAGCAGCACGCCTGTTTCGTGGGCAAAGTCGAGATGGCCGGTGATGCCGCCGAGTTGCAGGCGGAAGTAGATCCCGCCACCGGCATCGTCCGTCGCGCGGGCCGCGACAAAGCCGATATCGTTGGTGTCCTCAAGCACGGGCACGCGGCCGCCGCCATCGAAGGCGATGTTGAACTTGCGCGGCAGGCCGTACATCTCGCGGTGATTGAGGATGTAATGGTGCATGTCGCGGCAGAGCGGGCGGGTGTCGAATAGCTCCTGCGGATCGATGCCGGCGGTCGCGCTGCCCGTGATGTTGCGGATGTTGTCGGCGCCCGAGCCGCGCGCGGTGAGGCCGAGCGCCTGGACCGCCATCAGCATGTCGATGGCATGGCGCGCCGGGATTTCGCGAACCTGCAGGTTGGCGCGCGTGGTGACGTCGCAATAGCCGCCACCGAACGACTGGGCGGCATCGGCCAGGCCGCGCATCTGCCAGGCGTTCAGGATGCCGTTGGGGATGCGCAGCCGGCACATGAAGGAGTCCTCCGCCGGCGCCACGTAGAAAAGGCCGTGCCACTTGGTGAGGAAGACGTCGACGCCCCTGGGAAACTGTCCCGCCTCGGCGCGGCCCACCACCTCGTCCCAACGGTCGAGCGGATGACGCTGACGCTTGGCCTTCTCCTCGGCCGCCAGCTTGCCGCCGCCCGCGACTGCGCGGTCCTGCGCGGCGTGTTGCAAGGCATCCGGTCCGCCCGGCACCATCGCCGCGGGCGGGGCCTGGGGGGCCGCCGCCTTGCGTGCGGCAAGGCCGCTGGTGAATCCTTCCAGCCAGCGCTTCTGCTGGTCGGTGAACTCGGTCATGGCAGGGCTAGGCGGCGGCCCGCTGGGGCACGCGATGCCGTGCGTAGAGGAACTCCAGTACAGCGGCCCGGCAGCGCGCATATTCGGCGTCGGTCGCCAGCTCGAGCCGCCGCCGGGGACGCGGCAGATCGATCCTCAGGATCTCGCCGATCGTCGCGGCCGGCCCATTGGTCATCATCACCACGCGATCCGACAACAGCACCGCCTCGTCGACATCGTGGGTGATCATCATCACCGTGTTGCCGAGGCGGGCGTGGATATCCATCACGCTGTCCTGGAGGTGGGCGCGGGTCAGTGCGTCGAGCGCGCCGAACGGCTCGTCCATCAGGAGCACCTTCGGTTGCATGGCGAGCGCGCGGGCGATGCCGACCCTCTGTTTCATGCCGCCCGAGATCTCGTGCGGGCGCTTGTCCTTGGCCTGGGCCATCTGCACCAGCTCGAGATTGTGCATCACCCAGTCGTGGCGCTCGGCCTTGTTCTTGGCCGCTGCCCCGGATCCGCCGAACACCTTGTCGACGGCGATGGTGACGTTGCCGTAGACGGTGAGCCAGGGCAGCAGCGAATGGTTCTGGAAGACGATCGCCCGGTCCGGGCCGGGCTCGTCGACCACCTTGCCCTCAAGGAAGACTTCGCCGGTGGTCGACTTCAGCAGACCACCCAGGATGTTGAGCAGCGTGGACTTGCCGCAGCCCGAATGGCCGATCAGGGAGACGAACTCGCCCTGGTCTATGCTGAGATCGATGTCTCGCAGCACTTCCGTCGTCATCTGGCCGCGATGGAAGCTCCTGCCGATCTGCTCGAACTTCAGGTAGGTCTTGTCCATGGCCGTGCTCCTACTGCGCCGAGACGCCGTGCGAGACGAGGTTGCCGACGAAGGCGATGAGCCGATCGAGCAGGAAGCCGATGATGCCGATATAGAACAGCGCCACGATGATGTCGGAGATGCGCGAGCTGTTCCAGGCGTCCCAGATGAAGAAGCCGATGCCGACGCCACCGATCAGCATTTCCGCCGCGACGATCGCGAGCCAGCTCAAACCGATGCCGATGCGCAGGCCGGTGAAGATGTAGGGCACCGTCGCGGGCAGGGTGA
>CAZHQA010000192.1:0-10453 GCA_964533955.1 uncultured Reyranella sp. | reverse complement strand
TCGATAGTCTGCTTTGATCATTCTGAGGTCGCAGAGAAGCTCTGGCGTGTTCATTCCTCAATCTCCCGATCATTCAACACTCTCACGATAGAACATCGCCACTATGCGGACCTTCTGCGGGCGATGGGGGCAGCCCTGCAAGAACGTTCTCCAATGTTCGAGCTGGCAGTGCAGGACGAGACGCTTTGACAAGCAACGAGAAAGGAATGAAACGCGGTCAATTGGGAATGCTCCTCAGTGCAATCGGCCGCGCCCTGAAGCGCGGTGTCTATTTGCGCGCTCGGCCCGACGCTCGCGAAATTGCTCGTACCGACACTCCGGCTAGCTCGAATGGGGATCATGGTCGCCTTGCAGCGTCTCGCATGGTCACTTGTGACCACTGACCGCCGAAAGCTGTGAGGCAATAAGTCAAAGCCCTTCAGCCCGCTCCCGACGGCTCCCATGTGCACGGACTTTGTCGCTTTCGATGTCGCGCACATTGACCATCGGAGTACGCCAGAAGGGATTTCGCCCCAAGTGGAGGTGGCGCGCCATGGCAGCGGTCGCGCCGCTCGAAAGTACCGCCAACCTTGCCTGCTCAAGGGCAAGCCCGCCTCCAACCAGCACAAGCGCATCAATGTCCATTGGATCGAGGCCGAGAAGCGGATGCGCGGCCTCGGTGTCTCCAGCAAGCTCAACGCCCGCATGGATTTCCTGCTGCATCTCAAGGAAATAGGCCGTCAGGTGGCCGACCAGTGGATCGCCAGCCACTTCGATGCAATCGGCCAGCGTTCGACTATCGATATCGCCGAGAAGTTTCTGTAGCCCGCGTTCCCCGGCCGCCGCACTATGCGTCCAGGCCATATTTCGGGCCATTCGCACGGGGAAAGGGCGCATGGATAGCCGCGTACAGTCGACGGTCGCGAGCGCGGAGGAGCGGGCGCGCAGCCTGCAGCCATTGCTCGACGCACATGGCGCGGAAATGGACCGACGCCGCGAGGTGACGCCCGAAGTGGTCGATGCGCTGGTGGCTCAGGACATGCTGCGGCTGCTGCTGGCCCGGAGCCTGGGCGGCCAGGAGATCCATCTGCTCGATTATGCCAAGGCCTGCGAGGCGCTGGCCTGGGGCGATGCCAGCGTCGGCTGGTTCATCAACCAGTCCAACGTTTCGTCCGCGACCTCGGCCGCGGCCATGCCGCACGAGACGGCGCTCGAGGTGTTCGGCCATGCCAATGTCGGCCTGGCCTGGGGCGCGCGCCACGGCAACAGCAAGGCGATCAGGGTCGAGGGCGGCTACCGGCTGACCGGCAAGTGGAGCTTTGCCAGCGGCGGCCGCCACACCGGCGGCTGGCTGGGGGCGCACAGCGCGGTGCAGAATCCCGACGGCACACCGCACATGCGTTACGGCAAGCCCGACGATCGCAGCTTCGTGTTCCGTCGCGACGACGCCACGATCATCGACGACTGGCACGTGCTGGGGCTGCGCGGCACCGGCAGCGATTCCTATGCGGTCGAGGACCTGTTCGTGCCCGACGAGCGCGCTCCGGCCCGAGACATGCCGGAAGAGCGGCGCGAGAAGGGGCCGATCACGGTCATCGGCTCGACCCTGCTCTACGCCACGGGGTTCTGCAGCGTGACCCTCGGGCTGGGGCGGCGGATGCTGGAGACCTACACCGAGCTGGCGCGCGGCAAGCATAGCCGGGCCTCGAGCAACGCCATGGCGGCCAACAATGCCGTGCAGCGCGAGATCGGCCAGATGGAAGCACGGTTGTCGGCGGCCCGCGCATTCCTGCACGAGGCGTTGAATCAGGTCTACGACGCCGCCGCCACCGGCAAGCTCGACGTCGAGCGGCGCCTCAGGCTGCGGCTCGCCACGACCTGGGGCATGAACGAGGCGACCGACGTGTCGATCGGCAGCTACCGCTCGGCCGGCACCACGGCGATCATGAACTCAGCCCCGTTCGAGCGCCGCTTCCGCGACGCCATGAGCGCCAGCCAGCATCTGCAAGCGATGCTGCCGCACATCGAGATGATCGGCCGCCACATCATCGGCACCAGCAACACGCTGCAGCACCTTTGACCATTTACCCTCCCCCGTCTTCGGGGGGAGGGGAGGGTCATGAACATGATCCGGCCAAGCAGAAGGTCCGCATGAAGATCACCAAGGTCGAAACGTTTCTGGTGCGTTGGGGCGATGTCGCGCGGCCGGTCGAGGCCGCCCTGGGCGCGACCTCGGCGACGGCCGTCGTCGCCGTCCACGCCGACGGCATGGTCGGCCTGGGCGAGGCCTCGCCCATGCAGGGCGGCATCGCCTCGCTCCAGGTTGTCGCGCGCGAGATGGCGCCTGCCTTGATCGGCGCTGACTCGCTCGATCATGCCGTCACCCTGGACCGGCTGCTGCACAAGCTGATCAAGCTCGGGCCCGACGGCATCGTCACGGGCGCCCTCGCGGCGATCGACATTGCCCTGTGGGACCTCAAGGGCAAGGCGTTCGGCCAGCCGATCTACAAACTGCTGGGCGGCGCGTGGCGCACACGCATTCCGTTCTACGCCTCAATCGGCGGCAATGCGGCGCGCGACGTCGACGGCGTGCTGAAGACGGTGGAGGCGCGATGGAGGGCCGAGCAGCCGTCAGCCATCAAGATCCGCTGGGACGGCACCCGCGGCGAGATCGATCGCGACATTGCCGGCGACATCGCCAAGGCGCGGGCCGTGCGCAAGCTGGTGGGCGAGGGTTTCCCGTTGGCGTTCGACGCCAACAACCGCTACTCGGTCGGCGCCGCGATCCGCGTCGGGCGGGTGCTGGAAGAGCTGGGCTACAGCTGGTTCGAGGAACCGGTCGAGTATTATCACGTCAAGGCGATGGGCGAGGTCGCGCAACGCCTCGACATCACGGTGTCGGCCGGCGAGCAGTCCTACACCCTGCAGTCGGTGGCGGCGCTGATCGAGAGCGGCGTGCGCATGGTGCAGCCCGACATCGTGAAGATGGGCGGCGTAACCGGGCTCATGCAATGCGCCGCCCTGTGCCACGCCCACGGCGTCGAGTTCGTTCCCCATCAGACGCAGCCTGCGATCGGCAATGCCGCCAACCTGCACGTGCTGTCGACCGTCATGCAGGCGACCCGGCCTGCCGAGCTGGCCGATGGCTGGGCGCGCGCTGCCGACACCTTCGTCAATGCGCCCAAGCCCGACGGCGGATGCCTCGTCGTGCCGGCGGGGCCGGGGCTCGGCCTCGAGGTCGACGCCGCGATGCTGGCGCGCCGGCGTCTCGACGTGACCGGCTGATTAGGTCAGGGGGCGCGGCACCGAGCGCTACAAGCGCGTGAGTGGCGCGTCATCTCTTCTCTTCCGGACCGCAGGCTTCCAGCCCGCTCGTGAATCGCAGCGCGCAGGATGCGCGTGGTCCCATTGAGCAAGATCGCGCCACTGGAGTGGTGCGCCTCCAGCAAAAGAAGAGTCCTCTATTCCGGCTCCATGCCGGCGATCTTCATGGTGTCGCGATAGAGCGCGATCTCGGCGATCTGGATCTTGCGCATCTCGTCGGGGGTGGTCGGCGTGATCTCGGCGCCGGTGTTGGCCTGGCTCTCGACATAGCGCGGCTCGCTGATGGTCTTGACGACGGCCTCGTGGATCCGCTCGGCGAGCGGCGCTGGCACGCCGGCCGGCAGCATCGCCGCCGTCCAGGCCATCAGCTCGAAGTTGGGTATGCCCTGCTCGATCAGGGTCGGGATGTCGGGGGTGAGCTTGTAGCGGCCGCGGGTGCCGACGCCGAGGCAGCGCACGGTGCCGGCCTTGACCTGCGGCAGGCCGGTCGTCGGATCGGCGAAGCACATCTGCACGTGGCCCGCCATCGTGTCCTGGATGGCAAGCGGCGTGCTCTTGTAGGGAACGTGGAGGAGGTCGACCTTGGCGCGCGCCTTGAAGAGCTCGCCCGCGATCCGCGTCGACGTGCTGCCGGACCCGAAGTTGAGCTTGCCGGGCTGCTGGTGGCACAGCGCCACGAACTCGGCCGCCGTCTGCGCCTCGACCTTCGGGTTGACCAGGAGATAGACCGGCGAGCGGCCGATGATGGTGAGCGGCGCCAGGTCCTTCAGCGGATCGTAGGCGATCGATTTCAGCATGGCGACGTTGGACGCGGCCGCGCTGTTGGAGCAGACGAAGATCGTCTGCCCGTCGGGCTTGGCCTTGGCGACGATTTCGGCCGCGATCGCACCGTTGGCGCCGGGCTTGTTCTCGACCACAGCGGGCACGCCGAAGATGCGGTTCAGTCCGTCGGCGACGGTGCGCGCCGCCTGGTCGGTCGCCGAGCCCGGTCCGAAGGCGGCGATGATGCGCAGCGGGCCATTAGGGAAAGTGTCGGCGCGCCCGACTCGGGCTAGGGGCAAGCACGCAGCAGCAAGCACGGCGCGACGTTTGATCATCGGGCAATTGTAGCGCGTTTCCCGGAACGGGGTGGTAGGGTGCGCGCTCTCAATTCGGAGGACGGAATAGATGAGCGTGCGAGCGGGGCGTGAGTTCCTGGCGATTCCCGGTCCGACCACGGTGCCCGACGAGGTGCTGCGGGCGATGCACCGGCCGGCGGTCGACATCTATGCCGGGCCTCTGCTGAAGCTGACCGACAGCCTGCTGAAGGACGTGGCCCGCGTCTTCGACACCAGCGGCCGGGCCTACATCTACATCGCCAACGGTCACGGCGCCTGGGAGGCTTCGCTCACCAACGTGCTCAGCAAGGGCGACAGGATCCTGGTGCTGGAGAGCGGCCGCTTCGCCATCGGCTGGGGCGAGAGCGCGCGCCGCATGGGCGTCGAGGTCGAGATCCTGAAGGGCGACATGCGTCGCGCCGTGCGGCCGGCCGAGGTCGAGGCGCGGCTCAAGGCCGACAGCAAGGCCAATGGCGGCAAGACGTTCAAGGCGGTCCTGGTGGCGCAGATCGACACCGCCTCGGGCGTCGTCAACGACATCGCGGCGATTGGCCAGGCCATCCGCGCCGCCGGCCACGATGCGCTGCTGATGGTCGACGCGGTGGCCTCGCTCGGCTGCATGCCGTTCGAGATGGACAAGTGGGGCGTCGACGTTGCGATGTCGGGCTCGCAGAAGGGCATGATGACTCCGCCGGGCCTCAGTTTCGTCGCCGCCAACGACCGCGCCCGCGAGGCGCACAAGAAGGCCGGCCTGCGCACGCCCTACTGGGACTGGACCGACCGCGAGGGCGACCTGCATTACCAGAAGTACGCCGGCACGCCGCCCGAGCATCTGCTGTTCGCGCTGCGCCAGGCGCTCGACCTGCTGTTCGAGGAGGGGCTCGACAACGTGCACCGCCGCCACTTCCTGCTGGCCGAGGCGGTGCGCCGCGCGGTCGCCGTGTGGAGCCAGGGCCAGGCGATCGGCTTCAACATCATCGAGCCGGCCGAGCGCTCCGACTCGGTGACCTGCGTGCTCGTGAACGGCCACGACCCCGAGGCGATCCGCGCCTACTGCAACCAGAAATGCGGCGTGATCCTGGGCCACGGCATCGGCGATCTGTCGGGCAAGGCGTTCCGTGTCGCCCACATGGGCCACGTCAACGCGCCGATGATTCTCGGCACTCTCGGCGTGATCGAAACGGCACTGGGCGCGCTGGAAATTCCCCATGCCAAGGGTGGCTCCCAGGCGGCGATCGACTGGCTGAGCGCCGAGGTGAAGGCATAGAGCGCCTTTCGCGCACACAGGTCGGGGTGCCGGCGTCTATCGCGCGCGGTTCGTCTCCTCCGGCGTCACGAACAGGCCGAGGCGACGGGCGTAGGCGCCGGTCTTCAATCGGCTCGACAGCACCGCGACCGGCGCCGAGAAGATCAGTCCGACCACCACGGGCATGACCCAGGGCAGATAGTTGGGTGTGAGCTCGGCCAGCAGGGCCACGGTGGCCAGCCCGAGCACGGCGTGCGGGATATGGCGCTTCAGAGCAGTCTGCCACGCCATGCCCCGGTCGCCGCGTTCCTGCGGGGGCCAGCCGACGGCATTGCCCATGAGGATGTGCAGCAGGAACGAGCTGTGGAACAGCATCATCACCGGTGCCAGCAGGGTCGAGAAGAAGATCTCGCCGATGAAGCTCAGGAGCAGCGCCAACCGCCCGCCGAATCTGTTGGCGTTGCGCGTCGACCATAGCCTCAGCAGCAGAGCGAGCAGCTTGGGGCCGAACAGCAGCACCAGGGTGAGCAACAGCAGCGCATGGATCTCGACCCAATTGTCCCGCGGCCAGATCGGAAACAGCGTGCGGGTCGGGCCGAAATAGATCTCGCCGACCAGCCTCTGGTCGATCACCAGCCAGCCGCTCAGGATCAGCATGCCGAGCCAGATCGGCGAGGCGACGTAGGCGAATATTCCCATGGCGAGGTGAAGCCGGTTCAGCCAGTGCAGGCCGGGCAGGCCAAGCAGGCGGGCATGTTGCAGGTTGCCCTGCATCCAGCGCCTGTCGCGCACCGCGTAGTCCAGCAGGTTGGTCGGCAGTTCCTCGTAGCTGCCGCGCAGCTCGGGCAGGGACCAGCAGAAATAGCCGCCCCGGCGCATGAAGGCCGCTTCGACGAAATCATGGCTCAGGATCTCGCCGCCGAGTGGCGGGCTGCCCGACAGCACGGGCAACCGGCAATGCTCGGCGAAGGCGGCGACCCGGATGATGGCGTTGTGGCCGTAGTAGTTGGCTTCGCCCATCTGCCAGAAACTGTGACCCATCGCCAGCAGCGAGCCGTTCATCCGCGTGGAGTACTGCAGTGCGCGGGCGAAGAACGTCTCGCGGCCGGCCGGCACGATGTGTGTCTGGACGATGCCGGTGCGCGGGTTTGCCTCGATGAGGGCCGCCAGACGGACCAGTGCATCGCCTTCCATGATGCTGTCGGCATCGAGGATCACCATGTGGGCGTAGCCGGCGCCACGACTGTGCACCCATTCGGCGATATTGCCGGCCTTGCGTCCGGTGTTCTTGTCGCGCCGGCGGTACACGAGGCGATCGCCGGCGGCGAGCCGCTCGCGCAGCCTCGACCAGGCCCGCTGTTCCTGTTCGGCGATGGCCGGATCGGTAGTATCGCTCAGGACGAAGAAGTCGAAGGCGTCGAGCCGACCGGTCGCGCGCAGGGAGTGCCAGATGTACTCGAGCCGGTTCATCACCGCCGACGCATCCTCGTTGTAGATCGGCACCAGGATGGCGGTGCGTTCGGCGAGCGCCGGCGGCGGACCGATTGCCGGACCATGGCGGCGAAGCGTGATGGGATGGCGTCGCAGCACGGCCAATGCGAAGCCGATCAGGGCGGACCAGAACGAGAGCGCGATCCAGCCGAAGGCGGGTACGAAGAGGGCAAGGAAGACCGCTTCGACGGCGCTGAGGCCTCCCGCGCCCAGCACCAGCCACATCAACCCGCCGCCGGCGAGGCCTGTCGCGGTCACCAGCAGTGCGAGCAGGGCACGGCGCCAGCCCGCGCGGCCGGCATGGGGATCAAGTTTCCAGGTACCCGTCGTGTCCGTCATGGCCGCCACCTCATGGCCGCAACGTGGTGACGAACGTCTCGGTGAGCGCCGCCCCCCGCAACTGGAGGACGGCGCGCAAGTCCGCCGGCTTGGCGGAATCGGGCTCGTAATCGACGAACATGCGCCACGCGCCTTTGATCCTTTCCTGCATCGGCAGCGCCTCGACATAAGTGCGGACGATCTTGCCGCTGGTCAGAGAAACGTTGGCGCTCACCGGCTGTTCCGCCGCGAGCGTCGGCAGCTCGCCACCGGCGAATTCCACCACCAGCCGGCGCTGCTTGGGCGCAAAGGGCACGGCCGCGGTCCGTGTCGCGATCACCCGGCCGGCGGGCGATAGCGCGGCCTCGTCGCTCAGCGCCGACAGGCGGTAGCGGGCCTCGAACCGGTCGCCTTTCCTGATCGGCCCGCGCGGCTTCCAGAACGCCACGATGTTGTCGTTGGTCTCGGATTTGGAGGGAATCTCGACCAGGCGAATCTCGCCGTCGCCCCAGTCGCCGATCGGCTCGACCCACAGGCCGGGCCGGTCCTGCAGGTTGGCCGCCGTATCCTGGTATTGCTCGAACGCGCGCTCGCGCTGCAGCAACCCGAAGCCGCGCGGGTTGCTGTCGCTGAAGGTCGAAACGGCGAGCGTGGCGGGATTGCCGAGCGGCCGCCAGATCCGTTCGCCGTGGCCGGTGAGGAGATAGAGCCCGTCGCAATCGTGGATCTCGGGCCGATAGTCGTCACGCGGCGGCGAGGCCTTGCCGGCGAAGTACATCGAGGTGAGCGGTGCGATCCCGGCGACGGCGAGGTCGCGGCGCGCGAACAGCACAGCCGTGGTCTCGACAATTGTTCGTGCGCCTGGCCGGATGACGAAAGCGAAGGCGCCGGCGGCGCCTGGCGAATCGAGCAGCGCCCACAGCGTGATCTCCTGCGCGTCGGGCTTCGGCCTCAGCAGCCAGAAGGAGCGGAAAACGGGGAACTCCTCGGGCCGCTCGGTGGCGGTGTCGATCGCGAGCCCGCGCGCCGAGCTGCCGTAGAACTGGCCACGGCCGATGGCGCGGAAGTAGCTCGCGCCGAGGAAGGCCGCGATCTCGTCGAATTTGTCCGGCCTATTGAGCGGGAAGGTGAGCTTGAACCCGGCCGGCATCACGTCCCTCGGCACTTCCTTGAGGCCGCTGTCACTGAAATCGAATTGCTCGGACTTGATGGCGACGGGCGTGGCCTGGCCGGCTTCCACGAGGTTGATGGCGATGGGCTTGTCATAGATGAATCCGGCCGGGAAGAACTCGACCCGAAACAGGCCGGCGTCGCGCCACAGTGCCGTGTCCTTGTGCGAGCGGATCGCACGATAGTGATCGTAGCTCAGGCCTTTCATCTCGCCGCCGATGTAAACCGGCTCGCGGTAGGGAGCAAGAGCGAGGTTCGCCGCCATCTGCTCGATGGCGGCGAACGTGAGGCCGGTTTCCGCCGGTTGCGCCCTCGTGGGCGGCGACAAGGCGAGCGCGAGGGGCAGCAGGGCAGCCGCCAGCAACGCGAGCGGCGGCAGCACGACACGAAACGAGGAGACCATGGCACGCATGCCCCAGGCTCAAGGGGCGATCAGGGACACGTGAGGCTGCGGTTCCGTGATCGTGAGCGGCATGCAACATCTCCATCGCCGGAAGGAAATAGGAAGGCCCGTTGCGCGCTGGTTGGCGGAGCAACGGGCCTCGAGGCAGTGCCAGGGGGGAGACTGACATCCACGCCTCTGACCAAGAACGCGCGAGATGCCCGCGTGTTGCGTCGTGCTCTCGGCGGTTTGATAGCGTACGGCCATAGCCGGCGGCGCGCCTCAGGCGGGCAGGCAGCGCACCGCTCCGGCGCGGGCAGCCCTGCGCCAGTGTCGCCTGCTCATTCGATCAACGACGATTGCCCCCAGGGGCGCGCGTGGGGCGCGCCCTCTCGGCGATGCGCTAGCGGCGCCACCAACCGCGCTTGGGCTTCTCCGGCGGCTTGTCGGCCATGATCGCCGGCACGGCCGGCGGGGGAGGCGGCTCGGGGGAGGCCACCGGCTGCGGGGCCTGGGCGACGACGGGGGCGATCAGGGGGGCTGCGATGGCTTCGGTCGGCGGTGCGATCGGAGCGGGAGGCGGTTCGGCCGCCATTTCGGCCCGCTGCTCGTAGGCCGGACGCTCGTAGGCCGACGGCTCGTACGCCGGGCGCTCGACCGGCATGTGGCCACCCTCCATATCCTCGACCGGCATGCGGTCCAGCGGCACCGCCGGCGTGGCAGAGGCATGATCGCCCTCGGCGTGCTCGCCGCCGTAGGAAGGCTCCGAGGACTCGCCGCGCGAGAACTCGGCGCGTGGGCGGCCACCCTGCGAGCCGTTGGCGGGATGTTCGCGCGAATCGCCCTGGCCGTTCGCGGGCCGGCGGCCGCGACCGCCGCGGCGGCCGCGGCGGCGGCGGCTGCTGCCGCTGCGTTCTCCGTCGGGGCGAGCGCCTTCGGGACGTCCGCCTTCCGGGCGATCACCTTCGGCACGATTGTCGGCACCCTGCATCTCGCCGGCACCGATCGGCTCATCGCCGTCGTCGCCAAAGGGCTCGCCGGCCGCCTCGTCGTCGTGCGGCTGCGATGCCGCTTCGCTGCCGTTGCCGGTGGCGGCGTAGCCATTGTCGCCGCCGCCGTTCATCGGCGGGCGATCCTGATGCTCGGAGCCCTCGCCGGGCGGTCCACCGCGCCGGCGCCGCCGGCGTCGCCGCCGGCCGCTGCCTTCACCCGGGCGCTCGCCGTCGCCGGCCGGCGCGCCATCATCGGCGGCGCCCGCGACATCACTGGCCGCATCCTCGCGGGCCACTTCCTCGTAGCTGGCGCGGGCCAGTTCCTGGGCCGGCCGATGCTGGTCGTCGCGCCGCGAGCGCACGCGCTCGATCTCGACTTCGGCGGCGTGCAATTCCTCGTCGGCCTCGACCAGGACGGAGAAACCGTAACGCCGCTCGATCTCGGAGAGGGTGT
>CAZHQA010000191.1:8674-10497 GCA_964533955.1 uncultured Reyranella sp. | reverse complement strand
GCCAGCCGGCGCCACATGTGCATGAACGAGCCGTAGAAAAACGGATCGCCTTCGGCCAGCAGACCCACCGACTTGCCCGCACGCAGGAGCGCTGCAAGCGTGGCGGCGGTCTCGCGATAGAAGGCCCCGATCTTCGCCTGGTAGTCTGGATGCTCGGCCGGGATCTCGTCGGTGACCGGATATTCGAAGTGAACTTCGTTGCGACCCGCTTCGACCAGCGGTGCCACGACCCGGCGTGCATTGCCCGCCGCATGGCGCTTGGTGAAATAAGCCAGTACGTCGACTGCGCGCACCAGCCCGGCAGCACGCAGGGTGAGATAGCGCACGTCGCCCGGCCCCACACCGATGCCGTAGAGCGTGCCGCCCTGCGCCTGGCCTGCCAGGGAATCGAGGCTGATCATTCCGCCTCGCTGGCGAGCGCGTTGACCGCGGCGACCGCCATCGCGCTGCCGCCCTTGCGGCCGCGCACGATCAGACAGGGGACGCGCCCATCGGCCAGGAGCGCTTCCTTGGACTCCTGCGCGCCGACGAAGCCCACCGGCAGGCCGATCACCGCTGCCGGCGGCTTTGCTCCGGCGTCGAGCAATTCGAGCAGGCGGAACAACGCCGTTGGCGCGTTGCCGATGGCGACGACTGATCCGGCGAGGAGCCCGCCCCACAGATCCATGGCCGCCGCGGTTCGGGTATTGCCGATCTTGCGAGCGAGCGCCGGCACCTCGGGATCGTCGAGCGTGCAGATCACGGCATTGCCGGCCGGCAAGCGGGAGCGTGTGATCCCGTTGGCGACCATCCTGGAATCGCACAGGATCGGCGCGCCGCGCACCAGCGCGGCTCGTGCGGCCTGAGCGAAGCCCGGCGACATGACGATGTCGCGCGCGATCTCGGTCATGCCGCAGGCGTGGATGATGCGCACGGCGATGCGTTCCTCGACCGGACCGAAACGGGCCAGGTCCGACTCGGCGCGGATGATGGCGAACGAGCGCCGGTAGATTTCCGCACCATCGCGAATGTAGGGGCGTGCGTCAGCCATTCAGCGCCGCCAGCTCGTCGGCCGCAATCGTACGCTCGTACGCGTCGCGCGTCGTGCCGTTGCGCACCACGCCATAGCGGCCGCCGTCTCCGACCAGCGTCAGGTCCGCCGGCGCCGAGCGCGCGCAGCCCTTGGCGCAACCCGACACATGAACCGATCCGGCAAGTCCCGTGGCGGCGAGCCGCCGCGCCGTAGTCCGGGTGTCGACGGTCGCCGACCGACACGCCGGGCGGCCCGGGCAGGCATCGACACGGAGAACCGGATCATTCTCGTCGACGATCAGGCCAAGCGCCTCGGCCGGTATCTCGACGATCGCATCGACGTAGAGGGCACGCCAAGGAGACAGCCGCAGTTCGGAGGCGCCCGCCTCGGCAGAGCGCCTGACCAGCGCACGCAATTGGGCCGCCTCGAGCCGCCCGAAGGGTGCGGCTATTCCCGTCATGCCGCCAAGGTGACCCAGTCGCCGGCCACCGGACACCAGAGCGACGTCGACCCTTGGCAGGGCCGGCCGCCCGCCGAACGCAGCGTCGAGCGCGGTCTCCAGGGAGCCGTGTCCGAGCCACTGGCCGTCGATACGCAACATCAGGCGCGCCTCCGTCAGGTACAACGCGATATCCGCGCGCTCGCCGATGATCGAGAGTGGTCCACCGCCATCGACCAGCCAACCGAACTTCGCCGGCAGGCTGGCCGCACGGCGATCCTGGGCCAGCGCCTCGCTGAGCCGCGCCGCCATGCTGCGCACCGCAGCATCGGCGAGCGGCCCGACCATGACATTGCGCGCGGCCTCGCCTTG
>CAZHQA010000191.1:0-8574 GCA_964533955.1 uncultured Reyranella sp. | reverse complement strand
CCGCGCCTCGTCGAGGCGGGCGACGATGGCAGCGGTCGCCGCAGGATTGCCGGCGCGCATCGCCGACAGGACGGCTTCGTCGGCGATCAGGGCAGCGTGCGTCTCGTCAAACAGATGGCCCGGCACGGCGCGCGCGGTGGCGGCGAAGGCGAATAGCGCATCGACGCCCTGGGCGATCTCAGCCACGCCGCGGTGGCCGTGGCTCAACATGCCGGCCAGCCAGCGCGGGTTGGTCAGGCGACCGCGGACCACGCGGGCGATTTCCTCGGTAAGCCTTCGCGCCTTCGGTGCGGCAACGTCGCTGGTATCGAGATGATAGAGTTCGGGCTCGTTGCCCAGGAGCGCCGCGGCGGCGGCAAAGCCGCCGGCGAAGTCGGCGACGCCATCGCCATCAAGGAGGTCGCGTTCACGGTCGTCCTGAGGATGGACCAGCACGTCCGCCACCGAAACCCGCCCGCGAAAATCGCCGCCTGCCCTTTCGGAAGCTTCGGCGGCGCCGAACGCGTGGGTCACCGCGGCGAGGTAGGCTTCGCCGAGTTCGTGGCGCGTCTGCCAGGCGCCATCGAGGGCGAGATCACCGGCGCGCGCACCATAGCCGCCCGGAGCCGCACCAAAGACGCGCGCCAGGCTCTCGCCCTTGCGTCGGACCTCGGCGAGCGGGTTGTCGGCAGCATCCTCATCGAGCGCGGCGACGCGGCGCACGGCGATGTCGAACAGCGCGATCTGCTGCTCGAAGATGTCACGGAACAGGCCGGAAATGCGCAGCGTCACGTCAATTCGGGGCCGGTCGAGGGCAGCGAGAGGCATGACCTCTACGCCGGTCACGCGACTGGAATGAGGATCCCAGAGCGGTTTTACGCCCAGATAGGCCAGCGCCTGCGCAAGGTCGTCCCCGCCGGTGCGCAGCGACGCCGAGGCCCAGAGATCGATCACCAGGGACTGCGGCGGCTCACCATGATCCTGAAGGTAGCGGCGAACGACCTCGTCGGCCGCCCGTGCGCCGATCGACGACGCCGTGCGCGTCGGAATGGCGCGCGGATCGATGGAGGTGAGGTTGCGGCCTGTGGGCAGCACGTCGGCCCGCCCCCGGCTCGGCGCACCTGCCGGACCCGGCGCCACGCGCCGGCCGTCGAGCGCCGCAAGCAGGCCGGCGCGTTCTCCGACCGCACATGCTTCGAAAGCGAGGTCGTGCACGCGGCCAAACACATGCAGCCTGTCGCGGACCGCGAGGTCCTTGATGTCGCAAAGATGCGCGTCGAGCTTGGCCACCGCAGCGCGGTCTTGCTCGCCGCGCACCAGGCCGCAATCGGCGGCAAGGCCGTTGCTCCAAGCGCGCGCGACGATCTCCTGCTCGAGAAAACGCGCGCGGCGGCGATCGAGGCCATCGGCCGCGGCATACTCCTCGACGATACTTTCCATCTCCGACAGCGCGCCGTGCAGGCCGGCAGCACTGAGCGGCGGCGTGAGATGACCGATCGTGACGGCGGCCAGCCGGCGTTTGGCCTGGGCCGCTTCGCCCGGATTGTTGACGATGAACGGGTAGATGACGGGAATCGGCCCCAGCACCTTCTCCGGCCAACATTCTGCCGACAGGGCCAGCGCCTTGCCGGGCAGCCATTCGAGCGTGCCATGCGTGCCGAGGTGGACGAGCGCATCGATCTTCTCTTCATCGCGCAACCAGGCATAGGCGGCGACATAGTCCGGGTGCGGCTCGGCCGTGGTGTCGTGATATCCGCCACCGCGATCGGGCTGCAGCAGGACGATGACCTTGCCGCAGCGCAGATGGCGCGCCGTACGATCGAGCAGCGGCGCGATGTCCGACGCCTGCCAGTCACGTGCGCCGACGTCGTAGCCCGCATCGCGCAGCAGCCGCAGGATCTCGAGCGTGCTTTCGGTGGTATCGAGGCCGACGGCGTAGCCGGTGCGGCCGCCGCGCGCCGGATAGTCCGACAGGACAAGCGCGAGCCTGCGCTGGTTGCGCTCCTTGGCGCGCAGCCTTGCCCAGGCCGCCGCCAGGCGCGCCACGTAGTCGACACGTCCGGCGTCGGCGATATGACGGACCGCGGCGAACTCCAACTGCCGATCGGTGTCCGCTGCCGCCTTGAACGAAATGGCGCGCGTCAACAGCCGGCCATCGAGTTCCGGCAACACGACGTTCATGGCCAGGTCGGACGGCGAGAGGCCACGGCCGGACTCGGCCCAGGCCTCGCGGGTGCTGCCGGCGAGCACGACCTGGAGGACGGCGGCATCGGCCGCGTCGAGCACAGTCGTATCGTCCTCGCGCATCGCCGAGAAGGCAGTGGTGTTGAGAATGACCGAGGGCCGGCGATGCTCGATCAGCCGGCCGAGTTCGTGCTGGATGGCCGGGTCCTTGAGGCTGCTCACGGCCACGCCGAGCGGCACAAGTCCCCGCCGCTCGAGCGCCGCCATCAAGTGGTCGATCGGCTCGATGTCGGCCGCGACGAGATTGGCACGATAGAAGACGACGAGGGCGAGCGGTCCCGCCTTGCCGGTATCACCGAGCACGGTGATTGGGCCGACGGCAGTCGGCGGCCGCCACGCGTGGTCGCCGCCCAGCAGGGTGCCGACGTAGCGGAGCGCCTGGTTCAGGTTGTCGGCCCCGCCGTCGCGGAAGAAGCGATCGAGCATGGCAAGATCGGCCGTCGCGACCGTGGACATGGAGGCAAGCCGCGGATCCTCACGATCGTCACCGGGCAAGGCAGCGAACAGGATGCCGCCGTCGCGCGCCAGGTCGGCAATGCGCTCCAGGCCGTAGCGCCAGTAGTCGAGGCCGCCCAGACATCGCACGACGACGGCCTTGGCCCGCGCCACGACATTGTCGAGATAGAGATCGGCCGACATGGGATGGCGCAGCTGCTTAAGGTTGGCGAGGCGCAGCGTCGGAAGAAGATCTGCGTCGCGTTGCCAGGCAACGGCAAGGGCAGAGAGGTCGGTGTCGGAGAATGAGAGCACGACGACATCGGCCGGCGACTGGCCGAGATCGACGGCAATTTCGGCCTCGTCCAGCGTCGCAAGCTGTGTCGCCAGGACGTGCATGATCAGCCCACGATCAGCGCCCGGATCGCCGCCTTGTCCATGCCCGTCTCGCCGATCACGACCAGACGGCCGCGGCGCGGCGAGCCATCGGGCCAGCGCCTGTCGAACTGATGCTGTATGCGGGCGCCGACACCCTGCACCAGCAGGCGCATCGGCTTGTCCTTGATCTCGACGAAGCCCTTTACGCGCAGGATATCGTGTTCCGCCGTCGCCCTGGCGATCCGCTCCACCAGCGCCTGCGGCGAGGCGAAGGCCGGCAGCTCGATGATGAAGGTATCGAAGTCGTCGTGGTCGTGTTCGCCTTCGAGGTCGTGATGCGAAGGCCGTGCGGCGAGATCGGCCTCCGCCCTGGCCCCGAGGCCCAGCAACACGTCTACCGAAACCCGGCCGTTCTGTGTTTCCACCACTTTGACGACACGCGGCAGGGTCTTGCCGATCTCCCGATTGACCTCCCGGCGCTCGGTATCGGACATCAGGTCGGCCTTGTTCAGGATCACCAGGTCGGCGCAGAGAAGTTGGTCCTCGAAGACCTCTTCGAGAGGATTGTCGTGATCGAGCGACTGGTCCTCCGCGCGCTGGCGGGCCAGCGCTTCGGGATCGTCGGCGAAGCGGCCGGCAGCGACGGCCGCGCCGTCGACCACGGCGACCACGCCATCGACTGTCACGCGCGAGGCGATCTCGGGCCAGTTGAAGGCCTTCACCAGCGGCTTGGGCAGCGCCAGCCCCGAGGTTTCGATCACGATGTGCTCGGGCGGCGACGGCCGGTCGAGCAGCCCCTTCAGAGCCGGCACGAAATCGTCGGCAACGGTACAGCAGATGCAGCCGTTGGCGAGTTCGACGATCGCGTCTTCCGGGCAGCTCTCGATGCCGCAGCTCTTCAGGATCTCGCCGTCGATGCCGACGTCGCCGAATTCGTTGACGATGACCGCGAGCCGGCGGCCGTCGGCATTCTCCAGCACGTGACGCACCAGCGTGGTCTTTCCCGCACCGAGGAAGCCCGTGACGATGGTACACGGCACCTTGGCCAAGGTCTTGGAGGCCAAGGTCTCGGAGGCCGGCGTCTTCGAAGCAGGTACGGTCATGAGATCTCTCCGGCGATCGGCATTGGCGGCACGCGCGCGATGGTGTTCTTGCGGACGTGCTCTGGCCGCTCGCGCCACACCGGCAGGCCTTGCGCGTGCGAGCGGTGCTGGCGGGCAAATTCCAGCACGTCGGCGACATGCCTGTCGGGATCGAGATGGCCCACCACATAGGTCCATTTGCCGGGTGCACTGACTGCCGCGCTGCACGAACGTGTGCAATTTGACAGGCACTCGACCGGCACGACCTCGAGATCCGTCGCCTGCTCTTTCAGTGCGGCATAGAGGCGGGCGCCCGGCCGCGGCTGCAGCCCGGCGTCACCCGCTGGCCGGCAGGTGGTGCAGACGAAGAGAGTGGACATGTCAGATCAGCGCGCTTGCCGCGACGGCCGTGCTGACACCGCCCAGAAGGACGACGAGAAGACCGGCCGCCGTCAGGCTGGCAGGCCGCAGGGTCATGACCCGCTTGGTGACCGCGTAGGCTCCGGCACCGATCAGCGTCTGGATGACGAGCAGGCCAGCCAGATAGGCGAAGAGCGGCGAGGTCTGCGCGCCGACGATCGACTCGCCCAGGGCGTAGCCGTGCAGCAGGCCGGCCACTGCGAACAGCAGGGCAGCCGCGGCCGTGCCGATCGAACGGCGTGCGATGACCAGCGCGCCGATCGTCAGCGTCGACAGGCCGACCAGCAGCTCGCTCACGGGAACGTCGACCTTGGCGAGGTGCACGCCCACTCCGGCGATCATCGCCACGCTGAAGGCCAGCACCAGGCCGACGCCGCGGCCGGCAATCGCCGCCAGCAGGCCGACGCCGACGATGGCGGCGAGGTGATCCAGGCCGATCACCGGATGGCCCAATCCCGACAGGAAGCCCTGCAGGAAGGTCTCCGGCAACTTGCCGCCCATCACGTGGTGGGCGAACGCCGGCGTCTGGCCGACGAAGGTCGCCAGCATCGAAAGACCGACCAGTCGCTTGATCGAAACTGCCATGGTTTGCCTCCGTCGTCGCAGGTCCCAGCAGGCCTGCCCAGATGCCGTTCTCCGACGGAGCCCGCGTCCGCTGCGTCGGACGTCGGGTTTGCCTCGGCCATCGCGACGCCCCGCACAGCGGCCCGGATCACGGCGTTCTCGACGGCAGGTTTCCTGGCTTCCGGGTCCTCGCCACGGGCCGCCTTCCCGATTTCCCTTGCGGTACTTCCAGTGGCAGATGGCCCAAAGCTCGCCGACTACAGTTGCGGGGGCAGCCGCGGCTTCACCGCGTTCCCTTTCCGTCATGGGCTTGATAGGAGCCGGCCGCCTTGCTGACAAGGGCTTTGCCGACCATTGTGGTTGCATGGCATCGGCAAATGACGAAGCGGAGCGACACAAGGCCAAAATGGCCCATCGCAAGGCCGTCCAGGACAAGGAAGTCGCCGGCAAGTCGATCGAAAAGGGCCTGTTGATCGTCCATACCGGCAAGGGCAAGGGCAAATCGACGGCGGCCTTCGGCCTGATGCTGCGTGCGCTGGGCCGCGGCTTCCGTTGCGGCGTCGTCCAGTTCGGCAAGGGCGCCTGGCAATCGGGTGAACGCGCGGCGATCGAGAAGTTCGGCCACCAGGTCGAATGGCACACGCTCGGCGAGGGCTTCACCTGGGAGACACAGGATCGCGCGCGCGATGTCGCCGCCGCCGAACGAGCATGGGCGGCGACGAGAAAGATGATGGCCGATCGTGCCATTCGCCTGATCGTGCTCGACGAACTCAACATCACCCTGCGCTACGACCATCTCGACGTCGCCGAGGTCGTGGCGACTCTCGCAGCACGGCGGGCGGATCTGCACGTCGTCGTCACCGGCCGCAACGCCAGGCCCGAGCTGATCGAAGCGGCCGATCTGGTAACTGAAATGACTGCGGTGAAGCATCACTTCGCCGCCGGCGTGAAGGCGCAGGAAGGCATCGAGTTCTGATGCCGGCACGCGCTCTGATGATCCAGGGCACGGGCTCCGATGTCGGAAAGTCGCTGATCGTGGCAGGCTTGGCACGGGCCTTCACCCGACGCGGCCTGAAGGTGCGGCCGTTCAAGCCGCAAAACATGTCGAACAACGCCGCCGTCACCGCCGACGGCGGAGAGATCGGCCGTGCCCAGGCATTGCAGGCGCGCGCCGCCGGCGTGCCGGCCAGCGTGCACATGAATCCGGTCCTGCTGAAACCGCAAAGCGAGCTCGGCGCGCAGGTCGTGGTCCAGGGCAAGGTGCTGGGCAATGCGCGCGCCCGTGAGTATCAGTCGCTGAAGCCCAAGCTGCTCGGCGCCGTGCTCGAGAGCTTTGGCCGGCTTGCCGACGAAGGCGATCTCGTGCTGGTCGAAGGCGCGGGTTCGGCGTCGGAAGTGAACCTGCGCGCCGCCGATATCGCCAACATGGGATTTGCCCGCGCCGCCGACGTGCCCGTGATCCTGCTGGGCGACATCGACCGCGGTGGCGTGATCGCGAGCCTGGTCGGCACCAAATCGGTGATCGATCCGGCCGACGCGGCGATGATCGTGGGCTTCATCGTCAACCGCTTCCGCGGCGACCCGTCGCTGTTCGACGACGGCATGCAAGAAATCGCCCGCCACACCGGCTGGCAGGCGCTCGGCCTGGTGCCATTCTTTGCGGCCGCCCACAAGCTGCCGGCCGAGGATGCGCTCGGCCTGCCGAACGAATCCAGCGGCGGCAGGATCAAGATCGCGGTACTCGCCTATCCGCGGATCGCCAACTTCGATGACTTCGATCCGTTGCGGCTCGAACCCGACATCGACTTGGTCTTCGTGCGCGCCGGTGAGGCGCTCCCCGGCGATGTCGCACTGGCGATCCTGCCCGGATCCAAGGCCACGCTCGCCGACCTTACCGCCTTGCGCGCAGCGGGATGGGACGTCGACCTGCAGGCCCACGTGCGCCGAGGCGGCCGCGTGCTGGGCATCTGTGGCGGCTATCAGATGCTGGGCCGCAGCGTCGCCGATCCAAAGGGCATCGAGGGGCCGCCGGCGAAGGCCGCCGGGCTTGGCATGCTGCCCGTTGATACCGTGCTTGAAGGCGACAAGGTTTTGGTCGAAGTCGCGGGCGAGGCCGACGGCGTGCCCTTCAGGGGCTACGAGATGCACGTCGGGCAAACGACCGGGGCGGCGAGATCACTGCTCGAGCTGCAAGGCCACGATCAAGGAGCAGTGAGCGACGACGGCCGCGTCGCCGGCTGTTACATCCACGGCCTCTTCGCCGACGATCGCCAGCGCCGGCACTGGCTGCGGCGGATCGGCGCCACCGCCTCGTCACTCGACTACCAGGCCGAGGTCGAGACCACGCTCGACCAGCTCGCCGATCATCTCGAGAAGCATGTCGACTGCGAGCGCCTGCTGGCACTCGCGCGCACGCCCCGGCTTACGCCACCAGGCTGAAGCCAACCAGGATCGCGAGCACGGCCAGCTGCGCCAGGCAGGCGGCGCGATAGAGGCGCAGCGCCGCGCGGATGTCGGCTGCCTTCAGCTCGCTTCGCCCGTCACCCATCCAGGCCTGATCGACCAGCTCGCCATCGTAGCTGCGCGGGCCCATCAGGCGGACGCCGAGCGCCCCCGCCATCGCCGCCTCGGGCCTGCCGGCATTGGGCGATTCGTGCAGGGCTCCATCGCGCCACGCGGTCATCAATGCGCCACGAGGTGACAGGCCGGTCATCGCCGCGCCCAGCGCCAACCACAACACGGCGAGCCGCGCCGCTGGCCAGTTGACGGCGTCGTCGGTGCGTGCCGCCGCCCAGCCGAAGTCGATGTATTTCAGTGTTTTGTGGCCGATCATGCTGTCGGCCGTGTTGATCGCCTTGTAGGCAAGCGCCCCGGGCAGGCCGAGCAGCACCATCCAGAGCAGTGGCGCCACCACGCCGTCGCAGAAGCTCTCGGCCAGGCTTTCGATGGCGGCGCGGCAGACGCCGGCTTCGTCGAGTTCTCGGGTGTCGCGTCCGACGATATGAGCCACCGCGTCGCGACCGGCAACCAATCCCTTGGAGGCCAGCGCATCGGCCACGGCCTGCACGTGCGCATGAAGGCTGCGCTGGGCGAGCAGGCTGCTGGCAAGCGCGGCACTGAGCAGCAGCGCAAACAGGCCCGGCAGCAGCAGGTAGCACAGGCGGGAGACAATGAGGCCCGCCAGCAGGCTTGCCACGATAAGCACCACGACGAAGACGATGCCCCGGGTGCGCTGGTCGACCGGCGAGTCCTCCTCCGAATTCCACGTCCGGTCGGCCCATGCTATGAGCCGCCCTATCCACGTCACCGGGTGACCGATCAGCCGAAAGGCGACGTCTGGATATCCGACGGCCGCTTCGAAAGCGGCAGCAAAGAGGGCAAGACCGAAGAACATGATTTTGGGCCTGTCGCCCTGCCTAGCATGGAGGCTTCGGTCCTGAAACCGCTGGCCCACGGCGGCGATCTTGGCGGG
>CAZHQA010000190.1:2745-10525 GCA_964533955.1 uncultured Reyranella sp. | reverse complement strand
GCAGCCGACCAGCCATTCCCTCTCGAGGTCGTGTCATGAAAACCAAGATTGTTGCTTTGATCGTTCTTCCGCTCGCTCTGTCGCTCGCCGCCTGCGGCGATACCTGGGGCGAGCGCGCCGTGACCGGCGGCGCCATTGGCGCTGGCGCGGGGCTTGGCGTCGCGGCCCTGGCGGGTTGGCCGCTGGTCGGCCCGGCGCTGGTCGGCACCGCGCTGGGCGCGGGCATCGGCGCTGCCACCACCAACGTCGCCAAGTAACGACGCTCTTATGGAGCACGATGGATTCGGCTGGAACCAGCCGAATCCATTTCATGCCGTTTCGCTTCAGCTCAGGAGCAGCTTGAGCTTGCGATCGAAGATGCTCAGCACGTCTTCGAGGCTGTCGCCGTGTGCCAATTTGCGCGGGCCGTTATAGACCACATACCCGGCATTGCTGCCCCCAGGGACCTTGGCGATGGCAAATAGCGGCTGCTCGGCGGTATGACGGAAGATCGAGAAGATCGCCATGCCCGGCCTGAAATCGATGGCATAGTCGCGCCATTCGCCCGAAGCGACACGCAGGCTGTATAAATTCAGGAGCCTAGAGAGCTCGCGCCGATCGAAGGAGACGATCCGGCGCCGGGCTTTCTGGTCGGCCAGGCGGTACAGATTGGTCATGGCTTCTGACCGAATTGTTGCAAATGCCCGACGGTTTGCCAATTTCCGAGTGGAGGGCTATGAACCGCCGCCAAAGCTATTGATTTAGTACAATAAATCCGGAGCCCCCGTGTCCGACCAGGCTGCTTTCCAGGAAGTCGACGACGCCGTACGGCAGGACGATCTCAGGGCCTGGTGGAAGCGCTGGGGCAATTATGTGGTCGCCGCGGCCGTGCTGGTGGTGGTGGCAGCGGCGGCCCAGGTCGGCTGGCGGCAGTACGATGCCTCGCGCCGCGCGACCGCGAGCACGTCTTATTCCATCGCGCTCAGCAAGATCGGCCAAGACAATGCGGCCGCCCGCGCCGAGCTCGACAAGCTCGCCGAAAGCGCCCCCGAGCCCTACCGCTGGCTGGCCGCGCTGGCCTCCGCGCAGCTGCGCGCAACGCCGGACGAGCAGGTAGCGGCGTTGCTTGCCGTGGCTCCGCAGCTGCCGGCCGAGCTCTCCGACTTGGCCATTGTGATCGCAGGCTTCCGCAGCGTCGGCACGTCCAAGGAAGCCGAGGTGGCCGCCCGCCTGCAGGCGCTCGCCCAGCCCGAGCGACCGTTCCATGCCAGCGCGCTCGAACTCGAGGCGCTGGCTGCCGTACGCAAGGGCGACCTCGCGGCGGCGCGCAAGAAGTGGAACGAGATCATCAAGGATCCGAGTTCGCCACAGGGCGCCCAGCAGCGCGCCCAGGCCATGCTCACGCTCTATGGCCAGGGCGACACCACACCGCCGGAGACCAAGCCGGGCGAGACCAAGTAATGCGGCGCCTCCTCTTCGCCGCGATCGCCCTGGCGCTGTTGCCGTCGCTGTCGGGCTGCGACTGGCTGGAAGGCCTGGTGTCCAAGAGGAAGACGCCGCTGGTCGGCGAGCGCATCCCGGTCATGCAGGACCGCCGCGAGATCGAGCCGGACAAGGACACAGCCTCGCTCCAGGTCACGCTGCCGGCCCCGACCGTCAACGATTCCTGGCCGCAGTCCGGCGGCTTCGCCAACTACGCCATGCAGCACCTCGCGATCGGCGATTCACCCCAGGTCATCTGGAGTGTCGACGTTGGCGCGGGCTCCAATTCGGAGCGCATCCTGACGACCCCGCCTGTGGTGGCTGACGGCAAGGTCTTCGCCAAGGACGCCGAGAGCACGGTGACGGCCTTCAACGCCGAAACCGGCCAGCGCATCTGGAGCGTGCGGCTGAAACCCGAAAAGGCCCGCGACGGCGACGAATTCGGCGGCGGGCTTGCGTACTACGGCGACCGGCTGTTCGTGACGACGGGCTATGCCGTCGTCTATTCGCTCGAAGCCGCGACCGGCAAGGAGCTGTGGAACTCTCAGGTCAGCGCTCCAGTGCGCGGCGCGCCGCTGGTGTTCGGCGACCGCGTGTTCACGATCTCGATCGACAACAAGATGCATGCCATGGCCGCGGTCGACGGCCAGGACCTGTGGTCGTTCACGGGCCTGCAGGAAATGTCGGGCTATGTCGGCGGCAACAGTCCGGCCGCTTCGGGTGACATCGTGGTGGCGCCCTTCACCTCGGGCGAGCTGGTCGGCCTGCGCCTCGAGACCGGCCGCACGGTGTGGAACGAATCGCTGGTCGGTCCGCGCCGCGAGGCCCGCGCCTTCGGCAATCTGGCCGACATTCGCGGGCGGCCGGTGATCGACCGCGGCGTGGTGCTCGCCATGGGTTCCGCCGGCACGGTGGCCGCGATCGACCTGCGCTCGGGACAGCGGCTGTGGGAACGCAATATTGGCGGCAGCCAGACCCCGTGGGCGGCGGGCCGTTTCGTGTTTGTCGTCACCAGCACCGCCGACGTGGTCTGCCTGGAGCGCGACAGCGGCAAGATAAAATGGGTGACGCCGCTCACTCAGTATCGCGACGAGAAGCGTCATAATCCCATCCTGTGGGGCGGCCCGGTGCTGGCCGGCGACCGCTTGCTGGTCGGCGGCACAACCGGTGAGCTGCTGGCGCTCTCGCCCTACAGCGGCGAGATCATGGGCAAGATCAATATCGGCAACCCGATCCGGCTGGCGCCGGTGGTGGCCAACCGCGTGGTTTATGTGCTGACCGACAATGGCAGGCTCATTGCGCTCCGTTGACGCCGGCACGCAGCCAGCCCCGGGCGCGCCAAGGGTCGCAATCGTCGGCCGTCCCAACGTCGGCAAATCGACCCTGTTCAACCGGCTCGTCGGCAAGCGGCGGGCCATCGTCGACGACACGCCCGGCGTGACGCGCGATGTGCGCGAATCGCCGGCGCAGCTCGGCGACCTTGCTTTCACGTTGCTCGACACCGCAGGCTGGGAGACCAAGGGGGGCGAGGTGCTCGAGGCGCGCATGCGCCGCTTTACCGAGCGCGCGGTCGAGGGCTCCGACGTCGTGCTGTTCATGATCGACGCCCGCGCCGGCGTGCTGCCGCTCGACGAGGCTTTCGCGAACTGGCTGCGCAAGCGTTCCGCCAAGGTGATCGTGGTCGCCAACAAGTGCGAGGGGCGTGCCGGCCAGAACGGGCTCGCCGAAGCGCACGCGCTCGGGCTGGGCGAGCCGATCCCGTTCTCGGCCGAGCATGGCGAGGGCCTGAGCGACCTGCACGAAGCGATGGCTCGGCACATCGCGCCAATGCCGGAAGAGGAGGAAGGCGAGGAAGCGGCCGATGGCGAGGCAAGCCTCGATGCGGAGGCGGCCGCCGCCGCCAAGCGCCCGATGATGCTGGCCATCGTCGGCCGGCCCAATGTCGGCAAGTCTACCTTGCTCAATCGCCTGGTCGGCGAGGAGCGGATGCTGACCGGTCCCGAGGCCGGCATCACGCGCGATTCGATTCGCGTCGAATGGAAGTGGCGGGATCGGGCGATTCGCCTCATCGACACCGCCGGCATGCGTCGCCGCAGTCGCATAGATGCCAAGCTCGAGGCGGCGTCCGTTGCCGACACGCTCGACGCCATCCGCCTCGCCGATGTCGTGGTCGTTGTGCTCGACGCCGCCGACATGATGGAGAAGCAGGATCTCGTGGTCGCCGGCCGGGTGATCGAGGAAGGCCGCGCCCTGGTGATCGCGGTCAACAAGACCGACCTGCTGGCCGACGACCGGCGTGAGGCGACACGGCAATGGCGCAAGCTCAGCGACCGGCTGGAGGCGTCGTTTGCGCAGGTCAAGGACGTGCCGATCGTCGGCTTCTCGGCGCTGAACGGACGCGGCGTCGAGCGGCTGATGCCCAAGGTTGTCGAGACCTACGACATTTGGAACAAGCGCGTGCCGACGCCCAAGCTCAATCGCTGGCTGCGAGAGATGGAGACGCTGCATCCGCCACCGCTCGCCAAGGGCCGCCGCATCCGCCTGCGCTTCATGACGCAAATCAAGATCCGGCCGCCGACCTTCATCCTGTCCTGCAGCCAACCTCAGGAACTGGGCGACGACTACCTGCGCTACCTGATGAACCGCCTGCGCGACGATTTCGGCATGCCTGGCGTGCCGCTGCGCTTGACCATGCGCAAGCCCAAGAACCCGTACGCCAGTCGCGCGAAGAAGCAGCGGTAACGGCTCTATCTTCTGTGGCGGTGCCGACAGCGACCAAATTCCGCGACGCAGTGAAATGACGCGGAGGCATTGGCTCTTCCGCCCCCTCACAGGACGGATGTAGCCTGCTCCCGCACGGCGTCCAGTCGGATGGCAAATCCGCGACGTGGCGCCGGCTGTGGAGGAAGCATAATGAAATTCTGCCGCCGTACATTTCTGCATCTGGCCGGGGTTGCCGCTGCATTGCCTGCCGTATCCGGCGTTGCCCGCGCCCAAGCCTATCCGTCACGGCCGGTACGCATCGTCGTGGGCTTTCCCGCCGGCGGGGCGACGGACATCCAGGCGCGCCTAATGGCTGAATGGCTGACGGGGCGCCTCGGCCAGCAATTCATCGTCGAGAACAAGCCCGGCGCCAGCGGCAATATCGGCACCGAGACGGTCGCCAAGGCACCTGCCGACGGCTACACGCTGCTGCAGGTTGTGACCCCGCATGCGATCAATGCGGCGCTCTACAGCAATCTCAGTTTCGATTTCATCCGGGACATCGCGCCGGTGATCTGCGCCGCGCGGCTGGCATATGTCGTCACGGTGAATCCTGCGGTCCCCGCCAAGACGCTCCCTGAGTTCATCGCCTACGCCAAGGCCAACCCGGGCAAGATCAACTACGGGTCCGCGGGCCAGGGCACCCCGCAAAACATCGCCTGCGAGCTCTTCAAGATGATGACCGGGGTGAATCTGGTCCATGTCCCGTATCGGGGCGGCGCGCCTGCGGTCGTTGATCTGATCAGCGGCCAGGTGCAGGTGATCTTCGCTCCGGTGTCGGAAGTGATCCAGCAGATCAAAGCCGGCAAGCTGCGCGCGCTCGCGGTCACGACCGCGACCCGATTGGACGTGTTTCCGGACGTTCCACCGGTAGGAGATTTCGTGCCGGGCTATGAGGCGAGCGGCTTTGCCGGCATCGGCGCGCCCAAGAACACCCCGGTGGAAATCATCGATTTGCTGAACAAGCAGGCCAATGCCGGCCTTGCCGACGCCAAGATCAAAGAACGGATCGTCGAGCTTGGCGGCACGGTGCTCGGGGGCACGCCGGCGGAGTTCGCGGCGATCATCTCACAGGCCACCGAGAAGTGGGCGAAGGTGATCAAGTTCGCAGGCGTGAAGGCCGAATAAGGGTCGGCCGAGACCGCCGTCGCGACGAGGCTAGGAGCCCGTGCTCTTGATCGCTTGGTCGCCGGCCACCCATTCGCCGTTCATCGTGCACGAGGGCAGGGCGAGCTGGATCAGGGCCTCGGCATGCGTCTCGGGCAGGGGTAGAGACTGAGGCTCCTCGCCCGGGAACGCCTCCTTGCGCATGCCGGTGCGCATCGGGCCGGGATTGTAGAGATTGACCCGTACCGAGGTGTGCGCGCACTCGGCGGCGTAAATGCCGACCAGCATGTCCAGGGCGGCCTTGCTCGTAGCGTAGGCACTCCAGTAGGCGATGATGCGGCGGCCGGCGCCCGAAGTGACGAAGATCGCGCGGCCTGCGTCTGACATTCGGAGCAGCGGATCGAGCGAGCGGATCAGGCGCCAGTTGGCCGTGACGTTCACCGCCATTACGCGCTCGAACACGCCGGGCTCGATGTGGCCGATCGGCGAGAGCGTACCCAGGATGCCAGCGTTGCCGAGCAGGATGTCGAGCTTCTTGAAGCGCTCGTATATCGCCGCCCCCAATCGATCGATGCCGGGTCCGTCGGTGACATCGAGCGGCACCAGCGTGGCGCTGCCGCCGACGGCGCGGATCCGGTCGTCGAGAGCTTCCAGGCCGCCTACCGTGCGCGCCACCAGCACGCAATGGGCGCCTTCCCGGGCGAACGCCAGCGCCGCCGCCGCGCCCAAGCCGCGCGACGCGCCGGTGACCAGCGCGATCCGGCCCTTCAACCTCATGGTTTTCCGGGCCGCGAACCGCTAGCTCGCTCATGAATCTCGGCGCGCAGCACGGGCGCGGTCCGGAAGAGCATGACGCCTAAGCCGGTTCGGCGAGGAAGGAGAGCTGGCGGTCCTCGATGCCAATCTGGTCGTCGAGGGAGATCGGATAGTCACCGGTGAAGCAGGCATCGCAGAAAGCGGGTGCCATGGCGTCGCGGCCCGGCAGGCCCATGGCGCGGTACAGCCCATCGATCGAGATGAAGGCCAGCGAATCGACGCCGATGAACTTTGCCATGCCGGCCACGTCGTAACGCGAGGCCAGGAGTTTGTCGCGCTCCGGTGTATCGATGCCGTAGAAGCAGGAATGAGTGGTCGGCGGCGCAGCGATCCGCATGTGCACCTCGCGCGCGCCGGCGCTGCGCACCATCTCGACGATCTTGCTCGAAGTGGTGCCGCGCACGATCGAATCGTCGACAAGTACCACGCGCTTGCCGTCGATGTGGACGCGGTTGGCATTGTGCTTCAGGCGCACGCCGAGGTGGCGGATATGGTCGGCTGGCTCGATGAAGGTGCGGCCGACATAGTGATTGCGGATGATGCCGAGTTCGAACGGGATGCCTGACCGGTGGGCATATCCGATCGCGGCCGGCACGCCGGAATCGGGCACCGGCACGATGACGTCGGCCGGCACGGGGCTCTCCTTGGCCAATTCCGCGCCAATGCGCTTGCGGGCGTCGTAGACGCCGACGCCCTCGATCTTGCTGTCGGGACGGGCGAAGTAGATGTGCTCGAAGACGCAGAACCGGCGCGGCTGTTTGGTGAACGGCTTGATCGAGCGCAGGCCGGCGCCGTCGACGATCACGATCTCGCCCGGCTCGACGTCGCGCACGAAGCGCGCGCCAATGATGTCCAGCGCACAGCTCTCGGAGGTCAGTATCCAGGCGTCTTCCAGCCGGCCGATGCAGAGCGGCCGAACCCCCATGGGGTCGCGCACGCCGTACAGCGTGTCGTTGGTCAGCATCAGGAGCGAATAGGCGCCCTTGACCCTTCCCAGGGCGTCGATGATGCGGTCGACCACGGTCGAGTAGTTCGAGCGGGCGATCAGGTGATTGATCACCTCGGTGTCGGTGGTCGACTGAAACAGGCAACCCATGCGCACCAGCTCCTTGCGCAGCAGGTAGGCGTTGGTCAGGTTGCCGTTGTGGGCCAGCGCCAGGCCGCCGAAATCAAAATCGGCGAAGATCGGCTGGATGTTGCGGTCGGACGAGCCGCCGGTCGTCGCATAGCGATTATGCCCGATCGCCGAATAGCCCTTGAGCTTGTTCATCACGGTCTGCCCGCCGAAGATGTCGCCGACCAGGCCGGACGCGCGGTGGTCGTGGAAATGGCGGCCGTCGAAGGTAACGATGCCGGACGCTTCCTGGCCGCGATGCTGAAGGGCATGCAGGCCCAGCGCGGTGTGGGCGGCGGCATCGGATGTGCCATAGATGCCGAACAGCGCACATTCCTCGTGGAACTTGTCGAGCTCCGAATCCGGGCGCTTGGGGGTCAGCACGGCGGCGTTATATGTGGGAGCCGCCGGCTAGTCATCAAGGATATCTCACTGCGGCGGTTTGGTCTCTGCCGGGGAGGGGACCTGGGGCAGCGGAATCGAGCCGGTGTCGACATTCGGCCGCTGTTGCAGACGGGT
>CAZHQA010000190.1:0-2645 GCA_964533955.1 uncultured Reyranella sp. | reverse complement strand
TGCGTTGGTTACCATCACGAACACGATCAGGGCGGCAACGAAGACCACCAGGATGGACACGAAGTAGGACAGCTCTTCGCTGCCCATCAGCTTCTGGATTTCGGGCTGTATGAGGCCGGAGAACCGGAGCGCCGCCCAGCCGGCGGCAATCCAGGACGCGATGAACAGCACGGCATGGGCGAAACCCGCCGACATGCCGATCGCCGCCCCGAATATGGCGACGGCAATGACGGCGACATCGAAAACGGTGATGCCAAGCTGATCCATCGATCCAGTCCGCTCCGTGACCTACTCGCGTCTGCGGTCCGGAGCCCCCTCCCGGCGCGCGGGCTTGGGAGGGCGATCGGCCGGCTGGAAACGCGCCACAAGGTCTGACAGATGCTCGATTTCGTCAACAACGATGCCCTCCGGCGGCCGCGGCGAAGCGCCCCCCGACCGGGCGCGCGGCGCGAGCGCGATGCGGAATCCTAGCTTGGCCGCCTCGCGAAGCCGCGACTCACGCTGGCCGACCGGGCGAACTTCGCCGCCCAGGCCGATTTCGCCGAACACCGCCATGTCCGCCGGCACCGGCTCGTCGGCCAGTGAGGACACCACGGCCGCCGCGACGGCCAGGTCGGCGGCGGGCTCGCTGATCCTGAGGCCGCCCGCCACGTTCAGATAGACATCGTTGGCGCCGATGCTGACGCCACAGCGTGCCTCCAGCACCGCGAGGACCATGGCAAGCCGGTTCGTGTCCCAGCCGACTACCGCACGACGCGGCGTGGCGAGCGAGGAGGGACCAACCAGCGCCTGAATCTCAACCAGTACCGGCCGGGTGCCCTCGATACCGGCGAAGACGCAGGCGCCCGAGACCTGGCCCCGCCGCTCGGCGAGGAACAGGGCGGACGGATTGGAGACGTCGGTGAGGCCGCGGTCGGACATCTCGAACACGCCGATCTCATCGGTCGGGCCGAAGCGGTTCTTCACCGTGCGCAGGATGCGGAATTGATGGCCACGCTCGCCCTCGAAATAGAGGACCGTGTCGACCATGTGCTCGAGGACGCGCGGACCGGCGATGGCGCCGTCCTTGGTGACGTGACCGACCAGCAGCATGGCGATGCCGCGCCGCTTGGCGAGTTCGACAAGCGCCTGTGCCGAGCCGCGCACCTGGGTGACGGTACCCGGCGTGCTGTCGATCGTGTCGAGCCACATGGTCTGGATGGAGTCGATGACCGCGACCCGGGGTGCATCGGAACGCTCGAGCGTCGCCACGATGTCGCGCACCGATGTCGCGGCCGTGAGCTGCACCGGTGCGTCGCCCAGCCCGAGCCGCTCGGCGCGCAGGCGCACCTGGTCGAGTGCCTCCTCGCCGGAGATGTAGGCGCAGGCGGTGTTCTGGCGGGCGAGCGCCGCCGCGACCTGCAACAGCAGTGTCGACTTGCCGATGCCGGGGTCGCCGCCGATCAGCAGGGCCGAGCCCACCACCAGCCCGCCGCCACAGACACGGTCGAACTCGACGATGCCGCTCTTGTAGCGCGGCGGCTGAGGCGTCGAACCGGTGAGCCCGGCAAATTCGAGCTTGCGTCCCTTGCCGGCTCGGGCGAGGCCGCCGCCGGCAGGGCCGGGCGCCGGTGCCGTCTCCTCGACGATGGTGTTCCACTCGCCGCAGCTTTCGCAGCGGCCGCTCCATTTCGAGGTGACCGCACCGCACGACTGGCAGACGTAGCGCTTGAGCGGACGTGCCATGTCAATGCAGCTCTTGCTTGCTGAGGCACCAGCCGTCGCCATGCAGCCAGCATGACTCGTCCCGTTCGTGAGGGTCGCGGCGCAACCGTTTCATCTGCAGCTGACCCGCCGGATCGTAGAGTGCCCGCGTGAGCGCCGCCGCCTCGCCGTCGTCGCGCGCCCCCACGCAATGGAAAAACCCGACCCGGCCTGCCGAACGCGCCGAGAACCCGCCGTTCCTGCGATCGAGGCGCAACATGAAACCCCAGCGCTCGGCACCGGTCATCGGAATCAGGGCGCGACCGCCTGGGGCCAGCGCGTCCAGCCAGGCGCGGGGAGGCGCCGTCGCCCCGGCGAAGGCAATGACGACATCCCATTCGCCTTTTATGGGTGTGATGCCCTGGACCCGGCGCACGGAAGCCTGCGGCCAAGCGCTAAGATTGCTTTCCGCCGCTGCTGCAAGGCGAGGCTCGACCTCGAGCCCAAGCACCCTGCCGGACCGACCGACGATTTCCGCCAGGATCGCCGTGAAGTAGCCCGAACCGCAGCCGACCTGCAGCACGCGGCCGCCTGGCTTGATGCCCAATCGGTCGAAGTGATAGGCCCACAACGACGGTTGGCCGGTATTGAGCCCGGTGCTCTCGTCCAGCGCCACCAGGACATTGTGATAGAGATGACGTGGATCGGCGTCGGGCGTCGACCAGTAACCGTTGCCGTCGATATCGAAGATGCGCCATGGGCCTGCGCCGACGAAGCGCTCGCGCGGCACCGCGGCAAAGGCGTCGACCACACGCTGCTCTGCGAGATGAGCGACAAAGCGCAGTTCCTCGGCGAAGGATCGGCGGGCCGCGGCGAGGCTGGGTGGACGGGCCATGGTCAGAACCGCCGCACCTGCATCTGGATCGGTCCTTCGGCCCGGCCGTGGATGAACTGGTCGACAT
>CAZHQA010000189.1:0-10553 GCA_964533955.1 uncultured Reyranella sp. | reverse complement strand
TCCTCGATCGCCGCTTCTTGGGTCTCGGCGACGTAGACCGGCACGCGCAGGAAGACCTGTCCTTCGCCGGCGTGGCCAGCCTTCTTCCACGCCGCCCGACAGGCCTTCACGTGCGGCGCCAGGTCCGAGAGGTTGCCGATGCGGGCGGCGACGAAGATCGGATGGCCGAGCTCGGCCACCTCGACATAGGTATCGGGGCTCGCTGCGGCGACCCGGATCTCCGGCCATGGCGTCTGCACCGGCCGGGGACTGAGCCGCACGTTGTCGTAGGAGAAGTACTTGCCGCGGTGGCTGAAGCCCTGCTCGGTGAAGCAGCGCTTGACGATCGTCAGCGTCTCGGCGAAGCGCTCGCGGCTCTCGCCGTAGTCGACGCCATAGGTCTTGTAAGTGTGGGCGAAGCCCGAGCGGCCGACACCGAAGATCAGGCGGCCGTTGCTGAGCTGGTCGACGGTCGCCACTTCCTCGGCGAGCCGCAGCGGATGGCAGAGCGGCAGCACCTGCACCGCCGTGCCGATCTTCATGCGCCTGGTGCGCTCGGCGATGGCAGCGGCAAGGATCATGGGCGAAGCGAGCACCGAGCGCTCGGGCGCGAAATGCAGCTCGGCGAGCCACATCGCATCGAGCCCCAGCCGCTCGGCCGCGTCGATCTGGGCGAAGGAATCGGCGAACGCCGACGGCTCGCTGGCGCCGGGCAGGCGCTGAAACTCGTGGAACATGCCGAATTCCATCCGACGTCCTCCCTTGCAGCGAAAAGCATAGTACGCCGCCGAACGTCACCACAACGTTCGGTCACCCCTCTGGCGCAACGCTGCCGAGGCGAGAACCGTTGGTCCAGGGACATGGAGGTTCAAATGTGGCGTATGCGTAAGCTGTGCAGTCTCGCCGGCGTGGCCCTTGCCGGGGCCGGACTCGTCATCGCCGGCAGCGCTTCGGGTTGGGCGCAGGGCATGCCGATGGGAACCATGAAGACGGCGCCCGACCGGACCGCCAGCAAGAACGACCAGGACAGGACGAACGCTCCGGCCTACGGGCCCGATCAGGCGATGGTGCCGGGAACGCCCGAGCGCGTGACGCCGACCTACCGGGACACTCCGCAGGACCGCATCATGCGCGAGCTGACCGACGACGGCGCCCACGATCGCACCGACACGCAGCGATGACTGCACGCCTTTCTCCCCATTCAGATGGAGAGGTGGCGCACTGATGGCACGGCCGGAGAGGTCATGGGTCGGATCGTGTCGTTGCTTTTTGACTCCGCCACCCCCGCACGGCGGGGGCACTTCCCCATTTGAATGGGGCAGAAGAACGCTGGCTACTTCCCGGGCGGCATCGCGGCGCGGGCGAGGCGCTCGGCTTCGGCGATTTGGGCCGGAGTCATCTGCTTGGCGAGCTCTTCCTTCGCGCGCTTGGCGCGCTCGAACAGGTCCTGCTCGTATTCGCCGTCATCGACACTGGCCAGCGCGTACCATTTGTGCGCCTGCACGAAATCCCTGGTGACGCCGGAGCCCAGCTCATAGAGCGTGCCGAGCGCCAACTGGGCCAGCGCGTCGCCCTGCTCGGCTGCCTTGGTGAACCAGCCGGCCGCCGCGACCACGTCGGGCCTGTCGCTCGAGCCGTCGAGCAGCATGTAGCCCAGTCCGACCTGCGCCAGCGGATTGCCCTGCTCGGCCGACGCCCGGTACCATTTCAGGGCGAGCTTCATGTCCTGCGGTACGCCGGCGCCGACGCGATACAGATAACCCAGCCGTCCCTGGGCCGGCGCGTCGCCCTTCTCGGCAGCCTTGCGGTACCATTCGACGGCGCGCTCGAAGTCCTTGGGCAGACCCTTGCCGCGCTGGTACATGCGGCCGAGCTTCTCCTCGGCCTGCGGATTGCCCTGCTCGGCGAGCGGCTGCAGCAAGCGGACGGCGGTCTCGAAGTCGCCCTTCTTGTAGGCCTCGAGGCCGTCTTCCAGCGGCCCCGCCCAGGCGGGCAAGGTTGCGGAGACAAGAAGGAGCAGGGTGAGGACGAGCGGGCGTCGGGTCATGTTCCAGACCCCATTGTGGGTCAAATCAGCGGCGCCGCAACCGGTTCCCTGTCGCGGCGTTGGTACCCGGTCATGGCTCAGGAGACCTTCACTCACGCCCTCGCGCAAACCCTGGACCTGCCGAATGATCCGGTGGGCGGAACCGACGAGCGCGCCGAATTCGCGGCCCGCTTCACGGCCCTGCTGCACGGCCTTGGGTGCCGCCGCGGCGCATCCCGGGGTGAGACCGAAGGCCTGATGAGCGCACTGGTGCCGCCCGGGTCAGGGAATGGGAATTGGCGAGCGCCCTCCTCGAATCCGCTCGCCCGCCAACCGCGCAGGCGCGCCAGCTGCCGGTATCGCTCGCCATGCTGCAGCGGCGCTTCCGCCTCGTCATGTCGATGGCAGGCGTCGGGCGCTGATCGCTTTCCCGACCGCGTGAGCATGAGATGAATCAACAGGGCGTTTGCCCTGTGAAATCACCATCTTCTGTGCGCGCGAATGGGATGAGGTCGAACCGCACGCGGTTCCACCTCATCCCATTCCGCTCTAGGCTTGGTCCATGCCCACCAAGAACGTCCTGATTGCCGGCGCCACCGGCCTGGTCGGTCGCGCCGCGATGAAGCACTTTGCGGCCGAGCCGGGCTGCGCGGTGGTGGCGCTCAGCCGCCGCAAGCCGGACGAGACCTTCGGCGCGCTGTGGCTGCCGATCGATCTCACCGATGCGGCAGCCTGTGCCGCCCTCGCCCCGGAGCTCGCGAACGTCACGCACCTGGTCTATGCCGCGCTCCACGAGCAGCCGACCCTGGTCGCGGGCTGGCTCGAGCAGGAGCAGATCCGCACCAACGAGGCGATGCTCAGGAACCTGTTCGAGCCGATTAAGAAGACGGCCGCTGGACTTCGCCACGTGGCGCTGCTGCAGGGCACCAAGGCGTATGGCGTCCATGTCCGCCCCCTCGCCGTTCCGGCGCGGGAAAATCGCTCGGAGATGCACGAGCAGCCCAATTTCTACTGGAACCAGGAGCGCTACATTCGCGAGGCCCAGCGCGGCAAGTCGTGGAGCTGGTCGATCCTGCGGCCGGTGCTGATCGTCGGCTGCTCGACCGGCAGCGCCATGAACGTCGTGCCCGCCCTCGGCGTCTATGCCGCGATGATGCGCCGGGCTGGCAAGAAGACCCTCGACTTTCCGGGCGGCGTCGGTCGGGTGGCGCAGGCGGTCGATGCCGACCTGCTGGCGCGCGCCATCGCCTGGTCGGGCGACGCGGCGGCGGCGGCCAACGAAATCTTCAATGTCACCAACGGCGATGTGTTCGTGTGGCCCAACGTGTGGCCCGCCATCGCCGACGCGCTCGGCTTCGCCGCGGGCGGCCACGTGCCGCTCTCGCTCACCCGCGAAATCCAGCCACGCGAGGCGGACTGGGCGGAAATCCGCCAGCAGCACGGCCTGGTCTCGGGCACGCTGAAGGAATTCGTCGGGCTTTCGTTCGAGTACGCCGATTACACGATGGGTTACGGCCGCAACGAACCCGGGCCGCCGGCGCTGGTCTCGACGATCAAGCTGATGCAGGCGGGTTTTCACGAAGTGATGGACACCGAGGCGATGTTCGCCAAGGCTGTCGCCGAGCTGCAGGCACGGCGCCTGCTGCCGTCCCGTTGACCCTGGGGGAGTTGAATGATCGATAGACGTGGGCTGCTCGCCACGACGGCCGTCGGATTGGGTGCCATCGCGCATGGCGGCGCCGACGCATCGGCGCAGGACGACCGCGCCAGGCTGCGCGACACGCTGCTCGAGCTCGAGATCGGCAGCTGGCAGTTCGTGAAGGACAAGAACGCCGCGGGAATGAACGGCTTCCTGGCCGACGACGCGATGCTGATCTTCTACGACGGCAGCCGGTTCACCAAGGCGCAGATGGTGCAATTCTCCTTCGAGGTTGCGAGCTTCACGGTCGATCGCAAGAGTGCGGAGGTCCTGCTCGCCTCGCCCGACGTCGCGATCCTGCTCTATCGCGTGACCTACACCGCCGGCGCCAAGGGGGCCAAGCCCACGACCGCCACGGTGGCCGCCTCCGACACCTACGTCCGCCGCGGCGGCAAGTGGCTGAGCCTGCTCTACCAGGAGACACAGCTCAAGTGAGCGCGATCCCCTCCATCTATGGCGGGGCAAGGTGCCGACCGCAGGGTCAGAAACTCAATCGGCGGCCGGCGCGGGGGAAAGCTCGCGCCGGCCGCTGATCCCGCCGGCCATATGCCACATCAGACGGCGGTGCTCGCACGACAACCAGTTCGAACCGGCGGTGGCATTGCGGATGAGAGAGCGACGCAGGGATCACTGGAGGCACTGTCCGGGACGCCGATAGTGCCATCCAGACAACGCAGGACCCGGTGCACCCGTTACGTGGTCCTTCTTCTGCCACGGCCCCTGTGGCGATTGAGCAACAGTTGGGGCATCTTCGCCCAATGACTGACAGCAAGCTGAATGTGGCCGTGGTCGGCGCCGGGATGGGCGGGTTGGTGGCGGCGGCCTGCCTGCGCCGGGCTGGCATCGAGGTCGCCGTTTATGAGCAGGCCCGACAGTTCACGCGGCTTGGCGCGGGAATCCAGATCGGCTGCAATGCCATGCACGTGCTGCGCGCGCTGGGGCTCGAGCCCCGGTTGCGAGCCGAGACCTTCTATCCGCGCTCGTGGAACAACCGCGACTGGAAGTCGGGCGAGGTGCTGTTCGACATGACGTTCGGCCAGCCGGCCGAGGAGAAATACGGCGCGCCCTATCTGCTCGCCCATCGTGGCGACCTGCATGCGGCCCTCGTGAGCGCGGTGCCCGCCGAGCTGATCCATCTCGACCATCGTTTGACGGGTATCGACCACACGGCCGATCGCGGCGCGCGATTGAGCTTCGCCAACGGCCGCACCGTCGAGGCCGACGTGGCGATCGGCGCCGACGGGGTGAATTCGCTGGTCAGGGCAACGCTGTTCGGCGACGACGAGCCGAACTTCCTCGACCGCATCGCCTATCGAACGGTCTTCCCGGCCAGCCTGCTCGGCGGCTTCGATATCGGCGACTGCACCAAATGGTGGGGCGAGGATCGCCACATCGTGATGTATCCCGTGAAGGCCGACCGCTCCGAGGTCTACTTCGTCACCAGCCAGCCCGAGCCGGGCTTTCGCATCGAGTCCTGGTCCGCCGAGGGCGACGTCGATGTCGTGCGGGCCGCATTCGCGGGCTTCCATCCGACGGTGCGCCGCGTGCTCGAGGCCTGTCCGTCGGTGCACAAGCGGCCGCTGGTCGATCGCGAGCCGCTCGAGCGCTGGGTCGAGGGCAACGTCGCCCTGCTGGGCGATTCGTGCCATCCGATGACGCCCTACATGGCGCAGGGCGCGGCGATGGCGATCGAGGACGCCGCCATTCTGTCCCGCTGCCTCGAGGGCGCCGTTCAGGACGGCGGAGATCGCGAGGCCGCAGCGGCGGCATTGCAGCGCTACCAGGCGACCCGGCTGGAGCGCACGGCCCGCATGCAGCTCACCTCGCGCCAGAACGCCTGGGGCAAGGGCCAGACCGACCCGGGCTGGGTCTATGGCTACAACGCCTGGACGGCGCCGCTGGCCGGGACGGCGACCCATGCTTGAGTTCGGCTTTCGCCGCATCGAGCCGCGGGACGAAGCGCTTTGCTGGACGATCTATCGCGAGGCCATGCAGCCCCTCGTCGCCGCGCTCATGCAGTGGAACGACACCAACCAGCGCCGCGCCGTCGAGGAGGTGCTGCGCGACGACGATGCCTCGATCCTGGTGACCGGCGATGACGACGCGGGCTGGCTGCACGTCGTCGAGACGCGCCGAGACATCCATCTCGGCCATCTCTATCTCGCGCCTCAGGCGCGCAACCGCGGCCTCGGCACCACGTTCCTGCGCTGGATGAGCGAGCGCGCCCAGCGCAAGGACAAGAACTTCACCCTCGAAGTGCTGAAGAACAACCGCGCGCGCGGGCTCTACGAACGACTCGGCTTCCGCGTGATCGAGACTTCGCCGCTCAAGTACACCATGCAGTTCCATCGGCCCGGCTGAAGCACGGTCGCCGCTGACCCCCGACCGCCTGTGAAGACGCGTGGTCGGCGCCAGAAAAAAGGCCCGGCGAGCGATCCGGAGATCGTTCGCCGGGCCCCAGCCCCCTCGCCGCAATCCGATTTATTTCAGCTGCGCATTGCGGTCGACCCACTGCTGGGCACCGGCCGGCATCCTGTAGCCCAGCACCTCGTCCGGCAGCTTGATCCGCTCGCCCGACGTCAGGCCGAGATAGAGCACGCCGACGAGCGACAGCTTGAGGGCCCAGCCGAGCAGGAAGCGCATTCGAATTCCTTTGTTGGCGCGGAGGATAGGGTCACGGCACCACAGAGGACAGCTTTGGATCGTATCAATTGTTGTGGGAGTTCACCGTCGGTCCGTGCCTGGCGGGCCGGCCCGAGAACGAAGCGCGGACATGGTCGGCGAGATCGCGCGCCGCCGGCGTCATGGCGGGCGGTGCATAGAGATTGATACGGAATTCCGGCAGGGTCGGCAGCCGTGCCTCGCGGCCGAGGATCTCGAATCGCTCGGGCACCGACGAGCGCAGCAGAGGCGCCACAGCGAGGCCGGCCTCGATCGCGGCATGGACCGGTTCGAGCCGGCTGACTTCGCACACCGCGCGCCAGTCGCGCCGCGCCTTGCCGAGCGCCTCGATCGCCACCGGGCGGAACACGCATGTCGGCGCGCCGAGCGACACCGGCAACGGGTCCTTGAGATGCGCATCGCCGCCCGGCACGCCGACCCAGACGAGCCGGTCGGTGCGCAAGGTCTCGCCGTGGCGGCCACAGTCGGTCTCGGTGGTGAGCGCGAGATCGACGCTGCCCGAGCGCAACTGCTGGCGCACGACCTTCGAATCCTCGCAGACCAGGCTCACGCGTACCCGCGGCTGCGCCTTGGCGAAGCGGCGCAGGATCGCCGGCACGACGCTGCCGATGATGTCGTAGGGCACGCCGAGGCGCACTTCGCCCTCGAATTCCGGCCGCCGCATGCTCGACAGCAACTCCTCCCCCTGCGCGACCAGGCGCTGCGCCTGCGCGAGCAGCTTCTCGCCAGCCGGCGCCAGCGCCAGCCCGCGGCCGGCGCGCTCGAACAGCCGGCAGCCGAGCAGCTGCTCGAGCCGCTTGATCTGCTGGCTGGCCGCCGCCTGGCTCATGTTCAGCATCGCCGCCGCCGGCGTGACGCCGCCGCTGTCGACCACGGCGAGGAAAGTGCGCAGCAGATCAATCATAAGTAAATCCGAACGGTCTTATTCAAAACATTCGATATTCTTATAGACCAGACCGGCGCACCCTGTCGCCATGCGCAACACCCTCTGGCTTCCCCTGATCACGCCGTTCAAGGACGGCGCCGTCGACTTCGCCAGCTACGACCGCCTCGTGGCGCACTACGTCGCCCAAGGCGTCGATGCCCTGTTCCCGCTCGGCACCACCGGCGAGCAGCCGACGCTCGACGAGAGCGAAATCGAAGCGCTGATCGAACATACGCTGGCCGGCGCGCGCGGGGTGCCGGTTCATGTCGGGCTGGGCGGCAACGCCACTTCCAAGGTGGCGAAGGCCCTCAAGCGGCTCGAGCATCTGCCGTTCAAGGGCATCGTCTCGGTCTGCCCTTACTACAACCGGCCGGGCCAGGACGGGCTGATCGAGCACTTCAAGGCGATCGCCTCCGAGACCGATCGCGAGGTGCTGATCTACAACATCCCCTACCGCACCGCGGTCAATCTCTCGAACGATTCGCTGCTCGAACTCGCCGAGGTGCCGAACATCACCGGCGTGAAGGACAGTTGCGGGATCCTGGCGCAGTCGCTCGACCTGCTGGCGCGCAAGCCGCCCGGCTTCTCGGTGCTGACCGGCGAGGATGCGCTCTACTTCACCATGCTGGCCCATGGCGCCGACGGCGGCATCCTGGCGTCGAGCCACATCGGCACGGCGCAGTTCCGCGAGGTCGGCCGCCGCTTCGCCGCCAACGACGTGGCGGGCGCGCGCACCGCCTGGGCGCCGCTCGGCTCGCTGGTGCCCCTGCTGTTCGCCGAAGCGAATCCGATGCCGATCAAGCACCTGCTGTGGCGGCAAGGCCTGATCGCCTCGCCCGAATGCCGCCTGCCCCTGACCAGGATCTCCGACGCCCTGGCGCGCCGGCTGGAGGGCGTCAGTGCCGAGAGAAAGGCCGCCTAAAGCGGAATGGTAGTTCCACAGGGCACGATGGGTTGGGCTGATTTCAGCCGAACCCATCATGCTCCAGGCTTACGCCCGTGCCTTGAGCAGGTCGCGGATCTCGGTCAGCAGTTCCTGGTCCTTGGTAGGCGGCGCCGGCGGCGGCGGGGCCTGCTCCTCCTGCTTGATCACGCGGTTCATGCCGCGGATCAGCAGGAACAGCACGAAGGCGATGATGATGAAATTGACCGACACGGTGATGAAGGTGCCGTAGCCCAGGGTCGCACCCGCCTTCTTCGCCGCTTCGTAGGTCGGCGCCTGGCTGGCGGCGGGCGTCAGGCCGACGAAGTAGTTGGTGAAGTCGAGGCCGCCGAAGATGCGGCCGATGATCGGCATGATGACGTCGTCGACCAGCGAGCCGACGATCTTGCCGAAGGCCGCGCCGATGATCACGCCGATGGCGAGATCGACGACGTTGCCGCGCAACGCGAATTTCTTGAATTCCTGAAGCATCGCGGTTCTCCCTGCAGCTCGATCCATCCAGCCGGGATCAGCTGGATCGATTATGCGCCCGATCGAGGCGCCTCGCACATCGGAAGCACATGCGTCAGGTGACGTGCAGCCAGACCAGCAAGGCGGACACGGTGATCACCGACAGCGCCGTCGACAGCAGCACGGCGGCCGTGTTCTGCTCGACCGCGATGTCGAACTGCTTGGCCAGCACGAAGGCATTGGCGGCGGTCGGCAGCGCCGCCAGGATCAGCGCCGCCTGCCCGGCCACCGACTTGATGTCGACGAACAGCGGCACGACGGAGGCGGCCAGCAACGGCTGCAGCAGGAGCTTGATGACCGTGGCGAGGCTCGCCTCGGCCAGGCCGCTGCGGATCGAGGGGCCGCTGTCGGACAGCGACTTGTCGCTGAGGAAGAGCCCGATGGCGAACAGCGCACAGGGCGCGGCGGCGGAGCCCAGGAGGTCGAGCCACTTCTCCACCGGCGTCGGCAAGGGCAAGGCGAGCGCCGACCAGGCCAGCCCGACCGCGATCGATACCGGGAGGGGATTCCTGGCGACGCTCCACGCCGCCTGCAGGAAGGTCGCCAGCGGGCCATGGCCACGGGCTACCTCGAGCTCGATCATCAGGACACCGAACACCATTGACACCACGGCGGTCACGATGACCGACAGCATGGCAGGCGGCAGCCCCGCTTCGCCGAAGGCGGCGAGGCAGAGCGGCACGCCCATGTAGCCGACATTGCCCCACGACGCGGCGATGCCCTGCAGGCTCATGCGCGCCAGCCCGCCGCCGCCGGCGAGCCGGCTGGTCAGCATGCCGACGGCGAAGGTGGCGACGACGGGAATGCCGAAGGCCGCGATCAGGCCCGGGTCGAGCACGGACGCCACTGGCGTGCGGGCCAGGGTGCCGAAGAACAGGATCGGGAGGGCGAAGGTGCTGACGAAGGCGGTCAGCGCTGCGGTGGAATCGGCGCCCAGCACGCGAAAGCGCCCGGCGAGGTAGCCGGCCAGGATGACACCGAAAATCGGCAGGGCGACGTTGAGGATGGCCTGCACGGCTAATTCTCGTTCAAAACATTAAGAAATTGACATAACCAGCACAAATAAAATAACATTTCTGCTCTATATTCAGGCCGTTTCGACCCTCACCCCCTCACGAGGCGGCCCAGGAGAAAAGACCATGCGTCTGTTGCTCGCCTCAGTCGTGGCTCTCGCCGCGCTTGCTGCCGCCGCTCCCGCCTTCGCCCAGGAAGAGCCCACCACGCCGACCCCCATCACCAAGCCCAAGCCGGGCACGGCGGCGTACTGCAATACGCTGAAGAGCACCACGTCGAAGAACACCTGCCTCAAGCGACTGCATGCCCAGGCCTCGCCGAAGAAGCAGCCGACCAGCGCCACTCCCAAGACGAAGGCGAAGAAGCTGACCCCGCCGGCCGATACCGCGGCTCAGCTCAGCACGCCCGCCGGCACGCCGGCCACCCTGCCGGCCGCGACCTCGGCGCCGACGACACCGCAGAACGTCGCCGTTCCGCCGCTGCCGCAGAAGACGATCTAGCGACGCCGCGTCGCGCCGGCGCTGGTGGGCGGCAGGCGTTGTAATCAACGCCGGGAGCCCACACAGCAGCAGTGGGGACTTGATCTCGCGGCTGGAGTCGCGCACCCCCGGCAAGATATTCTCGCCTCTCCCACCTGAAGGGAGAGCGACGTGACTCATTCCGCTGCACTGATCTCGACCGAGGAGCTGGCGCGCAAGCTCGGCGCGCCCGGCCTGCGCTTGTTCGACTGCACGACCTACCTGCGTCCGCGCACCGACGGACAGGCGGGCTACCT
>CAZHQA010000188.1:0-10631 GCA_964533955.1 uncultured Reyranella sp. | reverse complement strand
CCGGCGGCAATGTCGAGGCGATCCTGATGTCGCTGCCGCCGGAAGCCAGGTGGCCCTAGAGCCCCTGACTTGGACAGCCATCATGCCCAGTGAAACCACTATCTGCTGTGCGCGCGAATGGGATGTGGTGGAACCGCACGCGATTCCCCCTCATCCCATTCCGCATTAGCCGGCGCACAGCCGCTTTACCGCCCGCAGCCCGCCGTCCCCATGCAATCCAGTCCCAGCCGGCCCACACGTTCGGCTTCGGCAATGTCGGCCTTGCCGCCGGCCTGGTCGCCCAGCGCGATCTTGGCCTGCCCGCGGTCGCGCCAGGCCACGGCGAAGTTGGGCTTCAGGCGGATGGCCTGATCGAAATCCCCAATCGCTCGCCTGAATTCGCCTTTGTCCGAGCGTGCGACGGCCCGGTAATAAAAGACACTGGCGAATTGCGGATCGAGGCGCAGGGCCTCGTCGAAGTCCTTGATCGCCCGCTCGTGATCCTGCTTTTCGAAGAGGTAGGTGAAGCCGCGGTTGGCGAAGGCCAGGGCAAAATCCGGCTGGAGCCGGATCGCCTGACTGTAGTCGTCGAGGGCGCGGTCGATGGCCCGGTCGCGCATGCGATAGGAGTCGCCTCGATTGACGAGCGCCTGCGCGAGAACCCTCGGCGTTTCCCGGCCTGCCTGCAGGACTGCCGTGCAGCCCTCGATGGCGTCCGGTCCCGGCGGCAGGCGCCGCTTGGGATCGAGGCCGCATCTTTCCCATTGCACCTGGTAGTCCTGGGCGTGAGCGGCCTGCGAGAGAATTGCCAGGGCGCCGGCCGCGAAAATGAGTGCAACTCGTTGTGCCATTCCCCCTCCCTAGCGGGCCGGCCAATTCCAGGCCGGTCGCTCCTCATCCTCGATGACGGTCTCGCCCAGCTTCTTGGCCAGCACGATCTGCCTGGCGCCGGCCGCGCGCAGGGCGTCGACCAGGCTCTGCGCGTGGCTGACCACGACGACCTGCGAACGCTGCGCTGCCTTGGCGACGAGACGCGCAAGCGGCGGCAGCAGGTCGGGATGCAGGCTGGTCTCGGGCTCGTTCAGGATCATCAGCAAGGGCGGCCGGGGCGACAGAAGCGCCGCGACCAGCAACAGGTAGCGCAGCGTGCCGTCCGACAGCTCGGCGGTGCCGAGCGACCTCAGCAGCCCCTGCTGGCGCATCTCGACCTCGAAGTAGCCGTCGCTGACCGCGACCTCGAGCGCCGCGCCGGGGAAGGCGTCGCCGACCGCGGCCTCGAGCTCGCCCTCGATGCCGATCTCCTGGATGGTGGCGACGGCGGCGGCGAGATCGGCGCCGTCGGAGGCCAGCACGGGCGTGCGCGTGCCGACCTGGCGGCGACGTGCCGGCGCGTCGGTGTCGGTGCGGAAATGATCGTAGAAGCGCCAGTCGCGGAGCCGTTCCCGCAACAGCAACAGCTCCATGCCATCCTCCGGATTGGCGCAATGGGTCAGCATGCTGTCGAACGATTCAAGCCGCGTGTAGGCCTGCCGCCGCTCGCCGTTCCTGTCGCGCAACGTCACCGACGGACCGCGCCGCTCGGCGAAGCAGTTGGCGCGCTGCAGGACCGGCCCGGTCCACAGGCTTTCGGCCTTGATTTCGGGATCGCGTCCGAACGTACGGTTGGGCAGCGGCAAGCCGAGATCGATGGCGTAGCCATAGTCGTTCGACGAGAAGCCGAGCTTCACGCTGACGCGATCCTTGCGCACCGTGCCCTGGACCGGCTGCTCGCCGCGCTTCATCGCGCGCGAGACGATCTCGGGCCCGGCCCACAGCACCGAGGAGAGGCCGCCCTCCAGCGCGAGCGACTGGATCACCCTGCCCTGCGCCACGTCAGCCAGCAGCCTGAGCGCGCGATAGAGGCTCGACTTGCCGGTGCCGTTGGCGCCGGTGACGACCGTGAGCTTGTCGAGCTCCAGCCGCACGTCCCGCAGCGAGCGGTAGCCGGCGATCGCGAGGCGCGCGATCATCGAGGCCCGGCCGCGGTCATTCTTCCGGCGACCAGCGGCGCGGCGAACAGCGCGATCACCAGCAAGGCGTAGGGCGCGCCCCACCAGAAGGCGAAGCGGCCGACGAAGCCTGCCGGCTCCTCGCCGAAGGTGATGTGCTCGTAGAGGAAGTCGGCAAGCACGGTCGAGGTCGGCCACAGCAGCGCCGCGAGCAGCGCCGCCTCGAACCAGCGCGCGCCCCGGGTGCGTCGGGCGTGAACGAGGGCAAGCAGCGCCACGTAGGGCAGCGGCACCAGCACCTTGTACCACTGCACTGCCGCCACCGGCAGCCGACTGGCGATCCAGGTGTCTCCGATCATGTCGTTGACGATCACCAGGACGGCGATGGCAAGCCACAACACCAGCGTGACGCCGGGACGGATCATCGGCTGGGACTATCCATTCGTTGTCTTCGCCAGCCGCTCGAGCTCGGCGAGGCACCCGGCGCGATCGGGCACGAAGTCGCGCTCGATCCACCAGTGCTCGAGGGCCGCGATCAGCTGGCCGACCCTGGGGCCGGGCGCGAGGCCGAGCTTCAGCGCATCGCCGCCGCCGACCGGCAGCTCGGGCGGCGTCCAGTGATGTGCGTACTGCAGCGCCGCGCGCCAATCGCCCGGCGCGTCGACCGCCAGCAGCAGCCGATCGATGTAGAGCGCGTTGCCGAGCCCATGGATCTGCCGGCGCCACGTCCTGTCGCCGCCCGCCACATCGATGACCGGCTGCGCCGCCAGCATCACGTCGAGCCTGAGCGCCTCCTGGGTCGAGAGTTTCAGTCGCTTGCCGATCGCGGTCGCGTTGGCGTCGGCCGGCAGGATCGCCGCCAGCCGGCGCAAGCCGTCGGGCTGATCCTCGCGCCCGATCAGGGCCCGCAGCCGTACCGTCCCGGCGAACTCGGGCAGCCAATGGTCGAGCGCGCCCGCCTCGACCATCGCCTCGAGCGCATCGGGTGAGCGCGGCGCCTCGAGGGTGCGCAGCAGCTCCTTGCGCACGCGCTCGCCCGACAGGCCGACGAGGGCCGCGGCATTGCGCCGGCAGGCGGCGAAGCTCGGGCCGTCGAACGGCGGGTTGCCGTACCAGGCGTGGAAGCGAAAGAAGCGCATAACGCGCAGGCGATCCTCGGCAATGCGCAGGTCGGGGTCGCCGATGAAGCGCACCTTGCCGGCCGCGAGGTCGGCTCGGCCGTCGAACGGATCGTAGAGCGTGCCGTCAGGGTCGGCGTAGAGCGCGTTGAAGGTGAAGTCGCGCCGGCCGGCATCGACCAGCCAGTCGTCGGTGAAGGCGACGACGGCCCGACGGCCGTCGGTCTCGACGTCACGCCTGAGTGTCGTGAGCTCGAAGGTGCGGTGCCCGGCGGGCGCCCTCACGATGGCGGTAACGGTGCCGTGCTTGAGGCCTGTCGGGATGACCTTGATGTCGGCTGCCTCGAGCGCCGCCATTGCCGTCTCGGGCGGCTTGTCGACGGCCAGATCGATGTCGTGGACCGGGTGCCGGAGTATGGCATGGCGTACACAGCCGCCGACAAAGCGCGCGGCGATGCCACGCGCCGCCAGCGCGGCGAAGAGACGCCGCGATGCCGGCTCCGACATCCACGCCGGCGGATCGATGCGACCGGCAGGCTTCATGAAGGGGTCATAGCGAGAACAGCCCGCCATAACCCTGGTTCTGGGTGAAGAACATCACGATGAAGCCGACGATGGTGAAGGCGAGGCCGACGATGGCGAGCCAGGTGATGGGCATATCCTGCCACTGCGGCAGGGTGCCGGCGAGCTTGCGGTCCTGCTTGATCCTGACCGCCCAGGCCCACAGGAAGAACGCGGCGGTCGGCGCCAGCACGAGCACGACGACCAGCAGGATGATTCGGATCATGGGTCAGCCGCTGGTCAGAATGAACTGCAGATTCTTCAGCATGCCGGCGGTCGCACCCCAGATGTAACGCTCGCCGTAGGGCATGGCGTAGAAGCGCCGCTCGAGACCCGCAGCGACCTTGCGGCTGTCGATGCGGTGGTTCCTCACGTCGAGGAAGTGATCGAGCGGCACCTCGAAGACGTCCGCCACCTCGCGCGGATCGGCATGGCTGGTGAATCCCGGCGTGACGATGCCGACCACCGGCGTGATCTCGTAGCCGGTGCCGGTGCGGTAGAGATCGATCGCGCCCACCACCTCGACAAAGTGCCGCGCCAGCCCGACCTCCTCCTCGGCCTCGCGCAGGGCGGTATCGGCGGCGTCGACGTCGCGGTCGTCGCGGCGCCCGCCGGGGAACGCGACCTGGCCGGCGTGGCTCGGCATATCCTCGGTCCGTTGCGTGAGAAGAACCGTCAGGCCGGATGCATGATTCACCAGCGGAATCAGCACGGCGGCCGGCCGCCACCTGTCAGGCAGCGGCACGACCCCGTTCAGCGAGAAGTCGCTGTCGGCCGGCGGGTGGGAGACCGGCAATCCTGATGCCAAACGGGTGCTGCGTTCACGCACGCGACCCACAATTTCGTCAACGGTCATGCCCTTGTTCCGGCCTCAATTCTGGGCTTCCCTCGTTACAATTCCCATCCATAACAGGAGCGCCTGGTGGCCCCCGATACTTCGACCGCGACCGACGCCGATGCCCGTGCCGCCCTGGCCGATATCGAGCGTCTGGGAGGCCAGCTCCGGGCCGCCCGCGCCGCCATCGGCAAGGTGATCTATGGCCAGCAGGATGTCATCGATCAAACGCTGGTTGCACTCCTTTCCGGCGGCCATCTTCTCCTGATCGGCGTGCCGGGCCTGGCCAAGACCAAGCTGGTCGAAACCCTGGGCGTGGTGCTGGGCATGGACGCCAAGCGCATCCAGTTCACGCCCGACCTGATGCCGGCCGATATCCTCGGCTCCGAGGTCATGGAGGAAAGCGACGGGGGCCGCCGGTCGTTCCGCTTCATCCAGGGCCCGGTGTTCGCCCAGCTGCTGATGGCCGACGAGATCAACCGCGCCAGCCCGCGTACCCAGTCGGCCCTGCTGCAGAGCATGCAGGAGAAGCACGTCACCGTTGCCGGCAAGCGCTACGACCTGCCGGCGCCCTTTCATGTGCTGGCGACCCAGAACCCGCTCGAGCAGGAAGGCACCTACCCGCTGCCCGAGGCCCAGCTCGACCGCTTCCTGCTGCAGATCGACGTCGGATATCCCGACGAGGAGGCCGAGCGCCAGATCATGATCGCCACCACCAGCGCCGACGTTCCGTCAGCGGTACAGGCGCTGACGCCGACCGACCTGATGGCGGCACAGGCGCTGGTCCGCCGCCTGCCGATCGGCCAGAGCGTGGTCGATGCCATCGTCAAGCTGGTGCGCGCCGGCCGGCCCGAGTCGAGCGACCTCGAGGTCGTCAAGCAGCGCGTCGCCTGGGGACCGGGCCCGCGCGCCAGCCAGGCCTTCATGCTGGCGGCCCGCGCGCGCGCCATCATCCAGGGCCGGCTCGCCCCCTCGGTCGACGATGTGGTGGCCCTGGCCGGTCCCATCCTGCGTCACCGCATGGCGGTGAATTTCTCGGCCCGCGCCGAGGGCGTCACGGTGCAGACGGTCATCGACCAGATGTGCGCGCGTCTTGCATAAGGAGTCTGTCGTCATCCTGAGCACAGCGAAGGATCAAGGGCTGGCCACACCGAGCCTGGCCGTTCTGTGAGATCCTTCGTTCTGCTCGGGACGACTTGAAAGTCGCATGGTCCAGCCGTCCACCCTTCACCGTTCCCTCGAGCTCGCCGGCACCCTGCCGGCGTTGATGGTGGCCGCCGACCGGGTCGCCGCCACGGTGATCCAGGGCGTGCACGGCCGGCGCCGCGTCGGCCAGGGCGACGCCTTCTGGCAGTACCGGCCTTATCGCGACGGCGACAGCGCCAGCCAGATCGACTGGCGCCAGAGCGCGCGCAGCCGTCATCTGTTCGTGCGCGAGACCGAGTGGGAGGCTGCCGCCAGCGTCTGGCTGTGGCGCGACGCCTCGCCTTCCATGCAGTACGCCTCGCTCAAGAACATCGACACCAAGGCGGTACGCGCCGAGCTGCTGGTGCTGGCGCTGGCCAGCCTGCTGACCGACGCCAGCGAGCGGGTGGCCGTGCTGGGCAGCGGCGCGCGGCCAACCTCGGGCCGCGTCGCGGTGCGCCGCATCGCCGAAACGCTGCTGGAGGAGACGCGCGATCCGGCGCGCGTGCAGCCCAGCCTGCCGCCGCTGGTGCCACTGCCGGCGCATGGCACGGTCGTGCTTGTGTCCGATTGGCTCGATCCGCTCGACAGCATCGAAGCCATGATCCGCCACTACGCCAGCGTGGGCGTGCGCGGCCATCTGGTGCAGGTCCTCGATCCCGCCGAGGAAGACCTGCCGTTCGACGGCCACGTGAAGTTCGAGGGCCTCGAAGCCGAGGGCCAGCACACGATCCGCCGTGTCGAATCGGTCCGCACCGCCTATGGCGCCCGGCTGGCGGCACAAAAGGAAGGCCTGCAGCGCCTGGCCCGCCCGGCCGACTGGACGGTGCACCTCCATCGCACCGACCGTCCGCCTCAGACGGTGCTGTTGGCGCTCTACCTCGCCATGGCCGATCTGCGCCGGCTGAACGCGGCATGAGCTATCTCGTCATCCTGAGTGAAACGACGAATCCAGCGCTGCAACAGCGAGTTGTTGGCGGGCGTGAGGTCCTTCGCTGCGCTCAGGACGACGGAAGGCCCCGCGCATGCTGAGCCTGGGCGCCTTCGCTTTTGCGGCTCCGGGCATGCTGGCGTTGCTGCTGGCGCTGCCGGTGATCTACTGGCTGCTCAGGCTGATCCCGCCCCTGCCCAAGCTGGTGCGCTTTCCGGCGATCCGCCTGCTGATCGGGCTCGAGCCCACCGAGCAGACGCCGATGAAGATGCCGTGGTGGTTGCTGCTGCTGCGGCTGCTGCTCGCCACCGCGCTGATCCTGGCCGTCGCCAAGCCGCTCTTGAATCCGCAAGCCGACCTGCCCGGCAAGGGACCGCTGCTGCTGGTGATCGACGACGGCTGGTCGTCGGCGCCGGGCTGGACGACGCGGCTTGCCCATGCCGAGCGGCTGATCCAGCGCGCCGAGCGGGCCGGCCGGCTGGTCGCGCTGGTCGGCACGGCTCCGGCGCCGCTCGACGCACCGGCCATCCGCCGGGGCGCACTGAGGCCGGACGAGACGCGCACGATGCTGCGCGCCTTCCGCCCCAAGCCGTGGCCGACCGATCGTGCCGCCGCGGTCGCCGAGATCGATCGCACGCAGCTCGACCCCGGCGCCTACGTGGTGTGGCTGAGCGATGGCCTGCAGGATGACGGGGCCGACAAGCTCGCCGACCGGCTGCGCAAGTTCGACGGCCTGCAGGTCGTCCTGCCGGATGCCTCCTCGACGCCGCTGCTGCTGCTGCCGCCCAACGCCGAAGGCCGCGACCTGAAGGTGAGCGCGCTACGGCCCGTCGCCGACGGCCCGCGCAAGTCGGCGATCCAGGCGGCCGACGAACAGGGCCGCGTGGTGGCGCGCATCGAGCTCGACTTCGCCGCCTCGGCGACCAAGGGTGAAGGTCTGCTGCCGGCGCCGCCCGAACTGCGCAACCGCATGGTGCGGCTCGACATCGAGACGCAGGGCGGCGCGGGCTCGACCGTCCTGCTCGACGAGCGCAACCGTCGCCGGCCGGTCGCCATCCTGGGCGAGCGCGCCTCGGCCACCGGCCAGCCGCTGCTGCAGGAGATCTACTATCTCGAGCGCGCGCTCGATCCCTATGTCAGCCTGACGATCGGCGATCGCGAGGCGGTGCTGAACCGCAGCACCGCCGTGCTGCTGATCCCCGACAGTGCCGCGCCCTCGCCGGGCGATCGCGAGGAGATCGCCAAATGGATCGAGCGCGGCGGCGTCGCCGTGCGCTTCGCCGGCCCCAACCTGGCGGCAGGCACCGACAATCTGGTGCCGACGCCTCTGCGGCTCGGCGACCGCGCGCTGGGCGGCGTGATGAGCTGGGGCCAGCCCACGGCGCTGGCCGAGTTCCCGGCCAACAGCCCCTTCCTCGGCATCGCCATTCCGAAGGACGTGCGCATCTCCCAGCAGGTGCTGGCCGAGCCGACTCCCGATCTGGCCGACAGGACCTGGGCCCGGCTGAGCGACGGCACGCCGCTGGTCACCGCCGAGAGGCGCGGTCAGGGTTACCTGGTGCTGATCCACACCACCGCCAACACCAACTGGAGCAACGTGGCGCTGTCGGGCCTGTTCGTGAACATGCTGCAGCGGCTGGTGACGCTGTCGCGCGGCGTCGCCGGCGACGGCGTCAACAAGGCGCTGAAGCCGTGGCGCACGCTCGACGGATTCGGTCGGCTCGGCGCACCGCCGGCCGGCGCTCAGATGCTGCCGGTCGACGCCGAGCAGAGCTTCAAGCCCAAGCCGACCACGCCGCCCGGGTTCTACGGCGACGAGAATGCCCAGGTCGCCTTCAACATCGGCGGCCATGTCGGCGAGCCCAAGCCGCTGGTGCTGCCGTCCGGCGTTTCGACCGACCGCTTGTCGGAGGGCGGCGAGACCGACCTGTCGCGCTGGTGCCTGCTTGCCGCGGCGCTCCTGCTGCTCGCCGACCTCTTCATCTCGCTGTGGCTGCGCGGGCTGCTGCCGCAGGCCGTGCGCAGGAGCCGCGGCACGCGGGGCCGTGCCGCGCCGGCGGCCATCCTGCTGGCGATCGTGGCCGTGGCCGGCCTGCCCGATGCCCAGGCCCAGCGCGCGGCGCCCGCACCGTCCTCGCCGCCGGCGGTGGCCGCGGCCGACAAGCCCGGCCCCGAGAAGCCCGCGCCGCCGCCGCTCAGCGAGGAGCAGGCGCTCAAGGGCGCGCTCGACGTGCGCCTCGCCTATATCGTCACCGGCGACAAGGAGGTCGACGACATCAGCCGCCAGGGGCTGGAGGGCCTGAGCGAGGTGCTGCGCAACCGCACCTCGGTCGAGCCGGGCGATCCGGTCGGCCTCGACCTCGAGAAGGACGAGCCGCGGCTTTACCCGCTGATCTACTGGCCGATCACCAGCGCGCAGCCCAACCTCTCGCCGCGCGCCTCGGCCGCGCTCGACCGCTACCTGCGCACCGGCGGCATCATCTTCATCGACACCCGCGACCAGCATCTCGCCTTCGACCGGCCGGTCGGCGGTAACCCCGACCTCAAGCGGCTGTTGAGCGGCATCGAGACCCCGCCGCTGGTCGCCATGCCGCCGGATCACGTGCTGACCAAGTCGTTCTACCTGCTGTCCGACATGCCGGGCCGCTGGCAGGGAGGCAAGGTGTGGATCGAGGCCGGCAACGGCCGGGTCAATGACGGCGTCACCACCATCGTGATCGGCGCCAACGACTATGCCGGCGCCTGGGCGGTCGACCAGCGTGGCCGCGGCATGCTGCCGGTGACACCCGGCGGCGAGACGCAGCGCGAGATGTCGTTCCGCGTCGGCATCAACCTCGTGATGCATGCGCTGACCGGCAACTACAAGGACGACCAGGTCCATTTGCCCGACATCATGCAGAGGCTTCGCCGATGAACCCGACCTCGGCCGTCTCCGTCGCCTTCGATCCGCTGCTCGGCTGGCCCGTGCTGGCGGTGCTGGGCGCCGTCGGGCTGGTGCTCGTCCTGCTCGGGCTGCGCGCCGGCGCCCGCGGCACCTTGCTGCGGCTTGCCTCGGTGCTGGTGGTGCTGGCGGCGCTCGCCAATCCGGCGCTGATCGAGGAACAGCGCAAGCCGATCGCCGACGTGGCGCTGGTGGTGACCGACGACAGCGATTCCATGGCTATCGGCGAACGGCGCCAGCAGGTCCAGGCGGCGCGCGAGGCCTTGAAGAAGAAGCTCGGCCAGCAGGAAGGGCTCGAGGTCCGCGAGGCGGTGCTGCCGCCCGCCCACATTCAGCTCGGTTCCGACCGGCCAGGCGGCACGCGCCTGATCGAGGCGATGCGCTCGGCCCTCGTCGAGGTGCCGCCGGAGCGGCTGGCCGGCGTGGTCCTGTTGACTGACGGCCAGGTGCACGACGTGCCGGCGGCCTTGCCGCCCGAGCTGGGCGGCGCGCCGCTCCACGCCCTGATCGCCGGCAAGAAGAACGAGAAGGACCGGCTGATCGTGGTCGAACAGTCGCCGCGTTTCGGCGTGGTCGGCCGCGAAGTCACCGCCAAGTTCCGGGTCGAGGATCCGGCCGGCGGCACGGCACCGGTGACGCTGTCGGTCGGCGGCGACGTCGTGCGCCGGCTCGACGTGCCGGTCGGCCGCTCGGTCGAAGTGCCGATCACCGTCGGCAATCCCGGCGCCAACGTGGTCGAGCTCGAGGTGGCGCCCGGCCAGAACGAGCTCACGCTCGACAACAACCGCGCCCTCTTCACCATCAACGGCGTGCGCGACCGGCTGCGCGTGCTGCTGGTGTCGGGTGAGCCCTACCAGGGCGAGCGGGCGTGGCGGAACCTGCTCAAGAGCGATCCCGCGGTCGACCTGGTGCATTTCACCATCCTGCGCACGCCGCAGAAGGACGATTTCACGCCGGTGCGCGAGCTGTCGCTGATCGTCTTCCCGATGCGCGAGCTGTTCGAGCAGAAGCTCAAGGAATTCGATCTCATCATCTTCGACCGCTACGAGTCGGGGAACCTGATCACGCGCGACTACTTCCGCAACATCGCCGA
>CAZHQA010000187.1:0-10647 GCA_964533955.1 uncultured Reyranella sp. | reverse complement strand
TCGACAACCTGCCGTCGTCGATCGACCACATCCGCGCCGGACGGCTCCGCGCGCTAGGCGTCTCGACGCCCCGGCGGCTCGACTTGCTGCCCGAAATACCGGCGATCGGCGAATTCGTCCCGGGCTACGAGACCAGCGCCTTCGCCGGGCTCGGCGCACCGGCCGGCACGCCGCGCGAGATCGTAGACAAGCTCAACAAGGCCGTCGGCGCAGCGCTCGCAGATCCCAGGCTGGCGGCCCGCATCGTCGAACTGGGCGGCGTGCCGATGGCATTGTCGCCCGTCGACTTCGCCACGTTCCTGGCCGCCGAGACGGAGAAGTGGGCCAAGGTCGTCCGCGCCGCCAACATGAAGCCCGGTTGACGGCGCGGGCGGCGGCTCAAGTCCGCTTGAAGCCTTCGAGCTCGCTCTCGGCCCAGGCGAAGACCTTGTCGAGCGCCTCGCCCTTGGTATAGCGGACGATCATCTGCGACTGGATCGCCTGTTGCCAGATCTGCGCCGCGATGAGCGGCGGCGCCGGCGAGCAGGTGACGCCGGCCACCTGGTCGCCGCCCTTGATCGGATAGTGCGACAGCGCACCCTTGGGCGGGCCCTCGTCCTCCCAGGTCTTGAAGTCGTTGAACTTCGGGTAGGGCGGGATGTCATAGCCCTGGCTCGCCGCCACCTGCTTCTCGGCGTTCTGCCGCAGGGCGAGGAACTCGAGCAGGCTCTTGGCCGCCTCCTTGTTCTTCGAGAAGTTCCACACGCCGTAGAAGCGCGGCAGTATCGGATTGAACCGGCCCTGCGGCCCCTTGGGGAAGCCGGTGAACCAGCACTTCTCGGCGACCTGCGGCGCGTCGCGCTTGCCAACCGCCCAGGCACTCGGCGGATTGAAGATCAGCGCGCCCTTGCCGGCGAGCAGCCACTTGTTGTTGGAGGCATCGTCCCACGCCGGGGCGTCGGGCGGGCAGAACGCGGCAATCCGCTTGCCGTAGTCCATCACCTGCTTGACCGGGTCGGTGCGCACCGTGACGTTGCCTTTGGCGTCCATCAGTGCGGCACCATAAGCCAGAAACAGCGCGCCGACCCACTGGTTGGTATCGGTGGTCATGCCGAGCGGCAGGCCGAAGCCGACGCCGGCCTTGTGGCACTTCTCGGCCGCGACCAGGAAGGAATCCCAGGTCCAGCTCGCGTCGTTGGGCGGCTTGCCCGCCGGATAGAGCGCCTGCACGTCGATGCCGGCGGCGTCCTTCATCATGTCGAAGCGCGCGCAGCAGCCGAGCAGCAGCGTGCCGCGGGTCATGGGCACGCCCAGCCACTTGCCCTCGTAGAAGCCGAGATACTTCACCGCCAGATCGATCGGCCCGTTCTTCTCGACGACCCGCTTGACGACGTCGTCCATCGGCTCGAGCGAGGCGCTGTATTGGGCCGCCTCCCAGTTGGTGAATTCCATGATGTCGTGCCCGGACTTGGACTGCGACTCGGAGGCCAGTGACAGCAACAGCTTGTTGCCCTGGCTGGTGATGTAATCGACCTTGACCTCGACCTTCTCGCGGTCCGCCCATTCCTTGATGATGGCGGACTGCACCTCGTTGGCGCCGGGAACCCAGTGGTCCCACAGCCCGATGGTCAAGGTTCCGGCAGCATGAGCACTGCGCACGAACGGCGCACTGACAAGACCGGCGGCAACGCCTCCGGCCACGACTCCACGACGCGACAATTTTCTGGATGGCATGACATTCGTCCTCCCTGAAGGAACGCTGTGCACACGAAAAAACGCACGGATTGTCTTTTTGGTACTGGCAACGGACCCGCCGCCATTGGCTGGCGGGTAAGCGACGCTAGTCAGCGGCGCGAGCTTAGCCCCGCCCGCGACATGCCGCCAGTAGATGCGGTGGCGAAACCGGCCTAGCGGACCGCGAGCGCGGCGAGATACGCCTCGGCTTTCGGCACGTCGTGCGCCTGGCAAACGAAGCCGACATAGCCGTCCGGCCGGATCAGTCGCAGCGCCGTGACGTGGGCTGGATCCTCGGTCGGGGCGGCCTGTACCAGCCTGGGGAACTTGGCGGCCAGGGCCGTCACGCACTCTGCCGGGCCGTGCGCCGCGAACTTCGCACCGCCGGCGCCGGCCGGCAGGCGGTCGGGCCAGCGCTCGCCGGACTTCGGCCCATGGGCGACGTGAGCACCCTTCACGGTCAACGGGCTGTCGGGATAGCCGATATCCATCTCGGACAGCTGGTTGGCGATCTTGTGTTGCACCAGCGGGAAGCCGGTGGCGAATCTCACTACCGTGTTGCGAACGGCCTGCAGCGCTGGATTGCGCAGGATCGCCGCCTCCGTCATCACGCCGGCGTTGCGCAGCACCCGATCGCCCACCGCCGAACGTTCGGGCGAATAGCTATCGAGCAACGACGGCTGCGCACAACCGTTGATCACCAGCGCGAGCTTCCAGGCGAGGTTGAAGGCGTCCTGCATGCCGGTGTTCATGCCCTGCCCGCCGGCCGGACTATGTATGTGGGCGGCATCGCCCGCGAGGAACACGCGCCCCTTGCTGTACGCCTTCACCTTGCGCTCGTTGATGCGGAAGGTGGACAGCCAGATCGGCTGGGTCATGACGATCCCGGGCGAACCGCGATGGGCGAGCATCGCGTTGATCTCCTCCAGCGTCGGATCGGGGCGATGACCGCTGCCCGTCGCCGCGCCAAGGTCGCCGATCACCCGCCAGCGGTCGCCGATCATGGGAAAGAAGGCCAGGATCCCGTCGCGGTGCCAGAAGATGTGCAGCTTGTCGTGCGGCTTCAGCCCGTCGATGTGACCGTCCGCCAGCCACCAGTCGCTGTCCATTGTCGTGCCTTCGAAACCGAAGGCGAGCCCGTGCCGCACCGCCGAATGTGCGCCGTCGCAGCCGACCAGCCAGTCGGCGGTCAGCGTCTCGCTGGCGCCGTCGGCTTTCTTCAGCGTCGCCTCGACCGCGTCGCCCTTGTCCGCGAACGACATAAGTTCGCTCTGGCGCTCGACCTTGACGCCGCGCCGGGCGAGCTGCTCCTCGAGCACCCGCTCGGTCTCGCTCTGCGGGATCAACAGGGCATAGGGAAAGCGGCTGTCGACGGAATCGAAGCCGACGGACGCAACGATCGCCTTGCCGTTCGAAATCTGCGCACCGTGGCACTGGAAACCCGCCGGCAGGAAGGGGGCAGCGTAACCTGCATCGTCGAGCAGCTCGAGCGTGCGGCTCCACAGCACAAGCGCCTTGGACTTGTCGGTCCGCTCCGTGTTCTTGTCGACGATGCGCACCGCCACGCCATGGCGTGCCATCTCGTTGGCGAACGTCAACCCCACCGGGCCGGCGCCCGAGATCAGAACCTTCGGATTGTTCGACACCTCGACCACCCCCCTGACAGCTGGCAGAAGAGCCTAGCGGTCCGCCCCAATCTGTCTAGCGCGCCAAACGTAACAGCGTAGGATTGGCCGCGCATACCTGAAGACCGTTCGAGGAACCACATGCTGCCGCTTGAAGGAGTCCGCGTCATCGAGGTCGGCCAGGCGCTCGCCGGGCCGCTGGCCGGCGTGATCATGGCCGACATGGGCGCCGACGTGATCAAGATCGAGAAGCCCGACGGCGGCGACGACGCGCGTATCTGGGGCCCGCCGTTCGGGCCGGACGGCAAGACCTCGCTTTACTTCTATTCGCAGAACCGCAACAAGCGCTCGGTCGTGCTCGACCTCAAGCTCGCCGCCGACATCGACCGGCTGCACGCGCTTTGCGAGACCGCCGACATCCTGATCCAGAACCTGCGACCGGGCGTGGTCGACGAGATCGGCATCGGACCCGAGGCCATGCTCGCGCGCCATCCGCGGCTGATCTACTGCTCGATCTGGGCGTTCGGCTACCAGGGGCCGCTCAAGATGAAGCCGGGCTTCGATCCCCTGCTGCAGGCCTATGGCGGCATGATGAGCGTGACCGGCCGGCCCGAGGATCCGCCGACCTTTTGCGGCGCCTCGATCAACGACAAGGCGACCGGCATGTTCTGCGCCATCGGCGCGCTGGCGGCGCTGCGCCAGCGCGACAAGACGGGCAAGGGCTGCCTGGTCGACACCTCGCTGTTCGATTCGGCGGTGCACTGGGTCGAGGGCCAGGTGAATTCCTACGTCGCCACCGGCAACGTGGCGCAGCGCCACGGCACCGGCGGCAACGTGATCGTACCCTACCAGACCTTCGACTGCGCCGACGGCCTCTCGCTCTGCCTGGCGCCCGGCAACGACCGGCTGTGGGCGCGCTGCGCGCAGGTGCTCGGCCACCCCGACTGGGCGACCGACCCGAAATACGCCAAGAGCGCGGCCCGGGTCGCCAACAAGACCGAGCTGCTGCCGATGATCGCCGCGGCGATGAAGAAGAAGACGCGCGATCAATGGGTCGAGGCAATGGAAAAGGCGGGCGTTCCCTGCGCCGCGGTAAACGACATCGCCGAACTCGCCAACACGCCGCAGTTCGCCGCCTCCGAACTGATGCAGCAACTGCCCGGCGGCGATCCCAAGGTGGTCGGCCTGCCGATCACCTTCGACCGCAAGCGGCCGACCTCGGCCCGCTCGGCGCCCAAGCTCGGCGAGCACACCCGCGAGGTGCTGGGGAAGTGAAACTAGGCGCGCGCCACTGGAGTGGCGCGCCCCCGGCAATCAGAACTTTGGTCGGCCCGAATTCTGGTCCCAATTCGGATCGTTGCTGGGATTGATCGGCGGGTCCTGCGCCAGAAGGCCCTTGCCGGGAATGAAGTTCACCTCGAGGCGGATGCCGTCGGGATCCTCGAAGACGATGTAGTAATAGCCCGGCGCGAAGTTGCCCTCGATTGGTCCGCGGTCGACATGCGCGCCCATCGCCTTGAGCTTGTCCGCGACCTTGTCGACGTCCTCGCGGCTGCGGGCGCGGATGCAGAGGTGATGGAGCCCGATGCGGTTCTGCGCGAAGCGCTGGCCGCCGTGCTCGTCAGCGCAGCGCTGGATGCCGATCGCGGTGCGGCCGCCCACGTGATAGAGGAAGTTGTTGCCGTCGAACACCTTCTTCATGCCCAGGAAGGGCAAGAGCTCGGCATAGAAGGCGCGCGCCTTGTCCCAGTCGCTCACCGTCAGGATGACGTGGGCCAGCCCGTTCACTTCGATCATGTCCATCCTCCCGCTGCCGGTGCCAGAATAGGCCGCGCGAGGCCCGCACCGCCAAACGAGATATCGTCATGCCCTCATAGAGAAGGGCGCCTCAGCTCTCGAAGATCAGGCACGTGGTGGTGCCGTGGACCAGCAGGCGGCCGTTGCGGTCGGTCACGCGACCCTCGGCGATGCCGACCCGCCGGCCGCAATTGATCACCCTGCCCTCGGCCCGGATCGGGCCAGTCGCCGGCGTGATCGGCCGCGAGAAGGAAATCTTGAACTCGAGCGTCGTGGAATCGACGCCCTTCCCCAGTGTCGAGCGGATGGCGAGCCCCATGCAGCTGTCGAGCATGGTGGCGGCGAGCCCGCCATGCACGGTGCCCGCCGGGTTGAGATGGATGTCGCGCGGCTCGGCGGTGACCACGACGCGGCCTGCCTCGGCCTCGACGATGTCGTAGCCCAGCGTGCGGGCAATGGTATTGAGCGGCAGCGTGCCGTCGGCCAGCCCATGCACGAATTCAAGGCCGGTCATCGTCTTCTGCCGCTCGGCGTTCACCGTGCCGTAGATCTTGTCTGTCATGACCTGCTTGTGGCCGGACGGCGGCGAAGCGTCTGGCGATTTTCGGACGTGGACACGGCGTGGCAGCTTTCTTTCCCTCGTCGCAGTCCGGCGTGCCGTCGTCATACGAGGGCGATGGGGTGGCGTCACATCTCCACCGCCGACGCATCGTGCATGTAGAGCCAGCCGATGTTGGCGATCGAGCGGTCGCCGGAGCTGGCCATCGCGGCGTCGCGCTGCTGCTGCTCGGGCCCGTCGGACAGATGGAAACGCACGCGGTTGGCCGCACTCGCCTCCTGCAGGCGGGTGGCGCGCGGCTTGCGCAGCGCTTCGTAGCGCTGCAGCGCGACCGGAATGTCGTCCGGCACAAGCTTCAGCAGCGCGGCCAACGTGGCGCCGTCCTCGATCGACTGCGCCGCGCCCTGGGCCATGAAGGGCAGCATGGGATGGCAGGCATCGCCGAGCAGCGTGACCGGCCCGTCGCTCCAGCGCGACAGCGGCAGGCGATCGTGCAGGGCCCACACGAAGGTCTCGGGGAAGGAGCCGATCAGCGCCCGCACCGTCGGATGCCAGCCTTCGAAGCGCGCGAGGGCGTCCTCGACCTTGCCAGGCGTCGTCCAACCCTCCTCGGTCCACTCGCCGTGCTCGGTGACGCAGACGACGTTCATGAATTTCCCGGCGCCCACCCAGTAATGCACGACATGGCCGTCCGGCCCCATCCAGTTGTGCGACGCGACCTCGATCCCGAGATGCCGCACGCGTTCGGCCGGCACCAGGCCGCGCCAGGCGACGCAGCCGGTGAAACGCGGCTTCTCGGGCCCGAACAGCAGATGGCGCACGCGGGAATGGATGCCGTCGGCGCCAGCCACCAGATCGACCTCGTTCGCCTCACCATTCTCGAAGCGCGCGACCGTGCGCTCGCCCTTGCGCTCGAGGCCGACCAGCCTGTGGCCGACGTGCAGCCGCTCCGCCGGCACCGCTGCACCCAAGAGTTCCGCCAGGTCGCCGCGATGGAAGTGATAGTAGGGGGCGCCGAACGTCGTTTCGACTTCGGCGCCGACCGGCGCGCGCTGCAAGGTGCGGCCGTCGTCCCACCGCCTCTGATGCACGGCCTGCGGCCGCACGCCCGCCCGGTCAAGCGCGGGCTTGAGGCCCAGCCGGATCAGGAGCCGCGAGGCATTGGGGCTGATCTGGATGCCGGCCCCGATCTCGCCGATGCGCGGCGACTGCTCGTAGACCTGCACGTCGATGCCGGCCTGCAGGAAGTGCAGCGCGGCCGACAACCCGCCGATGCCGCCACCGATGACCGCGACTCTCACGCCAGCCTCCCGTCGAGCACCTGGTTCCAGACAGCGTGGCCATCATTGCAGTGATTGCCGCGCCAGGCGACATGGGTGTCCGGCCGCACCAGCACGAGTCTCGATTCGTAGATCGGCGCGACGGCGGGATCGTCCACGATCACCGTGGTGAGCGGCATCGGCGCAGCGTCGATCAGCGGCGAGGGATCGGCATCGCCGAAGCGCAGCAGCGTGAACCAGGGCCCGAGCTCGTCATAGAGCGCGCGGCCGTCGGCCAGGAACACGCTCGGCAGGCGCGCGCCCGGCGCCGTGGTCGGCCGGTAATCGACTGGATCGCCCTCGACACCGTCGTAGCGGTAGCCGAACTCGAGGCCCCAGCTTTCGTTCTCGGCGTTGCCGAGCGCGGCAATGGCACGACCGAGCGCATCGGGATCGGTCACGCGCTGGTAGAGTTCGGCGATCTTGAGCCGGACGCCGGTATGGCGCTCCGAGCCCAGCCGGTTGTGCAGGCCGACGGGCCGGCGCTCGCGTTCGTAGGATGCGAGCAGGCCCGGTCCCGCCCAGCCCTTGACGGTCGCCGCGAGCTTCCAGCCGAGATCGACCGCGTCGCCGATGCCGGTGTTCATGCCGTAGCCGCCGGTCGGGATGTACTGGTGCGCGGCATCGCCGGCCAGGAACACACGGTCACCCTGGTAGCGCTCGGCCAGCAGCAGGTGCGTGAACCACGGGTTTGCGACCAGGACCTTGCGCGCGAACGATCGCCCGGCCCACGCGTCGAGGATCGGGCCGGGATCGATGGCGGACGGATCTGCCCCGGCGGGCGGGCGCGTCTGCAGGGTCCAGGTGTCCTTGTCATCCTGGGCGATCAGCGTGCCCTTGTCGGTCTGGTAGTGCCAGGCGACGCCGAAGGCCTGCAGCAGATCGCGCGCGTCGGAGCGGAAATGGATCATGTAGCGATGGGCGACCGCGGCCTTGCCCTCGAGCCCGATGCCGAGCTTGTCGCGCACGATCGAGGAGCCGCCGTCGCAGCCGGCCAGGAAGTCGCAGCGCACCTGCTCGGCCTTGCCGGTGGCGGCGACGCGCAGAGTGCAGGTGACGCCCTCGCCGTCCTGCGTGAAATCCTCGAACGCCACGCCCCAGCGCGCCTCGACGAGCGGATGGTCGACGATCGCCTCGCGCAGCACCGGCTCGATCATGACCTGGCTGACCCGCATCGCCGGCTCGCGCGGCTGGGTGCCGTCGTTCTTGGCCCGGATCTCGGCTCGCTTCTCGACCACGCTGGGATAGCGGAAGCGGTGCAACTCGCGATCGGTCAGGCTCGTGATCCAGGAGACATCGAAGTTGTTCTCCTCCGGCACGGCGGCGGCCCGCAGCCTGTCGGCAAGGCCCAGCCGGCGGAACAGCTCCATCGACCGGCCGTTGGTGATGTCCATCTTGGGATGCCGCGTCGTCGAGTCGTTGCGCTCGACCAGCAGGCAGCGCACGCCGAATCCGGCGAGCGTGCGGGCGAGCGTCATGCCGACCGGGCCGCCGCCGGCGATGAGGACGGGGACGTGCTTCACGGCCACAGCGCCGCGACGCAGGCTCCGATCCACAGCAGCACGACGATGGCCATCGGCCAGTCGGTGAGGATGACGTCGGTCGGCGATTCGCCGCCGTCGCGTGCCTCGACCAGGTACCAGTAGCGATAGAGGCCGAACAGCACCAAGGGGATGGTGATGCTGAGCCTCGAGTTGGTCGAGATGACGAACAGGCTGTAGAAGACCAGCGCGCCGGTGGCCGACATCTCGGCATAGCGATCGACGAGCGCCACCGAATAGTTCTGCAGGACCTCGCGCGAGGCAGTGCCGGTGCTGCCCAGTTCCTGCCGCCGCTTGATGGCGGCGAGATAGAGCGCGAGGCAAAGCGTGGTGATCGCCATCCACATCGACAGCGGCACGCCGATCGCCACCGCCCCCGTATAGACGCGCAACACGAAGCCGGAGGCGACCGAGAAGATGTCGACGACGGGCTGGTCCTTGAGCCACCACGAGTAGGCGAGATTGAGCAGCACATAGGCCCAGATCGGCAGCATGGCGGCGGGCGACCACAGCCAGCCCGCCATCAGCACGCAATAGAGAACCGCGAGCAGGATCAGCGCCGCCCGCGGCGTCACGGTGCCGGCGGCGAGCGGTCGGCGGCTCTTCTTCACCGGATGGCGCCGGTCGCGCTCGATATCGCGCAGGTCGTTGACGATGTAGCTCGCCGATGAGGCGACGCAGAACAGGGCGAAGGCTACGAGCTCGTTCTCGATCGAGGCGGCGTCGAGATAGGCCCGGGCGAAGATCAGGGGGGCCAGGACGAAGGTATTCTTGATCCACTGCCGCGGCCGCACGAGCCGCAGCAGCTCGATCGCCGATGTTGAAGGAATAGACTCCGCGCCCGTCGCCACGTTTTCGGCTATACTATGAGATCGAAACCGCAGCCATAGTCCACATGAGGCCGGTATCGTCCTGGGGCCGCCTCAGCGCCGATCCGCACCACGTCATCGAGCTTGCCGACCGCGACCGCGTCGCGGCTGAACTGGTGCGCGCCAGCGGCCCGGGGATCGCGCACGGGTTGGGCAAGAGCTACGGGGACGTGAGCCTCAACCCGCGCGGCATCCTGTGGAGCACGCGCGGCCTCGACCGGCTGATTGCCTTCGATGCCGCGACCGGCCGCCTGACCTGCGAGGCAGGCGTCGTCTTGCGCGATATCCAGCGCCTGATGATGCCGCGGGGCTGGAGCGTGCCGGTGACACCGGGCACGCAGCTCGTCACGGTGGGCGGCGCTATCGCCAACGACGTGCACGGCAAGAACCACCACGTCGTGGGCACTTTCGGCGAGCACGTGCGCCGCCTGCGGCTGGTTCGGTCCGATGGCGAGAGCGTCGAGTGCGGGCCTGACCTCAAGCCCGATCTGTTTGCCGCGACCGTCGGGGGCCTGGGTCTCACCGGCGTGATCGTCGAGGCCGAATTGCAGCTCCGGCCGAGCGCGGGACCGTGGCTCGAGGCCGAGACTCTGGCCTTTGGCGGCCTCGATGAATTCTTCAGCCTGTCCGACTCCTCGGAGGCCGGTTGGGAGCACACCGTGTCATGGATCGACTGCACATCCGGTGCAACGGTTCGCGGCCTGTTCATGCGTGCCCGCCCGGCGCCGGCCGGCAACGGCCGCTGGCGCGAACGACGGCGGCGCATGCCCTTCACTCCGCCGGTGTCGCTGGTCAACGGCCTGTCGCTCCGGCCGTTCAACGCCCTCTACTACGCCGTCAATCGCCGCCGGATCGGGCCGCGCACGGTGCACCACGAGCCTTTCCTCTATCCCCTCGATTCTATCCTCGAGTGGAACCGGTTGTACGGGCCGTCGGGCTTCTTTCAGTACCAGAGCGTGGTGCCGCACCCGGCCGGCCTCGCGGCGACGCGTGACATGCTCGACGCCATCCGGCGCTCGGGAGAAGGCTCCTTCCTCGCCGTGCTGAAGACCTTCGGCCGGCGTCCACCGGCCGGTTTGCTGAGCTTCCCCCAGCCGGGCGTAACCCTGGCGCTCGATTTCCGCAACAGCCGGGCCGTGCCTGCCCTGTTCGCCCGGCTCGACGACATCGTGCGCGCATCGGGCGGACGCCTCTATCCGGCCAAGGATGCCCGCATGCCGCGCC